>CAYVXB010000128.1:0-5562 GCA_964454275.1 uncultured Chitinophagaceae bacterium | reverse complement strand
GCAGTTTATGATTGATAATGGGAAACAAACAAATTTCAAATTTAATTTTGGTGCTCCCAGTTGTGTACCTGCTACAATATTTGAAACTGCTGGTGCATCGTTAGATGGTAATGATGTACGGCAATTGCTCGAAAAAGATGACGTAAAATATTTAAGCGAGATGATGAATTTTCATGGTGTATTGATTAAAGATGAAGAAGTAATAAAAAAAATAGCTACTGCAAAAGCACTAGGAAAACCAATTGACGGACATGCACCAGGATTGAGAGGCGATCAGGCTAAACAATATATTGATGCTGGCATAAGCACCGATCATGAATGCTTTACTAAAGAAGAAGCATTAGAGAAATTACAATATGGCATGAAAATTTTGATTAGAGAAGGGAGCGCCGCCAAAAACTTTGAAGCCTTAATTAATTTACTAAATGACTATCCAGAAAAAATAATGTTTTGTAGTGATGATAAACATCCGGACAGTTTAGTAGAAGGACACATCAATCAATTATGTGCCAGAGCAATCACTAAAAATATCAATATATTTAAAATATTACAAGCTGCATGTGTCAATCCTGTAGAGCATTACAAACTAAATGTAGGTTTGCTAAGAGAAGGTGATATGGCTGATTTCATCATTGTAAAAGATCTAGAAAAATTTGACGTTGTACAAACTTATATTAATGGGAAATTGGTTGCAGAAAATGGCAAATCATTACTAAACTCCATTAACACAAAACCCATTAATCAATTTAATTGCGAAAAAATAACTGTTGATGCACTAACCATGTATGATACAGATGCACAAATACAAAACAACCAAATACCTGTAATAGAAGCATTAGATGGGCAACTCATCACCCATAAATTAATAACACCGCTTAGTAATTTAATGAGGATTGATAATACTATAAACAGCAATGTTGAAAAAGATATCTTAAAAATAGTAGTTGTTAATCGCTATTACAAAGCGCCTATAGCTAAAGCATTTATTACAAATTTTGGATTGCAAAAAGGTGCTATTGCCTCATCCGTAGCACACGATAGCCATAACATTGTGGCTGTAGGCGTTAATGATGTTAGCCTTGCTGAAGCTATCAATGCCATCATAGAAGTAAGTGGTGGCGTAAGTTGTGTTAATGATACTCATAATCAATTGCTCCCACTTCCCGTAGCAGGATTAATGAGTAATGAAGATGGATACACTGTAGCTAAAGCGTACACGGCTATTGATGCTATGGCCAAACAGTTAGGATCCACACTCAGCGCACCTTTTATGACATTAAGTTTTATGGCCTTATTAGTAATACCGCACTTAAAGCTAAGTGATAAAGGATTGTTTGATGGAGATAGTTTTAAATTTATATAAAACCATAATTTTTGTGCAATTCTTTTAAATAATGCATCTATATTATATAAAAACTTTTTACCTTATGATATTTAATACAAGTAGGTATTTTTTTACATTTATTTTACTAATATTCACGAGCTGTAACAATAAAATAAAAAGTATGAATAACAATTCAATTGAGCCATTTGAAGTAAAAATATGGGTGTGGAATGGCCATCCTTCATCTCCCACATATATTTTAAATGAAAAAGAATTGATCTGCTATACCTCAAGTCAGTGGGATCAAATCAATCAAAAATGGGTTCCTCAAAAAACTATCTTTTTTGAAAAGAAACTTACTCTTAGTGAAAAACTAATTAGTATTAGTAAAATATCGATTGACGAGTACGAAGCTTTGCCAACAAGTGATAATGAAATAATAGCATGTGGTGGAAATGAAATTACTATTGAATTCAAAAAAAATAATGTAGTAAAAAAAATACATTATTATAAAAGTAAATATGATAATTACACCACACAAATTATTGAGTTTATTAATGCTCAACTGCCTGAACATCCACGTATCCCAACGCAAAAGATAAACTAGAAGTTTGGTTGATGTAGATGGTATTTAATTTTTATAATACTTACTTTACCTTTCTCAACATCTTTCTTTTTGAAGGCTTATTTAGGATATGAATGATACCAAGAATAATGATGTTAAAATTAGAAGCAATAATTTTGTAGATGATATACCAACTAGCACAAGGTGCTTGGCGGTACATTTTTGTTTTAGTAGATAACTGTTCACATTCTTTAAATGCAAAAGGATTTTGTGCGATGCGATCAATAGTCTCAAAAACAGCATCACCCATCTTAATTGCATTCATAGGTTGGAGGTTAATAAAAGCAATATAACCGGTTATCTCATTAATGTTTTGTAAAGCATTTTGTTAAAGCCTTATTTGATAAGCTGTTGCAATTGCTTTCTTTTTTGCACCCATTTGGTTTTTGCTTCTTTTAAATTTGTAGTAGGCATGCTTTCTGCTTGTTCAATCCAATTTTTAAATGCTTGGTTATTTAATGCATTACCAGATATAGCAGGAGAAGCCGACAAGGAGTCTTTAGTTTGTAGCTCATCAAGTGCATAGTAAAGCAATTCTATTTTTTTGCCCACATAATTTTTAGGAATGTTAATAGAAAGCTTTGTATTGTTTGGCGTTATTATGGCACGTATCATATTATTTATAATATTTTTTTAAAATTGAAATAACCTTACTCAAAGCTACAATTTTTGAGCCTGAGTAAAAAAATTAACTAATTATGAAATTTCAAATTGGCGATACCATATTAATTACACACTCTAACGAAGAAGGAGAAGTAATCAACATTATTAATAATGAAATGGTTACTGTAGAAGTAAGTGGCGTACAATTTCCTATTTACATTGATCAAATTGATTTTCCGTATTTTAAGCGGTTTACAGAAAAGAAAAAATCAACAGAACACCCTGTTAAGCTATATATTGATCAAATTCCTATAGAAAAAAAACAAGCAAAAAATAGAACTTCGAAAGGTATTGTAATGCAATGCATTCCAACGTTTGAGCTAAATGAATTAAGTGAAGAAATAATAAAAGAACTAAAATTATATTTAATAAACCAAACAGATCAATCATTACTATTTACCTATCAACTTCATTTTTTTGGTAAATCATCTTTTGAATTAAATAGTGAAATAGCCGCTTTTAATACTTTTTATTTACATAATATTCCTTTTGAAGATTGGAATGATAGTCCCGCTTTTTCTTTTAATTTTTTTCTTACGCAATTATTGCCTAATAAGGCTAGTAGTTTTAACACTATTCTTAGAATAAAGCCAAAGCAACTATTTTCTAAGATTGAAAACATGAAAGCCCAAAACGAGCCTTGGCTTACTTTTTCACTTTTTGAATTTCTTCCAGATAAAAAAGAAGAAGAAATACTTCCTATATCTACCATCAAAAAAACACTTGACGTTTCTAAAATAAAAAAGCATATTGAACCGCCTCGCACTATTATTGATTTGCATATTGAAAAACTTATTGAAGATTGGCAACACCTTGATAATTTCGAAATCTTACAAATACAATTACAAACATTTGAAAAATATTACGATTTAGCCCTTCTGCATTATCAGCCCTCCCTTATTGTTATACATGGCGTAGGAACTGGGCGCTTACGCAATGAAATTCATGATATATTGAAAACTAAAAAAGAAGTAAAGTCTTTTGTAAATCAATATGACCATAGATTTGGCTATGGCGCTACAGAAATTACACTTCAATATTAATTACGGATCTTTGTGGCATTATGATGAATATTGAAACAGCCGAATATTTAATTTCCAATCCAAATTTAGAAAAATGCCCACCGGCGAATAAGCCAGAATATGCTTTTATTGGACGCAGTAATGTAGGAAAATCATCCTTAATTAATATGCTCACTAATAAACAAAAATTAGCCAAAACCAGTAATACGCCAGGTAAAACACAGCTTATTAATCACTTTGATATAAAAAGTAAATATACTACTTCACAAAAACCGGAGCATTGGTATTTGGTAGATTTACCCGGGTATGGTTTTGCTAAAGTATCGCATAAGCAACGCAAACAATGGGAAAAAATGATTTCCGATTATTTAAAAAATCGGGAAAATTTAATCATGACGTTTGCGCTAATTGATGCTCGCCACAAACCACAAACAATTGATCTAGATTTTATTAATCAATTAGGCGAATGGAAAGTGCCTTTTGCCTTAGTATTTACAAAAACGGATAAAGTAATTCAGCGAGAAGCCTCGGCTAACATACAAGCTTTTTTACAAACCATGCAAGACAAATGGGACGGGCTTCCGGACCATTTTATAACCTCTGCTATTAAAGGCACAGGACGAAATAAAATATTAGACTATATTCAACAATTGAATGAAGGATTTTATCGACAGCATAAAAAGATACAATAACGTTCGTTCTACGTTAATGCCTCGTACCTCGCAACCCGATTCAGTATTATAGACATGTTGTGGTTTGTAGTGCAAATTGTTTCATGCCACATAATATATTTTAGTTCGCAAAACCTGCATCGGGGCTCGAAGGGGCGGAGAGCCTTTTATATATAAACAATAGCTCTTTACTATCGAATGCATGTTAAAAGCATAAAGCTTCCGTTTTGTATACATATCAGATATTATCCAAGTTAATATTATTTTATGCTGACGAAGGTTTTCTTTCGCATAATCCCCGAGGGTTTCAAAAAAATCCTCAGGGATTTGGTCTAACTTAGATAACGTCTATTTTTCTAATTAAATAGAAATTTTTTCTACTTTAAATTTTAATGTACCATTAGGCGCTTGCACCTCTGCAACCTCTCCTACCTGTTTCCCTAGTAAACCTTTTCCAATAGGCGAGGTAACAGATATTTTACCTAGTTTTAAATCAGCCTCTTTTTCAGAAACTATTTGATAGGTAATTGTTTTTTTGGTAGCCACATTGGTAATGGTTGCCTTAGTAAGAATAGATATTTTAGACGTATCAATATCGGATGCATCAATAATGCGTGTATTAACAATGGCATTTTCTAATTCTGAAATGCGGGCTTCATGCATACCCTGAGCTTCTTTAGCAGCATCGTATTCTGCATTTTCTTTTAAATCGCCCTTTTCACGAGCTTCGGCAATAGCTTTAGCTATTTCTGCACGGCCAGCCGTTTTAAGCTGTGTTAACTCGGCTTGCATTTGTGCCAGCGTTTCTTTTGTTACATAATTAATGGTACTCATAGTACATTATTTTAAAGATGTGTGAATGTATTTAACTTAGATTATTAAAAAAATACAACGCCCCAAAACAGAGTGAGGCGTTGCAGTGTACGCACAAAGCTACAATAATTTATTCGATTTCTTTTGTCATTTCACTAAAAAATATACCGTCCATTTTGAGCCTTTTGGCTGTTAACAAAGCAACCAGAATGAGCAATCGTAAAACGTAAATGGATGCGCTCAAATTAGATTTCTCCCGAGTTCGTTGGATTAGTGCGAAAAGCCATCCACCGTTAATGGATATAAGTATGCTTTTAAAAGACTTTTAATGTCTGTAATGTGTTTGATTACCTCATTTATTGTTTTTTGAAATGATAATCGAGATGCGGTTTTGTTGAGTTATAGTGGTTAAATTTTTAGAGATTAAGAAATGTACATTTAAAA
>CAYVXB010000127.1:0-5576 GCA_964454275.1 uncultured Chitinophagaceae bacterium | reverse complement strand
TGGAACGAATGCCCTTTATTCCAATACTACGGGACAAATAAACACGGCTAATGGATCTAATGCCCTTTATTACAATACTACGGGACAACAAAATACAGCTAATGGAGCGTATGTCCTTGCTTTCAATACTACGGGAAGCTATAACACGGCTAATGGATATCAAGCCCTTTATTACAATACTACGGGATGGTATAACACGGCTAATGGAACTCAAGCCCTTCGTTCCAATACTACTGGAAACTATAACACGGCTAATGGAATGAATGCCCTTAATTCCAATACTACGGGAACCTACAACACTGCTTTGGGTTATGATGCCAATGTTTCCTCTGGTGCTTTAAACTATGCCACCGCTATCGGGGCTTATGCAAAAGTGACCACCAGCAACGCCATACAACTAGGCAACGATTCCGTAACCAAAGTATTTGCCGGCGTAGGAACCGCAACTACATTAATTACTGGAGGTTTGCAAGTTGTGGGCGGTGCGCCTTCTACAGGCAAAGTACTCACCTCCGATGCCAGCGGCACAGCCACTTGGCAAGCTCCAGCATCAACAAGCTGGTCCCTAACCGGCACTGCAGGCACTGTCGACGGCACCAACTTCATCGGCACCACCGATAATATACCCTTCAACATTCGAGTAAATAACCAAAAAGCCGGTAGAATAGATGCCAACAACGCTTTCTATGGCTACCAATCAGGCAATGCTCGCACTACCGGAGGCTACAACACAGCCAACGGCTACCAAGCCCTTTACGCCAACACCACTGGCGACGGCAACACCGCTATTGGAGACAGAAGCCTACTGGCTAACACCATTGGAAATTACAACACCGCTATAGGTAGTCTAGCCCTTAACAGTAATATTGACGGTAAATATAATACCGCCATAGGATATACTGCCGATATACAAAAAGGGTTTAATAATTCCACAGCCATTGGAAACAATACCATAGTAAATGCCAGCGATAAAATAAGATTAGGCGATGCTAGTGTAAAAGTTATTGAAGGCACGGTAATGTACACCGTTTCCGACGGACGCTTTAAAAGCAACATTAACGAAGAAGAAGTAAAAGGATTGGCGTTCATCCAAAAACTACGCCCCGTAGTATACAATTTCGACACTAAAAAATTTCAAGCCTTTTTAACCCAAAACATGCCAGCCGACGTTCGTAAAGAGTATATGAACAGAGACTTTAGTGCTTCCACTGCCATCCGCCAAAGCGGTTTTATAGCCCAAGAAGTAGAAAAGGCAGCGCAAGAAGTGGGCTACGATTTTAACGGCCTACACAAACCAGAAAACGCAAACGACAACTATAGCTTAGCCTACGGTCAGTTTGTAGTGCCTTTAGTAAAAGCGGTGCAAGAACAACAAAAGCAAATTGAAGAACAAAAACAAGAAATTAAAGACCAACAAAAACAAATCGATGAACTTAAAAAACTAGTTACACAAATTACTGGGGGTAACAACGTTACTAAAGACGTTGCAACTAAAGAGGTAGGAACTACAAACACAGAAGACATCAACCTATACCCCAACCCCACCACCGGTATATTTACTATTACCGCCAGCCATATAGATAATGGCGTAATAGAAATATATGACATGGCAGGAAACAGCATGCAAAAAACAACATTCAACAATGCTAAATCGGGGTATCAAATCAATGTATCGGGTTATGCCAAAGGGGTATATCTGTTAACCATTATAGCTAATAATAAAAAATATACAAAAAGGTTTGTTATTCAGTAATAACGACATTTGTATTAACCGATCCAGCTGTTTGCGAAGTGCATGGTGAAACTTGTTTCATCCAGTCAAGAGATCAATCAGATGTAAAGAAACGCATTTTGCAAACAGCATTGTTGTTGGGCGAAGTTTGTCATACCAGATAAACTTCGTCCTTAGTTTTGGCAAAGTGCAACGTTGTAACAGCATTTAATGAAACACTTTCGTGTAAGCTATGCAAACCTTAAACTAATCCTCGTGTTCGTCATATCCTTAAAGAACCGTAGCACGATTAACCAACAGTAGCCCCAATTAATTAAGACTTAAAAATGAGAAATGAGGAAGTATAGATTTAAAATTAAATAGTATGATTTGTCCTTTCGACCGTAGGGAGAAATCCCTTATTACATAAGGAATTTATTATTTTGAGAGATGCCTCCGCAGTTTACCCTGACGAAGGAAGGGTTCGGCATGATAACTATACTTAATTAGCAATATCAATTATTTTACGATCCCTTTTAACAATGAATACTCCTAAAATAAATTATCTTTTATTCGTAGTGCTCAATTCCTAATTTATAACTCACTTAAGTGCATTCCAACCCTGTGCAACAATATCAAACGTATTGCCTCCTTTAGTAATTATTTTTTTACCTTCTGCTATTTCAGCAATATACCCAATTACTGAAATATCTTCATGTAGTTTTATTTTATCGTAATCCTTTTGCTGAATAGTAAATAACAATTCATAATCCTCTCCCCCATTTAATGCACAGGTGGTGGGGTCTATATTAAAATTAAATGCAACCTGTCTGGCTTCTTCGTGTATAGGAAGTTTATCTTCATATATTCTACATCCTACTTCACTTTGTTTACAAATATGTAACACATCGCTACTTAACCCATCGCTTATATCCATCATAGCAGTAGGTTGCATATTTTGTTGTGCAAAAAAATCTATAATATCCTTACGGGCTTCTGGTTTTAATAAACGTCCCACGACATAGGATCGATTTTCTAAGTCAGGTTGTATGTTTGGATTGTCTAAGAAAATTTTTTTCTCTCGTTCTAATAAAGTTAATCCTAAAAAAGCACCGCCTACATTTCCGGTTACACAAATTAAGTCTCCCTTCTTTGCAGTGCTGCGCAATACAAATGTATTAGGTGTTATTTCACCAATAGCTGTAACACTTATCAATAAACCCTTTGGCGATGATGTAGTATCTCCTCCAACTAAATCTACATTATACTTTTCACAAGCGGTGTATATGCCTTCGTACAATTCATCTAATGCTTCCACACTAAACCGATTGCTAATACCTACACTAATGGTTATTTGTGTAGGAGTGGCATTCATAGCATATATATCACTTAAATTTACTATTACTGATTTATAGCCTAAATGTTTTAAGGGCGTGTACATTAAATCAAAATGAACGCCTTCTAATAACAAGTCCGTGCTAATAACTGTTTGTTTTCCAAATTGATCAATAACTGCAGCATCATCACCAATACTCACTAATGTAGATGCATTGCGAGTTTCGTTGTTTTTAGTAAGATGATGAATTAAACCAAATTCACCAAGGGTGGAGACTTCTGTTTTGTGCATGTTTTATAGTTGATAGTGGATAGTTGATAATGAATGGTTGATAATGAAATAGTATGCTATAATATGATAAGCGTTTAAAATAAAAATAACTATCAAATATCAATTATCCACTATCCACTATTAATAGGTTTTTTTTGGTAGATTTTATGATGGTGGTTAGGAGTTTTAATAGTTCAACACAATCTTTATTAAGAGAGGTGAATGCTTTATGGGTTAAGTAATTGGTTTCTTTTAGTAACAAAAGCCAATATTCTGTCTCACTAGCCTCCTTAAGAGCAATATTTAATTTATGTATGAAATCTTTTTTACTTTCGGCTTGTTTGGCTTCTTTTACTAAAGCTCCTATAGCCGTACCACTACGTAATAATTGTTTAGAAAGTACAAATTCCTTTCTCTCCTCCACCATATATGTATAAAGCTTCACAATCCTAACAGCAAAAGCCAAAGTCTTATCATATATAGTATGCTGTTTCATTATCAACTATCAAATATAAACTATCAACTATTAAAAGTTTTCTTTAATAAATCCCCATTCTCTGGACACTTGTTTGTACGTATCAGGATAATGAGCATAAATTAAATGCCTAATGGCTATTAATACTTTATGAATTTTTTCTCTATCGCTGTTTTTTACCGCTACTTTATTGCTTATATTTTTAGTAGTGGTAATTGTATTGTTTAAGGCAATTGTAAAATCATTTTTTATAGTAGTCCAAAAGCTGGTACCATATTCTTCTGCTTTAAAACCATCGGCAGCAATAGCCGCAATCATTAAAGGCAGGGCTTTTAGTCTTTTATCATGATCTTTAGGTAGGCGGTAGCTACTATTTTCTTTTACAATACCATAGTTTATAAAATATGCAGGCGCATTAGCTTTTTTAAATTTTTTAATAATGTAGGCTTTTACATTTTCTACCGCTTCATCTATCTGTTTATTAATTTGGGCTAACGTTTGGGTTTGTATAGAACGGCCGCTGCTTGTAGATAATTTATTATCTAAATTTTTATCATAACTATCTACTAAAGTTTTAAAGGTGGATGAATCCGTCCATTTCAACTTAAAATCAGCATCTGTTTTCCATTTTGCAGCTACCGATTGGGCAAGGGTTAAAAAATCAGTATCGGCATAAGGAATGTTTCGGCCATTTTTTTTAGTAGATTTAGTACCGTTAGTTAATACAGGTGTAGTTTGATCTGTTTTCATTGTTTTGATATTTAATAGGTGATGTAAATAAGTTGATAAAAATAGTATAAAAGTTATTTTGGGATAAAGATAAGAGTGTTTTATACTATACAAATAGCCCTAATATAATAAAACCCTAAAAATACCTACCTATACTCCCACACACTACTGAAGTACAGGTAGGTATTTTTTATATGTTTCAGCACACTGATGAAAAATAAGTAGGTATCTTTTATATGCTTCAACACACTGATGAAAAATAGGTAGGTATTTTTTATATACTTCAGCACACTGCTTAAGCATAGGTAGGCATTTTTTATAGGCTTCAGCAAGCGGTGGTTATACTAAAAAGTTGTTTACCTGCCATTCAGCGCACTGCTGTTATGCTTAAAAATTAAAAATAAGTGCTTTTATAGATTAATTGATGTTTTTAACCACAGCGAACGGAGTAACCATCAATCTTATCATACCCTAAATGAAATATAGAGGGACCATTATTGGATAACTTATATAAGTGCCCTCCTAGATTATTAGAGGATAGACTAGAAGTCCAAAAATAGGCTTCATATCCAAGGGCTCTAGCTACACTACTAGCAAAGCGAGCACCACCAGGCAAAGCAGTAAAACCTATTAAGTTAGAAGCATTTGTATTGGGAGGTTGCCAGCTTTGTGGTAAGCCTTTTGTTCTATCTTTTAAAATACCACCAGCCGCATCACGACCACCTAAATTCTCTATTAATATATTATAATCACTCGTATCTGCTACATGGTAGCCTTGGGGGCTATACCCATTGAATCAACTATTGCATAATACTTGTATAAACAGCCAAATACTTTACCAGTATTTTTTTAGTACCCGATTTTTTACTACTATACATTTTTTATGCTGATGGATAGGTTTAAGTCGATAGGCTGCGGGATTGGAGCGGAAACCCCCGCCTGATTTGGAGCAAGTAGCCTGTGTGCCACCTAGAGTATATACACAAAAAAATCCCGAAGGGAAGGGATGGGATAATTATAGAAAATTTATTTGATTTTTTAAACCCTGAAAGGGT
>CAYVXB010000126.1:2205-5607 GCA_964454275.1 uncultured Chitinophagaceae bacterium | reverse complement strand
AAACGAAATAATAGTGCGGCAAATTTAATGCCTATAAAATAAAAAAACGTACATCTATAACCATAGAATACTACTTCAAAAACATTTACACAATTGGTTCTAGTAATTTCAACTATAACGATGGGATATTGTACTGTTCTAGGTGTTACTATTGGTTTTTAAAATTCATTACCCATTTTACTCGCTTATCTTGTTCATTCTCTTTATGCATAAACCATAAATGGTAATATTGTCCGGCAGCCCAAGTATGTATAAAAGCATCATAATATTTTGAACCGGGATTGCCTGACTGTCCACCAGGATACACACCATATGCGTCTATAGCATCTGTTAATTCCACTACCATCCGCCAAGAAGGTCCGTGGCGTTTTTTAATACAATTAATAGCATGTTTTCCGCCTCCAACATTTATGTGCAATTCGCTGAATGGAATTATTTTTAATAAATGAGGAATTTCTGTATCCTTAAATGCAGCCCAATTACTACCCCCATTTTTATATGCACCATCATCTTCTATCGTGGACAATTGAAATGATTGGGTGACTATTTCTCTAAGCGTTTCTTTTTTAGATGTGTTAATGTCATCTATAAATTTATAGGTGCTATCTCTCAAAATAGCCTCTAGCAAAGTACTTTCATAAGGTTGCAATAAAGGAAGTTTGGATAATGCCATTTCATCTTTCCATACCATTTCTTGAAATGCACGCCACCAATTTTCAAAAATAATAGGTGCTTCTTGTTGAGCATCATCATAAAAATTCCATTTTTTTATTTTTTGTAGATATATTTTTTGAGGTGCTGTTAATGAAATTTCATTTACATACTTTAATAACACAGGAACGGCCATTGCTGCAAATACATCGTAATTATTATTTTGTAATTGTTGCATATCTGTTACAGTAATATTTTTCATAGATGATAATTTTCTATTAATAATTAATCCGCGATAAGGAGGAAATGATCCTCCTAAATAATATGGATAAGTATCATCCACCGGCAATTGGTTAGCACTACTTACAAAGCTTCGTTCAGGATTAATTTGATGTGGATTTTCTTGTTGTGGAATATACCCTTGCCACATAAAACGACTATCCACACCTGGCATTACAAAATCACCTTGCCTATCCCATTTTGCTGGAAATTTTCCTTGTTGCCACAAAGCAATATCTCCTTTTTTACTTGCGAAAATCACATTTTGCCCAGGACATTCATAGTCTTTTATAGCATCATAATAGTCATTATAATTCTTAGCATGATTTAGTTTATTAAACATCCGTATTTCATTACTGGCATCGTGTGCTTTCCAACGCACCGCATAATATTTTCCATTATTTAAAGGATTAGCAAAATGATGATCATACATAACTGGACCAAATACAGTCATGGCAATATTCTCCACAACATCTTCCTTTCCTCTTACTTTAATAATTTCTTTTCTAAAAGATGTTTTTTGCCACGTGCCATTGTACCAATACTCCTGCATCGAACTATCTTTAAATTGTATTTCATAGTAATCCCTCACATCTCGCATAGCATTCGTAAATCCCCATGCGCAACTATCATTAAAGCCAATAATAATGGAAGGTGCTCCTGGAAATGTTGCTCCATAAGCGTTAAAAGAAGGTGTATGCATTTGCATTTCAAACCAAAGCGACGGTAGATTTAAGTTTAAATGAGGATCATCACACAAAATAGGTCTGCCACTTTTTGTTTTCTTTCCCGCAACAGCCCAATTATTACTACCGTTGTCTGGATCAGGCTGGCTCCCTCTAACTTCCCCAAAAGGGGAAATTTTTAAATTGTTATCCTTGTAATGCTGTACCCCATTCATTTGCATAGGTGTATGCAATGTTATACTAGGCTTCTCAAATATTGTTCCTTTAGGAATAATAGGATCTAAAGAGTCTTGAATGGTAGGATACATGAGCTGAAAATCTTTCCAGTTAAAGACTTCTCGAGCATTGGTATATTCAAAGTCATTTTCACTCCCCGCCAAATCGTAGGACATATATTTTAAAAACAGGATTGTTTTTAAATTTGTCCAACGCTCTGGTTGATAGTCTAATAATTTATACTCAAGCGGTAAGTCTTTGTCTCTTAAAGAAGTAATGTAGGCATTAATGCCTGCTGTATAAGCATCACAAGATTGTTTAGTAATACTATCTGCTTCCATTTTTTTCAAAGAATTTTCTGCTGCATATACCATCCCTAAACGTCTAAAGGGTTTATCTACTTTCTCTACAATATTCACCTCTCCTACTTTCTCTCCTAGTATTTCACTTAACCTTCCACCAGCTGCAAAGGTTTGGAATTCCATTTGCCATAGTCGAAACGTAGCATGTATATACCCTTGCACGAAATATGCATCATTTTCATTTTCTGCAAAAATATGTGGCACCAACCGATCATCTATATACACTGAAGTCTTTCCTTTTAACTGTGGAAAAGAAAGTTCGGTATTAAAATCTTGATTAATCGGTTCTGCATTTTGCCAAAAACCATGTTGTGGACTTAAAAATTTTCCTAGTGGCGGAATGCCTGCTATCCTTATGTTCAACGCAACAACAAGAGCAACAGTAAAGCATGCGGAAAGTAGAAAATAAAAGATACGCATAATTTTATAATAGCTTATTAGATTTCAAATCTACAATATCTTTGTCGAGCTGATTTACCATAATGATAAATAAAGAATCATATCAACGTATTATTGAAATAGCTAAACAGCACAACACAACTGTAGTGGCTGTAAGTAAAACAAAATCTGTAGAAGATATTCAATCTCTATATAATTTAGGTCAAAGAGATTTTGGAGAAAATTATGTTCAAGAATTGGTAAATAAACAACAACAATTACCAAAAGATATTCGATGGCATTTTATTGGGCATTTACAAAGCAATAAAGTAAAGCAAATTATTTCTTTCGTTCATCTCATACAAAGTGTAGACAGCTATAAGCTTTTACAAGAAATAGATAAACAAGCACAAAAAGTAAACAGAAATATTAACTGTTTATTACAAATGCACATTGCTACAGAAGAAACGAAATTCGGATTAAATGAAGATGAATTAAGAATGTTGATTGATTCGATTCAACATTCTCCATTATCAAACATTTGTATTGTAGGATTTATGGGAATGGCATCACTCTCAAATAGTGAAACCCAAGTTAGAAAAGAATTTCAAGAATTAAACCAATTGTTTAATCAATACAAATCAATACAAATCAAAAATTACAACCCACATATTTTATCTATGGGAATGAGTAGTGATTATACTATTGCTTTAGAAGAGGGCAGTAATATGGTTCGTATAGGAAGTCTTTTATTTGGTTCACGAAATACATAAAAACAAAAGCCACTCCAAAAAAATGTGTCGATGTGATCGCCGGGTTTGGGAATAAGT
>CAYVXB010000126.1:0-2195 GCA_964454275.1 uncultured Chitinophagaceae bacterium | reverse complement strand
CAGCCTTTGATGTGAAATTACTCACTTTCCCCAAAACTGTTGTGTTATTACTTTGCCGCCAAAAATTCTTTTATTTTGTCTTTGTGTATAATGCCTTCTTTAAAAGTGTAGGCTCCTGTTTTAGGACTACGTACAACTTTAATAACTTTAGACCAATTTTTAGCTTCTGCTGCTGCTTTTTGATCTTTTGTCTTGATGGCGGTTTTAGCTTGTTTAGCCATAATTTATATATTAGTTAAATAATTATTGTTGATCTCCAGAAACGCTTGAGTGTATAACTTTCCCACCATCTGTTGCAATACAAGCCCCATAATTTATCTCTCCTGTTACAAACTCCCATTTTTTACTTCCGTCAGCAGCATTTACAGCGTGGAATCTGCCACTTTTATCTCCAAAGTATACCAAACCATTGTAAGCCACTGGGCTAGCATAGATTGCATCTCCTGTTACAAACTCCCATTTTTTATTCCCACTAACAGCATCCATAGCATAAAATTTGCCATTTAAATCCCCAAAATATACCAAACCATTGTAAACTGTTGGGCTAGTATAAATTTGACTACCAGCATTAAACTCCCATTTTTTATTCCCAGCAGTATCCACGGCATAAAACCTGCCATTTAAATCCCCAAAATATACCAAACCATTATAAATTGTGGGGGACATGCAGGATCCTTCTGTGTAGAAAACTCCGTTGTTATTGAATGTCCATTTATTCATTTTGCTACTAATATCAAATCTGTGTAAACTCTTATCTGCATTGCTACAAAAATACAGGCTATTGTTATTGAATGCGGGTGAAGACGCTACACTTGCCATGGGGGTAAAGAAATTGGTGGTACCATTAATAGTATACAATTGATACAGATTTTTCAAAGTAAGTAAGTAGATAAATCCGTTAGCAATTAAAGGGCTCGACACTATACCATCACTCAAAAGAACATTAAATACTAAGACGCCAGTTGTGCTTTCTAGTGCAAAAAAATTACTGTTCGCATAAGCATTTCCAAAATAAATGGACTTGTTAAAAATAGTGGGTATTGCTTGGATATTCATATTTCTCGCAGTATAAGTCCATTTTGATATTCCCTTAAATCTATCTAAAGCATATATATAGGACGTTCCACCAGAAAACGATACACAAATTATCAAAGAATCAAAAACAGTAGGATCATTTGCAATCCTACCGTTAGTTACAAATTTCCATTTTAAAACTCCAGTACTTGCATTTACAGCCAATAATGTGTCTTTGCTTGCAAAGTATACATTGGCGTCCTCCATCTTTGGTTCGCTCTTTGGTTCACTTTTTTTACACCCACCCCCCTCAATTGAAAAAAACAAAATTATACCCCAGCACAAAATGTTAACTAAATATTTTTTTAACGCCATGATTGTTGATTTAATTGATAATAAAATTTCTACTTAATTTCTTTATGGACAGTATATTTTTTCAAAATAGAATTATACTTCTTAAATTCTAAACGCTCTGGTGTATTTTTTTTGTTCTTTGTAGTAATATAACGGCTTATACCAGGTTTACCACTGGCTTTATGCTCTGTACACTCTAATATTACTTGAACACGATTTCCTTTTCTTGCCATTTTATATAGTGATTAATAATGCTTAACTAATAAAATCAATGTTATTTCATTCATTCAATAAATATTAAACCTTTGCTCCTTCGGCCCTCATTTCTTTTACTACAACATACAATCCCTTCTTGTTGATAGTACGAAGACCTTCCGTAGATAATTTTAGGGTAATCCATTTCTCTTCCTCAGCCAAATAAAAACGTTTGGTTTTTAAATTAGGTAAAAACCTACGATTGGTCTTAATATTAGAATGCGAAACTTTATGACCTGTGATAGGTTTTTTACCTGTTACCTGACATACTCTTGCCATAACTGAAGGTTGATATTAAGTGTAAAATGAAAAAATAACTCCCAAAAAATATAAATTTGGGAGTGCGAAGTTCTATAAAATATTTGAGAAATCAAAAAGTGATTTTAAAATATATCTAAAATTACCTTCAAGCTACTATAAAGACCTGGCAATTCTACATCCAATGTCAAAGCCGCGATAGTTAAACTGAACGGGGTATCGATTGCTGGATCTCATATCATATGCCTTTCTATTCCACCATCCTCCACGAATAGTGTGCTCACTACCCATAGTAGGGCCTTTGGGATTAGGTT
>CAYVXB010000125.1:1156-5785 GCA_964454275.1 uncultured Chitinophagaceae bacterium | reverse complement strand
CTGTTCTTTGCGATCCAAGTACAGATGGAGATAGCAAGCGTATTTGCGAGTTGAAAGATAGCGACAAAGAACAATTTGCTACTTTTTTTAGCAAAGGAAAAATGAATATGTTTTTCATAGAAAGCTGCTTCAAAACATGAAGCAGCTTTTTTATTGCATTGTTTTGTGTAAATTGAAAAGCATTTACATCTATAGTTAAATTCATTCCCGGTTTCGCTATAAAAATTGATACATATGAAAAAAATATTGTTGTTTGCCCTATCTACAATTATGGTGTTTGTAAGCCCTGCACAAAAGTCAAATTATGATAAACAATGGCAAAATATAGATACCCTTATCTATAAACAAGATTTACAAAAACAAGCGTTACAAAAAGTAATTTCTTTAGGTCAACAAGCTAAAGCAGAGAAGAACGATCCACAATATATTAAGTCTTTAATATACCAAACCTATTTACAACAAACCCTTTCAGAAGAAGATCGCAGTGAAAATATCGCTTTATATCAAAAAGCTATTGCAGAAGCTAGTGAGCCTGCAAAATCAATTGTACAAAGCCTACTAGCTGAAGAATATTGGCGCATTTATCAATATGATAAATGGAAAATATATCAACGAACTACTACTACCAATGCACCTTCTAACGATGTAAATACCTGGACGGTTAAAGATTTTCATCAAAAAATGAGTGCGCTTTTTTTAGCCTCTGTTCATAATAGTTCTGCTTTACAAAAAATCAGTATTAAAGAAATCAACCCTATTATTAGAAATGGCAATACGGATGAATTAAGACCATCTGTTTACGATTTATTAGCTCATAGAGCATTATCCTATTTTTCTACTTCTGATGCTTATTTAACGCAACCTTCGGACGCTTTCACCATAAACCAAAATGAAGCGTTTGCCCCAGCTGCTGCTTTTGTAAAATATACTTTTTCTACTACGGACAGCAGCTCTTTACTTCATCATGCTGTACAATTGTTTCAACAAATTATTCAACACCATTTATCCAATAATAACAAAGAAGCTTTATTAGATGCAGATTTATTACGCCTTAGTTTTATGTATCAACAAAGTGTACAAGAAAATAAGGATGCTTTATATGAAGCCAACTTAAACCAAATTATACAAGAATATGCAACCGTTAATAATGTTGCAGAAGCGTATGCTATGTTAGCCAGTTTATATGGCGATAAGGCCAATACCTATAAACCTTTTGGCGATAGTACCTATAGATGGTATTATGTAAAAGCAAAAGAGCTTTGCGAGAAAGCCATCAAAACATACAAATCCTCTTATGGTAGATCCAATTGTGAAGGGATATTAACTACCATTCAAAGGCCAGCTACTTCATTACAAATTGAAATGGTTAATATTCCACAACAACCGTTTAGAGCCTTATTAACCTATCATAATATATCAAATATAAATTGTAGAATTATTCGCATTGATCAAAATTCATCTTATAAAAATATAAATGGTTATGATACTACTGTTTGGAAAAAATTATTGAAAGAAAAACCTATAAAGCAATGGCAACAAGCTATTCCAAATCCTTTAGATTATCAACAACACAAAACAGAAATACCTATTGAAGGGTTGAATGAAGGAAATTATATTCTTATTACATCTATTAATAATCGATTTAATAATGATGAAGGCAATAAGATAAACGCTACATCATTTTATGTTTCTAACATTAGTTATATCAGAAATGGAAATGATTTTTTTATATTGAACAGGAATACAGGAGCACCTTTAATTAATGCTTCTATACAAGTGTATCAACAATATTATAATTATAAAACATACAAATACGAAACTAAAAAAGGACCATTGCTATTTGCCGATCAACAAGGGCATATTAATGTTCCTTCCAATAGTAATGAAGAAAGAACTATAACATTAGATATTCATTATAAAAACGATAGATTATTTTTAGACAATACAGAATATATTTCACAAAGTGTTAATTATCCGCACACATATTATGAGCAAATGTATTTTTTTACAGATAGAGCCATTTATCGCCCAGGACAAACTATTTATTTTAAAGGTTTGTTGCTTTCAAAAAATATATATGCAGAGCCAGCTAAAATTTCAACCAATAAAGAAGTAACGATTCATTTACAAAATGCAAATGGAGAAATTAAAGGCACCTTACAACTTACTACCAATGCCTACGGCTCTGTAAACGGGCAATTCACTATTCCACAAGGTTCGTTGGCCGGTCAGTGGTATTTAAATTGTGCAAATATTTCATCTACAAAGTATTTTTCGGTAGAAGAATATAAACGACCTAGTTTTTATATTGGTTTCGATAAACCTACTAAGCCTTATAAATTAAACGATTCTGTTACCATAAAAGGCAATGCTATGGCTTATGCTGGCTATGCATTAAGCAATGCTAAAGTAAAATATAGTATTTCGAGAGAATCTCGATTTTTTTATCCTTGGTATGAAGAATGGTATGGCTATTATTCCAACTCAGGCAAAAAACAAATTGCAGATGGAAATATAGAAACAGAAGCAGATGGGAGTTTTAAAATTAATTTTAAAGCGATGGCAGATAAAATAAACGCTGCTACTCGCTCTCAACTTTTTACATTTACTATTGAAGTAGATATAACCGATCTTTCTGGAGAAACACATCATCAAAGTTTTGCACTTCCACTATCTGAACAAGCATTGCAAATCGATATTCCTATTGCCAATAAATCTATTGTAACAGCAGATAGTTTAAGCCATGTTATGTTGAGTACTAAAAATTTATGGGGAGAACCACAAGCTTCAAGAATTAAGGTAGAATTGATTCCTGTAAAAGAAACCAGTCGATTATTACGCCAAAGATATTGGGAACGTCCTGATCAATTTACATTAAGCTACGATCAATACATTCAACAATTTCCCAATGATATTTACAATAATGAAAATGAACCAACAGCCTGGACAAAGCAAAAATCTATTTATGAAGAAATTATTCCTTCGGCACAAAAATTAAATAAGCTATCAAATGTTTCACCAGGTTGGTATGTATTAAAAACTTCTACCAAAGACACTTTTAATAATACAGTAGAAAATCAAATTTATGTACAAGTGTATGATCCCAATGCAAAACAATTACCTACTACAACCTATTGGTGGCAACCAGAACAAAACATAACCATCAATGTAAATAATACATTGCGTTTGTTACAAGGCAGCAGTGCAGATAATGTTAATCTGATCAATTTAAATATTGATAATTTAAAAGTAGATCAAAATACTATTCCATTTACCTATTCTACTTTATCGAATACTATTCAAACAATTACAAAATCGATAACAGTTGAAAACCAAGGCGGAATGATTTTTTCACAAGCTTTTGTAAAACACAATCGTTTCTACAATAGTAAAACATATATCAATGTTCCTTATCAAAACACCGATTTAGATATTCAATATAAAACCTTTAGAGATAAAATTGAACCGGGCAGCAAAGAAACCTGGACGGTACAAATAAAAACTGCTAAAGGCAATAATACCGATGCAGAAGTATTGACCAGTATGTACGATGCATCGTTAGATCAATTCATCCCACACCAATGGTCAACACCGGATGTATGGCCTAGAATATATGATAGCCGATCTTGGTCTGCTGAAGCGGGATTCAGCACATTATATTCTATTCCAAAATATATTCCTGAAAAGCCAATATCGTATGCTTATAAAATATACAGCACTCTTTTTTCATTCAATGGATTTTTTAATGGATATATAAATGCCAATTATTTTGGTCGAGGATATGATTATGATTATCGATTAAGAGATGGAGAATTTGAAATGGTAAAATCAACAACAGTATCAAATGAAAAGCCAATGGCCGCACCCATGAAAGTAATGGATGAAAAAAATAGAGAAGAAAGAACTACAACAGAAAAAAATAAAAATGATCAAGACAATAAACCTGAACAAAAACAATACAATGGCGGCGGTGATGCCAATATTTCTTTGCGCAAAAACTTTAATGAAACGGCTTTTTTCTATCCTAATTTATATACCGATAATAATGGTATGGTGCAATTCAGTTTCACTATTCCTGAAGCCCTAACTCGCTGGAAATGGCAAGTATTTGCACACAATAAAGATTTAGCCACAGGAGTAGCAGAAAAAAATATCATCACTCAAAAAACATTAATGGTACAACCCAATTGGCCAAGATTCATGCGAGAAGGTGATAAAGTAGAATTAGCCATCAAAGTTGTCAATGTATCTGCAAACGAAATGAAAGGACAAGCTTCTTTACAATTATTAGATGCATCTACTTTACAACCTGTAGATATAGCCTTTCATAATACAACATCCAATCAAAATTTTACTGCTACAGCACAACAAAGCACCGTTGTACATTTCAGCTTCGATCTTCCATACAATTATAACAAACCATTAATCTTAAGAGCCATTGCCAAAGCAGATAAATATAGCGATGGAGAAGAAGTAATGTTGCCTGTTTTAAGCAGTCGAATATTAGTTACAGAAAGTGTTCCATTAAATATGAGAAAGTATGGAGAAAAAAAATTTACACTTCCTACCCTATTACAAATGAATCAGTCTTCTACCTTAACACCTTTAAATGTTAGTGTAGAATTTTCT
>CAYVXB010000125.1:0-1146 GCA_964454275.1 uncultured Chitinophagaceae bacterium | reverse complement strand
TCTACCAATCCTGTGTGGTATGCATTGCAGGCTTTGCCCTATTTAATAGAATATCCACATGAATGTGCTGAACAAACCTTTAATCGATTATATGCACATGCTGTAGCATCCTCAATTGTTCGTCAAAATTCAAACATTGCAAATGTTTTACAACAATGGAGTAAGGATTCCAGTGCATTGATGAGCAATCTTCAAAAAAATCAAGAATTAAAATCGGCATTATTAGAAGAAACGCCCTGGGTGAAAGATGCAGCCGATGAAACCACACAAAAAAAATGGATTGCTCAATTGGTAGATACGATGCATGCTACACAAGAAGTATTGCGCATCATTTCACAATTACAACCATTACAAAGTTCGAATGGCGGATTTATGTGGTTTAAAGGTGGACCAGATGATCCTTATATCACACAATATATTCTTACAGGTATTAGCCGTTTAAAACGCATGAATGCTATTCCTGACGCTGCTCAACAAGCATTAGATGAAATCACAAAAGAGGCGCTACAATATGCGGATTATCGCATAGTAGAATATGTAACTGACCTTAAAAAGCAAAAAGTAAAAGAAGATATGTTTGATCCTTTAGCTATTCAATACGTATATATGCGTAGCGGATTTCAAGAGATGTCAATGGATACTAAAACAAAAGTTGCACACAAATATCTTTTAGATAACGCAGCTAAATATTGGAAAAATTATAACTTATTTGGAAGAGGTCAATTAGCTATAGCCTTATTTAGAAATAATAAACCAAAAGAAGCAACAAGTATCTTAGCTTCTGCAAAAGATAATGCTATCAACAACGAAGAAATGGGTATGTATTGGAAAGAACATATATATGGATATTATTGGTATCAATCACCCATCGAAACACAAGCTATATTAATAGAAGCTTTTCAAGAAATAGAAAAAAATAATGCAACCGTAAACGATTTAAAAACTTGGCTATTACAACAAAAACAAACCCAACGTTGGCCTACAACAGTTTCTACTGCTGATGCTTGTTATGCTTTGTTATTGAGCGGAAGCAATTGGTTAACACAACAACAAACAGCTACTATTAGCTTAGGAAATACGATATTAAATAGCAACGAACAAAAAACAGAAGCTGCTTTATCTTCAAAAGAGACAAGATTTTCTTAT
>CAYVXB010000124.1:5419-5851 GCA_964454275.1 uncultured Chitinophagaceae bacterium | reverse complement strand
AAAGGGCGAATCAATAGATAAACTTGGATTACATAAAAAAATTAGTGGTGCTGTTGATAGTATAACACATGTAGAAATGGTAGATCAAAATCCGATTGGTAAATCATCTCGCAGCAATCCTGTTACTTACATTAAAGCATATGATCAAATACGTGATTTATTTGCACATCAACCCTTAAGTAAAATGCGAGGGTATCAACCTAAACATTTTTCTTTTAATGTAGATGGAGGTCGTTGCGATACATGTAAAGGAGAAGGCGAGCAACTTGTGGAAATGCAATTTTTAGCTGATGTACATTTAACATGCGAAGTTTGTAAAGGAAAACGATTTAAAGAAGAAGTACTGGAAGTAACCTATCATGAAAAAAGTATATATGATATTTTAGAAATGAGTGTAGATCAAGCCATTGCCTTTTTTTCTTCCTCCCCCCC
>CAYVXB010000124.1:2192-5409 GCA_964454275.1 uncultured Chitinophagaceae bacterium | reverse complement strand
GGGCTGCTTTAAAACCCTTAACTGATGTAGGTTTGGGATATGTTAAGTTAGGACAATCTTCTAATACCCTTTCTGGTGGGGAAGCACAGCGAGTGAAATTAGCTTCTTTTTTAGGTAAAGGAAAAACACAAGCACATATCTTATTCATATTTGATGAACCTACTACAGGCTTGCATTTTCACGACATCAAAAAATTATTAGCCTCTTTTAATGCCTTAATTGATCAAGGGCATTCTATTATTGTAATAGAACATAATACAGATGTTATTAAAAGTGCTGATTGGGTTATAGATCTTGGTCCTGGAGCAGGAGAAGAAGGCGGAAATCTAGTGTACGAAGGTACTCCAGCAGGACTAAAAAAAGAGAAAAAGAGTTATACGGGGTTCTATTTGTAGAACAGGTCTCTTTGATAATTCAACACGTCATTACTGACACTCATCACAATGAACATTCACGTTTGAGGTGACTAATTTTATCAAAGAAAAAATTAGTCTAACTTATAAATCACTATCGTATTATTTAACACGCTCAATAATTCAACTTTTTCTAACTGCCTATTTTATCATTTCTTTTAACTAAATCGTCATTGCGATCACGCCGCAGGCGTGAGAAGCAATCTGCATCTATTAATTTGAAGTTGTTATACTTATTGACTCAGATGGCTTTGCCAAGCTACGCAAGGCTCTCCATGACGATTACATTAAGATTTCTTACATAGTATACATACTATTTTACGGGGGGGGGTTATTACCACTCCTCGTTTTAAATAAGAATTAATATATCGGTGCAGGTATATTTAAATTGTCTTTTATAAAATACAATTATATACTAAAAATGTATTTTGAAAAATACAATAAATTAATAACCTTTTTCGGAAAACACTTTTTTCTGATTTATAACAGTCTTCGACTCCGCAGACTAACAAATTCTCACAGTGAATGTCCCCCTGAGCGCAGTCGAAGGGCATTTTCCGAATAGGTCTAATATAAAAATCCAAATAACCAAAGAGGAATTTTATTTTTATGCCCTATTTCAATATCATCTAAAGCTAAATAAGCATTTTTAGTCTCTTTAATTTGGGTATAATTTTTTCCCCTTCCACCTACTTCTATCGTGTATATGTTGTTTATTAAAAAATCACTGGTATTGCTGCTGCATATATGGTATGCAACTTCTAGCTGATTAAATAAAAAAACTTCTCGTTGCGTTCCTTTGTCTGGTTTTTCTTCGGATAAGGCAGTCATAATATTTGGATTGCCAGAATAAATTTTTTCTGCCTTACTAAGCATACTTAACCCTTTAGTACTTGGTCTTAATTGTTTTATTAAATCAGCTTTCTCTAAATAATGTAAGTACATAAGTAAGGAAGTTCGAGTAGTTTCTACCCTGTTAGCCAATTTGCTAATATTGGGTGTAAAAGGCACAGATTGAGATAATACATATAATAGTTTTTTTAATTTTTGTATAGAAGAAAAATCGATATGGTGTATGGAAGGTAAATCTATTTCTATAGTAAGGTTAATAGCTTGTTGTAGTTTGGATGTATAGGTTTGTTTGTTTTCTACAAAATATGGATAATAGCCATATTTTAAATAGTTGTTTAAAGCCGGTATAGGCTTTATTTTACTGGTTATATTTTGAGCAATTTTTATATGGTGTTGTAAAATTTCTTTTAATGAATATATAGGAAAAATTTTGCCTTGAGTAAACAACAAAAATTCCCTAAATGATAATCCTGCTAGTTCGTATACAACGGCTCTTCTGCTTAAATCAGCTTTAGATTTATATATTTCTAGGGCCGATGAACTGGTAAAAACAATTTTTAGATTTTTATACACATCATACGCATTTTTTATTTCAATAGCCCAATTGGGATATTTATGTACTTCATCTAAAAAAAGATATTTTCCATCGTTTTTTACAAAATTGTCAATGAGTGTAATGAGTTTGTTTTCGCTAAAATAAATATTATCCAAGCTTACATATAACACTTGGTCGCTGTGGGCAAGTTTGGTTTTAATGTACTGCAGTAAAAGTGTTGTTTTTCCACTGCCTCTGGCTCCGGTAATGGCTATTAATTTGTTTTTCCAATCTATGGAATGGTATAAATATCTTTTAATAGACAGTTCTGTTTTTTGTAATAGCAATTGAAATTGTTCAAAAAGTGATTCCATAAATTGTACTTTATATAATACAAAATTAATAATAAATTGTATTTTATAAAAAACATTTTTAATTTTATTATTGCTGTTGAAATGGAAAGATTAGTTTCTCTGATCTGTGGAGCATGGATTAGGGTGTTAAAATTAAATCCCCAATGGTCTTTAAAACGTAACTGTTCGGAAGTCTAATGCTATATTAGCAAGGATAATTTTTTGAGTGAAAGCCTCTATGGATAATGGTTTCGTCACTACGAAGCACGAAGCAGTCTGTATCATGCATAGCAATATGTTTGTAATGGGTAGATCAGATTACTTCATCCGCCAGAGGCGGATTCGTAATGACGGGCTTGGGGTATGTAGAATCTATAACTTGAAAGAACTGCCATCTACATTTTGTGTTCTGAACAGTTATGTTTTAAAGACCATCGGGGATTACTATTGAGTTCTTCGAAGAAGAAAGAATTTAAATTATGGCAACTCAATGCTTTGGGATTTTATTTCAGCATCGCTTAAGCTTGCTTCTTGATGCTGTGGTTTTGTTTCTAGAGTTTTAGTTTTACTAGGCTCTATCCCATTTGCATTCGTCTTTATTGTTGCTGAAATTTTAGTCGTTAACTAAATCGTCATTGCGATCACGCCGCAGGCGTGAGAAGCAATCTGCATCTATTAATTTGAAGTTGTTATACTTATTGACTCAGATGGCTTTGCCAAGCTACGCAAGGCTCTCCATGACGATTACATTAGGATTTTCTTACATAGTATACATACTATTTTACGAAGAGGTTTATTTTGATAACAACCAATTGCTGAATAGTGAAAATATAGTACAAGAGTGCGACGCAACGAATGTTTAATAGTAGCACTATGCTTGGCTCATCATTATTCAGCTTCTTTTAACTGCCCATTTTATCATTTCTTTTAAACTGGTTTTCTTTCCATATAATAAAATTCCAGTTCGATATATTTTAGCCGCTACCCAAGTAGTACTTAAAAAAGTTAATATTACCAATAACATAGAGGTAAGCAACTGCCAAAGTGGAACACCAGAGGACAAT
>CAYVXB010000124.1:0-2182 GCA_964454275.1 uncultured Chitinophagaceae bacterium | reverse complement strand
TAATGGGAACATACTTCCAAATAATGCTAATCCACTATCCGGATCATTTACGGCTTTCGTCATAATAATAAATGCTAGTATTATAGGCAACGTAATGGGCAGCGCTAGCTGTTGAGCATCTTGCGAGTCATCCCCTACTGCACTACCTACAGCTGCAAATAAAGCAGCATACATGAAATAACCGCCTAAAAAGTAAAATATAAAACTCAATAGCATAGTGCCTATAGGTAAAGCACTTATAGCTTGTATAATGGCAAGCATGTTGTTGGGTGATGATGCGCCTGCTTGTTGCATAATGGATGGAAATATAATAGGAATAATGAATTGCAATCCCACAATTACAACAAGCCATATTATAAATTGTGTTAAGCCTACAGCACCAATGCCAATAATTTTTCCCAACATTAATTGAAATGGTTTTACAGAGCTTACAATTATTTCTGCTATGCGATTTGTTTTTTCTTCCATAACACCCCGCATTACCATGGTTCCATAAATTAAGAGTGCAATGTAAATGAGTATACCTGCCGCAAAACCTGCACCATAATTAACACTTGCCATGGTTTGATCTGTGCTACTACCATCTCCTTTGTAGGTAATTAACTTAGCATTCGATTTAATGCTTTGTAGAGTTGCAATATCTATATGGGCTAATATCAATTTTTTATTTACAATAGCTGCATTTACAATACTTTCCATTTGAGCTTGTGTTGTCATGCCCAGCGATTTGGCGTAATACAACCGTGGTGAACGAGATGAAAGGGAATCTATTGAAGGAATGACCAAAAGGTAATCATACTTATTGGTGATATATTTTGTTTTAAAGGATGTTTCATTTTCGTTGGATAGTACCGTAAATTTTAATTCTTTGGTTTCAGGTATAGAATGATTAAAAATATTAGCCTCGTCAATAACTGCTACAGTCTTGGTTTTGCCACTACTTAACGAAACAGCAATGATGATGGTATAAAAAGATATAATGAGAATGGGTATTAATATCGTTGTAAGCAAAAAAGATTTCTTTTTTACTCTTGATAGATATTCTCTTTGTATAACAACACCTATTTTATTCATACATATTTTTTTTGATAAGAAAAGATTACAATTTAATGTTCCTGCTGGTTTGTTTTATTTAAAAAATTTGTTTTTTTATTTCCCCTTTGGGGGAATTAAAGGGGGCCATTATGCTACAGGCTGAAACTGCCTAGCAGCCGAAGTGCCTTCAACCAATTTTATAAAAATAGTATTTAAAGAAGGTAATATTTCGCTAAAGCTAAGAATGTGTACATGATTGCTTATAAGCTCTTGCAGTACTTGATTGCTAGAATAACCATTGTTTATTTTTATGACAAATACATTTTTATTGTTGCTAATAATACTAAATGAAGAAGAGGATGAAACGTTCTCCATATTTTGTACTGTAAGACTAAAAATATTTTCTTTGAATTGTTGTTTTGCATTGAATACAGTAGTGTCTAACATTTTTTGTCCTTTGTTAACCAATATAATTTGATCACAAATTTCCTCTACTTGCTCCATGCGGTGTGTACTAAATATAATAGTAGCTCCATTATGAGCTAGTCTATAAATTTCATCTTTTATAAGATTGGCATTTACAGGATCTAAGCCACTAAACGGCTCATCTAAAATAATCAATTTAGGCTGGTGTAATACAGTAATAACAAATTGTAATTTTTGAGACATGCCTTTGGATAAGTCTGTAACTTTTTTATTCCACCATGTTTGCATATCAAATTTCTCAAACCATTCTTTAACGTTTTCTTTCGCTTCTGCTTTGGACAACCCTTTTAATTGTGCTAAATACAATACTTGCTCACCAATTTTCATTTTTTTATACATGCCCCTTTCTTCGGGCATATAGCCTATATAACGGCTATCATTTAGAGGATCAAATTTTTTACCATTAAATAAAATGTTTCCTTCATCGGGATAAAGAATACCCGTAATCATACGTATTAAAGTGGTTTTTCCAGCACCATTAGGCCCTAATAGACCAAATATTTTTCCAGGTTCAATGAAAAAGCTAATATCATCTACTGCTTTTTGTGTAGCGTAATATTTTTTAATATGTTGTAATTCTAATAAAGGCATGTGTAGTTTTTATACTATAAAACTAGATATATTAAATAAAATTATCAATTATTCATTGTTAATTATTCAT
>CAYVXB010000123.1:0-6019 GCA_964454275.1 uncultured Chitinophagaceae bacterium | reverse complement strand
GGTTGGCATACAATACTCCAAATGGTCTTGGTAAATGATTAGGAATAGTTACATCATCAAAAAAACGAGCAAGTATTTGGGCTTTATAAAAATCTTGCTCATCGTGTATCCATAAATCAGTTGTACTATAACCGTCTTTAAGATTTATTATTACAGGATGTACTCCATCTAGTCGAATACCTTTTTCTTTATTTCCCCCAAAAATGAGTGGTTGCCCGTGTTCTAACCATAAGGTATGTTCTAGTTTAGTTTCTTTTTCTGTAAATATTTCAAATGCGCCATCATTAAAAATATTACAGTTTTGATATATTTCTAAAAAAGAAGATCCCTTATGTTGATTGCTACGCAACAACATTTTTTGTAAATGCTTAGGGTCCCTATCCATAGATCGTGCTATAAAACTGGCATCTGCACCTAATGCGAGTGCTAAAGGATTAAATGGATGATCTATACTTCCATAAGGGGTTGATTTGGTAATTTTATTTTCTTCAGATGTAGGAGAATATTGCCCTTTTGTTAGGCCATAAATTTGGTTGTTGAACAGTAAAATATTAACATCAAAATTTCTGCGTAATAAATGGATGGTATGATTTCCTCCTATACTCAGCGCATCTCCATCCCCTGTTACAATCCAAACGCTTAAGTCTGTTCGAGTAGCTTTTAAGCCGCTCGCAATGGCTGTTGCTCTACCATGTATGGAGTGCATGCCATATATATTCATATAATATGGGAAGCGACTGGAGCAACCAATACCTGAAATAATTACAATATTTTCTTTTGGGACATTTAGCGAAGGCATTATTTTTTGCACTTGCGCTAAAATAGAATAGTCGCCACAGCCTGGACACCAGCGTACTTCTTGGTTGGTTGTAAAATCTTTAGCTGTTAATGTTTGTGACATACAATATGAGCTGTGAAATTACGATTATTCAGTTGTATTTTTAGTAAGTAACTCCCAATATTCTGCTGCTCTACGAGTATGAGGGATAACAATGGTTCCTCCTACTATATTCGCTACGGCAAAAATTTCATATACTTCTTCTGTGGTGATTTCTAGTTCGAAACATTTACCCAAATGATATTTTATACAATCATCACAACGCAACACCATACTAGCCACAAGGCCCAGCATCTCTTTTGTTTTTTTATTTAATACACCTTCCTCATATGTATTGGTATCTAAATTCCATAACCGTTTCATAACAAGATTATTTTTGCTTAGGATTACCTCATTCATGCGAGTACGATAAGCATGAAAATCTTGTATAAGATCACTCATAATGTATATTTTGAAGGCAAAGGTAAGAAACAGAAAAGTCTTTAAGCATTTCTAGTAGTTGTAAAAAATGCACTTTAATTTTAAAATTAAACTTTAAAATTGCAGCACAATTAATGGTATATGAAAAAGAAAAACTATATGGGTAATATCGTGTATTCAACGGATCCTTCTATGTTAAAAGAGCATATGGAAGAAGAAAAAAATACATTGATTCCAGAACAGCAGGCATTAAAAATTTTGCTAGATACCAAACAACGTGCAGGTAAGGCGGTTACTTTAATTACAGGATTTATAGGCACTACAGTTGACATAGACAAACTTGGCAAAACGATAAAAACATATTGTGGAACAGGCGGATCTGTTAAAGACGGGGTAATTATTATACAGGGTGATCAAAGGGATAAAGTAAAACAATGGTTGTTGAAAAATGGATATAAAAAAATAAAATAGGGCTATTGCAATAGTTTACTCATTGTCCGTTTTAAGCCTCTTGCCAAACTAGGAATGTGTGTTTATTTTAATATTTTCAGTTTAACGGTTTCAATTCTAGTATCGCTTACAGCAAGAATTTCGAATGCGTAATTTTCTATAATGATATATTCCTTTTGTTTTGGAATACTTTCGTGTCGATTGATGATATAGCCTGAAAGTGTTTCTGAATCTGGTTCAGCAAACGTTAATTGATACCTATCTTGCAAATAATCTAATTCTAAACGGCCAGAAAAAAGAAATTCTTGATCTCCTATTTTTTTCTCTATACGTTCTTCTGTATCATATTCGTCCTCTATCTCTCCAAATATTTCTTCCAATATATCTTCCATACTGACCACACCTGCAGTTCCTCCAAATTCGTCTACTACCCATGCTATACTTTTATGTGATGTGGAAAATTTGCTAATTAAATCAATAGCGCTCATGCTTTCTGGAACCGCAGGTATAGTGTATAATATAGCCTGAACGTTTTCTGGGTTCTTAAATAAATCTAACTGATGAATATAGCCTACGATATTGTCGATTGTATTGTCGAATACTATGAGTTTGCTTAGCCTAGTTTCTATGAATTTTTGTTTTACTTGACTGATGGGCGTTTGAATAGATATTGCTTCAATTTCTTTTCTAGGAACCAAGCACTGTCTAATTTTTACATTAGGTAGAGATAATGCATTTTCAAATAATTCTTCATTTAAATCTTGGGTATCATTAGCGGCTTCTTTGCTTTGATCTAAAAAATTTTCAGGATTTGTAGCGATAAAGGCTTCTTTTTTTTGCTTTACAGGCATATTGAAAACAATATCTAATACCCACATGCTTATAGATGTAGTAAGAGTGATCAGTGGTGTAAATAATGTGCTAAAAAATTGTGCTATATTGGCTATAATAGAATGTAGTAAAAAATTATCTGCCTTCACTTTGGCTATTATTTTAGGTAGCCAATATCCTAATAGAATACTTATAGTGGTAGATAGTATAATGTCTATTGACAATATAATATAAGGTGAATGAATGGGGACCCATTGCCAGAAAGGTAAAATAGCCGTACTAAAACACAATGTGTATAATACTAAAAAAATCACAATGCCCGCAATGCATGAGCCTATAAATTTAGATGGTTGATCTGTAAAGTGATCTATAATGGCTCCCGCTATTCTGCCTTGTTTTTTTTTGAGTTCAATATTTAGTCGGCTAGCATGTATGAAAGCAGTTTGTATGCCTACAAAGAAAGCTATCAACAGTAATGCTATACAAGCAATGATGGTGGCGGTTATGTACATAGATTAAAAATATTCACTTTAAAAATCAGCCAACACCGGCTTAGTGTTCATGATAGTATCTATTTCTTCTATTACGCTGCTATCTAATAAGGGTAATACTTCTAACGATTTTAAATTTTCCAATAATTGTTCTTTTTTAGTAGCGCCTAAAATAGCAGTAGTAACATTGGTGTTTTTGATACACCATGCAATAGCTAGATTGGATAAGGAAACATTCAATTGATCGGCTATTTTTTGTAGAGTGATTACTTTGTTTATTTTTTCTTGTTGTAATACTTTGTCCTTTAGCCATTCAAATCCCTCCATGCCTAAGCGAGAACCTTTAGGTATGCCATTATTATACTTTCCTGTAAGTAGCCCACTAGCTAAGGGGCTCCAGATAGTAGTTCCTAATCCGATGTTTTTAAATATTTGTAAATAGTCGCATTCTATTTTTTTGCGATTGAATAAATTGTATTCGGGTTGTTCCATGGTAGGCCCCATTAAATGATGCTGTCTAGCTACCATATGGGCTTCCATAATTTCTTGTGCACTCCATTCACTGGTTCCCCAATATAAAATTTTGCCTTGTTGTATAAGCGTATTCATTGTCCATACAACTTCTTCAATAGGTGTATTTTTATCGGGGCGATGGCAGAAATATAAATCTAAATAGTCTACTTGCAAACGTTGTAATGCTTCATTACAAGCTTCTACTAAGTGTTTGCGGCTAAGGCCATGTTGGTTGGGTTTATTTTCTTTTCCTCTCCAACCAAAAAAAGCTTTGCTACTTAATACATAGGATGTGCGATCCCAGTTTTTCTTTTTTAATACTCGGCCCATCATTTTTTCGCTCTCGCCTAAAGCATATACTTCGGCATTATCAAAAAAGTTAATGCCATTATCATAAGCTATGCCCATCAGTTCGTCAGCAATGCTATCATCAATTTGTTTATGAAAACTAACCCAGCTACCAAAAGATAGTACACTGAGTTGTAAACCTGATTTTCCAAGATTGCGATATTCCATATTATTTATTCTAATTGTTTATATATTTTCATTGCCTTTGTAAAAAAGGCTTCCATATCTCTCATATGATCTTCAGCTGTTTCATTGTTGCAATTTAAATCTTCTTTAATCCACGTAATTTCACTTTTTACTTGGTCTAAATAAGCCATACAACAGAAAGTTCTTAGCGATTGATCTTGTAATGCACAGTGTTCTAGTATACCTAAGTCATCACCATAATAGTGGGCTGGTATAATATGCCTCTGAAAATACAATACTTTATTTGTAATATTGTATTCATCAACCCAATTATTATTTATATCGCTTAAAAAAAAGCGAGAGTCTTCACAAAATTGTGCTAACTCTTTTAATGATTGATATATGTTGTGATAGCCGCAAAATATTTTATCGTTATCATGCATCAAGCTAAAATAGACGTTGTTGTGATCTCTTACATATAAGTATTTATAATGTTCTTCATCTTCCTTAATTTTTTCTTGAGCTCTAGTAATATGAATAAATTCCTGCACGTTTGAAGGTGTGTTTTTATACCATTCTTCTGCTTTGATTTCAGCTGTAACTTTAATCGGCAACAAAACATCTCCTTTGTTATAGAATGGAGTTGCCTGATAAATAGAATACAATTGGTTGCACTCAAGTTGATTTTTCGGAATATTGTTAATTGCTTCCTCAAATTCCTTCTGATTCATTTAATCAAATTATTTTTTCTTGAAAATAGGCACCGTACTACACGGCTCTCCATACATAATACTTTTAGCCACGGATCGTAGTTTAGCTGTAATAGCTAAATAGGCAGAAGCAGGGATAGGATTTTCCCCACATCCTTTTATTACTATTCGTTTATCTGTAAAATTAGTTATGTCTAAACTATCGATATGATGTAATAAGATTTGTTCTTTTACTTGGTCTTCATTTCCCATAAATACTTTTTTTGCAAAAGGTTGTACATAACTGGCTACTAACATGTAGGCCCACAAAGGTATAATAGCATCTGCGGTACAAGTAACCCCAGTATACATGCCTTGATAATCTTCCCAATTAATTTGTGTTAGAGCTGCTCTAAATTCTTTTTCTTTTAATATTAATCCCATAAATAAATGATCTTTTAAATCAAATATTTTAATATTATTTTCCCCTAAATATTCTTCCAAATCAATAGTAATAATACCACTTTCAGCTACTTTGTTTACAATAATATCACTCATATCCTAGTTTATTAGTGTAAAGCTACAAAAAGTTAATTCGAATGTGAGAATAATTGCTTGCAAAGCGTAGTTTGTTATATCTATCTATTATTTAACACACTCAATTCATAAAACATTCTGCATAACTTTGCTTTCTTATAAAATAATATAAATTGTTACTAATGTATATATGTAAGTACTATAGCATTCTTTTTTTATCTATTCTGCCGAGTTGTATTTGGTCACAGGCAAATAATAAATACACTATTAACGGTACTATACGAGATAGTAAATCTGGAGAAACATTAATTGGGGCAAGTGTTACCTTATTAGAACAACCCGGAACGGGTGCTACATCTAATGCATATGGTTTCTATGCTATAAGTGCTTTAGAAGGAACATATACTATGGTTACATCTTTTACCGGTTATGTATCGGATACACAACAAGTAGTATTGAGTAAAAATATATCTGTATCTATAAAGTTGATATCAATGGGTTCTCAATTGCAAGAGGTGATTGTAAGTCAAAAAAGAAAAAGTGATAATATTTCTAAACCTATTATGGGCGTGCAAAAACTTTCTATTAATGAAATTAAAAACGTGCCTGTTTTATTTGGTGAAAAAGATGTTTTAAAAACTATACAACTGTTACCAGGTATAAAATCAGCGGGAGAAGGGAATAGCGGCTTTTATGTAAGAGGTGGAGGGGCTGATCAAAATTTAATTCTATTAGATGAGGCAACTGTCTACAATGCATCACATTTGCTGGGTTTT
>CAYVXB010000122.1:0-6039 GCA_964454275.1 uncultured Chitinophagaceae bacterium | reverse complement strand
AATAATCTGAAGGCTCTGGAACTGGATAATCATCACTTCTGTACATTTCTCCTTTGATAGCTAATAGTTCTATCATTTTTTCACAGGCATAAGGACTGTTGATATATCCAAGAATATCAGTAAGGCTTGCAACTCCATAAACATCTTGTTGTTGAATAACTTCCTTTACTTTTTTATTTAATTCTTTCATAGCATCTACATCTCCTATTTTTACTAAAGCAGCTATTACCCTTACCCTATCTGTATAAGGATACTTTTTAACAAACATATCTTTTAATATTTTATAACTTTCCGGATAACCCATGTAGCCGTTTAGTATAATACATAGGTCTGGTATTTGTACAGTTTTATATTCTTGTATATATTCTTCAATTATACTTTTAGTTGCTTTATCTAAATACTTCTTATATAATAATTTATTATTATATATGCTATCCTTTTTTTCCCAAAGATTTTCTTTTTTGAGTAGAATAGTTAACAGGTATGATTGGTAACTTGAATCAATGGTTTCTTTGATTCTTCTATTCAAATAATATTTCTCAAGTTGTTCTCTATCTAATAATTGTATAATTTCCTTTTTTATTAAAATATTTTTGCCTGTATCTTTTGTAATACGTAAAGGGTCAAATCCCCAATCGCCTCTGTTATCATAAAAAATAGATTTATTTTTTACAATATCTAACAATTCTTTAGTGGTGTAGTTTTGGCATAATACATTTTTATTATATGTCATTATAATTAAAACCAGATAAATTATTTTATACATAATATTCAGTTTTATTATTTTTTCAATATTCTATTTAATATTTGATATTTAAACCAATTTTTTCTATCTATATGGTAATCCATAAAATTGCTTTTGGTACCTTCTTTACGAATAAGCCTATTATCATTTTTTATCAACTCATTACATGGCCTGGCATTTTGATCACAAAACGTATGCGGCAGATTAAGTTTATGTCCTAACTCGTGTGCAATGCCCCCCAGGATAGGTTCATCAAAAGAAAACATTGCTCCATAATTGGTTTGAAAGTCATGAATACCACCTACTGGCCCAATTCTTGGATTATCTACAATCATATTGCTAATAAAGAAAAAATCAGTTTTATTTGTTCTGGACAATATACTGGAATCTACCTTTTTTGCATAACAACTTCGTAAGGAATCTAATAATAGATAGGGTTCATTTCTTTGAGCTTCTGTTAATCTATTATATACATCTGTAAAATCTAATTTTAATTTACTATCAGGGACATTATCTAAATTAAATTTCATAAACAGTTGATTCATACTATTATTATTGAGAAAAATTATGATTTCATTGGAAGTAGGAGTAGTAGGATATCCATTGCCATAATCTACATAAATAAATCGAATAGGCGCTTCTTCTAATTTTCTACAATAATATTCAAGTTGTCCAATCTTTTCATTTTTATTATTGTACGCAAAAACTTTTTCTGCTTTAAATATTTCTTCTGCTGTATAGTTTTTAGAATTTAATTGTATTTCACCAGTTTTAATGAAATTAGTATTATTAATTATAAATTCATCTTTGTCATTTATTTTTAGAATAGTAGGATTTTCACTTTTTAAAACAATCTTAAAATTCTTATCATTTATTGCTTTATTATCAACTGCAATATCTAATCCAATTCTTACTGTTTGGTTTTTTTGTAGGGTAACTACTGGAGCATAATAATCTTTTATACTATCCAGTTTGGCATAGTCAGGGCGTAGGTTATCATGCTTCTCAAATCCATCATCAAAACCAAAACTGCCGTCATAAGCTGGATTTTTAGGTGCAGTAAATTTTACAATAGGTTTATCATATATATATATAACAATTTTTGCGAGAGTTTCATCTTTTTCTATTAATCGTATACTATATGAACCTGCTTTTCTATTTAGCGGAAGGCTTAGATTCGTTTTATTCATATCCCCAATGGCCTCTTTATTTAATGTCCATTTTAGTGGTGTAGCTAAAGTATCGTCACTATATACAGTAAGTTCTATATTATTGTTTTGTTGCATGAATATTAAATAATCACCATCTCTATACTTAGTAGTATCTCCTTTTACTATAAAGTATATATTGCGATCATTCTTTTTTTTATTGCCAGCTGTTATTTCAGCAAGATCTTTATCATAAGAATATTGTTTACCTGTACTGTCTTGTAAAATAAAGTCTTCTATATTTTTAGGTAAGGGTATTGTTACACCATCAGAAAAATCAATAACTACCCTTCCTGCTGTATCAATATATACATTCTTTAATGTATTTTCTGTTTCTAATCGGGGCGGATATTTACTGGTATCAGATTTACTAATTTTTATTCCGAGTTCTTTTAGTATATCTCTTATTTTAGTTAAAATGGTATCAACATCTACAATTTGCTTTTCATCTTTATCATAAGTAGTTACCATAAACCCTTGAATAAGCTGTTTATCTGTATTAAATATTACATTATCAAACTTTACTTTTACTCTTACATCACCTAAAAAAGGAATAGTGATATAACCCTTACCACTAAAGGGCCCTACAGTAGAAGTAAGGTCAATAATCATCACAGGAAAATCACCTACATTCACTATATCACCTATGTTTAGTTTATCTATAGCAGTTTGATTACTTAAATTAATATTAGGCATAATACCACACTGCTTATCTCTTACACTATCTCGAGAGGGTATCGTAAATGCTTTTACATCACTAAACGTTGGGCCTGCAACTACTGTACACGTTCCACCAACTCTATACTCGTAGGTATTATTTTCACTTACATTCGTAATTACTACTCGATTAGTACGGGTAGTAGTAGTAAACCATCTATTGGTAACATTGCCTACTTTTCTATACTCTACAGTATATTCATACATCTGCGGATTATCTAACCAGCTAATCGTTACGGCCCCATTTTTTACGGTTGCGGCTACTTGCTGTATAGGAGGACAATTGTCGTTTAATTGAAACCAATACGTTTCGCTGTACCCATTATTTCTAAATAAATCGTATGCATCTCCCCCACTCATAGCCGTAGCTTTTATTCGCCAAGCATATTTTTTCCCAGGTAGAAGTTGTGGTTCGGTTGTACCGTATAATAAAGTAGTGGTATAGCTAGTAGTTTGATAAATAGGCTGACTGACAAAAGGAGCATTTTCAGGAGGCATGCCATTATCATTAATTTCATATAAAGAGAATGCATATTCTGCTGAGCTAATGCCTATATGTCGAGGTGTCCAATTGAATATGATGTTAGTAGGATCTCTAAAAGCAATATTGTCTTTGTTACGAGGAAGGTTAAGTAACGGTGGATCGTTGGTAGTGATGCGAATATTTTGTTCACCTAATAATGTGTTATTCAGTACTTGCCCAGTATTAGCATCTATCACATCAAAGCGAAAAGCGTAATAACCATCAGGCAAACGTGGGCTTTTAGCTAGGAAGCCATAATCTATACCAGAAGCATCTATATTGTTAGGATTAAAATAGGGTTCTAAATCACTTAACGATAAACGTGTAGGAATACCTGCATCTAATTCTATAATAGGATAATATGTATTGTCTTTACTACGTAATATTATACTGTTGCTTTTAATATTAAGACGTAAACGAACTTTACGTAAGGGATTTGCAAAATCGGTATTGGTAAGCGTTACTATAAAGCGTTCTGTAGTGCCTGTGTAATAATCGCTTAAATTAGGACTATAAGGAGGTGTAAATGTAATTTGGCTACGTACAGGATATTGTCCAATAGTAATAGTTAAATTGCAGCAAATAATAAGCAGGGTACATAGAACCTTTAACCCTATAGTTTTTTGTAACCTATTTATAACTTTTCTCATTATATCAACAGTTTGTTTTTAGTTAACCATACAAATAAAGTTGTATTTATACAGTATAAAACCCCTTTCGCAACTACCTACTTTAGTAGATGGAATAAGTTAATTTACCATTCTTACCGTGTTTATCATAGGAAAACTAAAACAATACTTAAGGGTTGATACTAACGAGTTTGTTAGTTATATTTTATACAGTATAAAGAAAATCCTGCATAAAAATTTTTGATTTTAGGAGCCAAAAGTCAAACATACAGCTTGTTTCTGATTTCAAAAAATTATTGTTTTTATGTTGAATAAATAGTTACAAAACCCATAATAGCTACCAAAATCATTACATTTCTTATGGCCCTCTTTGTATACCACAGTATGTTAACTTAATAACCAATTATTGATACTTTTAAAACATCTTCATAAATTACTGTATTAAGTACAGTTTAATTTTAAAAATTAAGGTTTACGATCAAATAAATAAAGTATAAGCGTGACGAATAAGAGAGAAATCTATACAAATATTACTCGTCTTTATAGCTTATAAAACTCTATGTTATAGCAATTATAATAACGTAAAACAGATAAAATTAAGATTATTCACCAAATATAAGTTAGAAAATTAACCAATCAGTTAATTTTTACTATAGTTTTTATTAACATATTTTACACATATTTATATGGATGTAAGAAAATATAGGATAGAACTTCATTTATCACAAGGCAAATTAGCTATAGCCACTGGTATACCTCGTAATAGAATTGCACAGTGGGAAACAGGTAAAGGCAATCCTAAGGCAAAAGATGAACGAATTTTACGAGATTTTTTTCGTAAAAATGGAATAAAAGATATACCTGAGGTTTTACATGAAGATGATTATAGTGTTGATGGTTTTATTAAAATACCTTATTTACCTCTTTATGCTTATACGAGCTATATAAAACATTATAATAAGAAAGGAAAAGAAGTCGATAAAGATTTAGAGTACTTATTAATGCCTGAAGAAGAAAATATTAAAAGCAAAAGTAATTATATGATTATAGAAATTGCTGATAATAGTATGAATAATAAAACCGAAAAGGCTATTTGTGCTGAAGACAAATTATTTATAGAAGAAATAGAAATTGCAAACTGGAAAAAAGGAAGAATAGACTATAAACATAATATCTTTGTCTTATTTACAGCCCATTATGGAATGCTTTGTAGGCAAATCATTAAATATAATACGGAGAAAAGTTTTTTTACTTGCTATGCTTGGAATAAGGTACATACAGATATAGATATACCTATAAATGAAATACATAGACTATATTATGTAAAAAACATATTTAATAGAAAAATTATCCTATAAGGTTAAATATTTTATAATAAAAATGAAACAAATAGTTAACTAAAAAAAATATTAAAATTTAATTTGGATGTTTAATATTATTCCCTAATTTTAACCTGTATTACTCATAAAACTCTACAACCCGCTAATAAAAACCTATGAGTAGTAATGTAAATTTTATTAAATAACATTTAAAAAAAGTAGAGTATTATGAATAACCACTCCCATGAAACTGACCAAATTATTAAGCTAATTCAGCAATTAAAAACCAATGTAGAAACTGATCAATCACTTACCTATATTACTGATAAGCAATATGATACTATAGTAGATGAAATAAATGGGCTGACAGAAATCATTTATAATCATAAAATTGTTTCTAACCAATCTAAGGATAGGTTAGAAGAGCTTAACCATATAATGTCTTTTATATCTGAATTGGATTTTAGTAAAAAGGCGTATGAAGGTAATCAGGAAAATCATTTAGACTATATTGCTATAGGATTGAATTTACTTGCTCGCCATTTAAACAGGAAGGTTAGCCCACTATTGCTACTTGATCAGATTTTTGAATCTACCAAAGATATTATATTAGTTACCGATGAGGATGGAAAAATAATATATGTTAATCAAGCAACAACAATTTCTACACAAAATATTAATGAAGATATTATAGGAATACATGTGAATGATTTTTTATCTATCACAGACTACAAAATACTTATTGATAAAACGACTACTCTAAAATTAAAAACAACTGCTAATACAAATTTTCAATCATCTTTTAATGTACAAAAATTAAAAGCACATAAATATAATACTAACCATTATTGTCCGACAAAAGTACGCATAAAATCTCCTGTAACCTTTATTGGTTAAT
>CAYVXB010000121.1:0-6058 GCA_964454275.1 uncultured Chitinophagaceae bacterium | reverse complement strand
ATTTTCTTTATCAACTAATCCACAACCTGTATATATTTTACCTTTTATATAAATAACGCATTCAAATGTATTGTGTTCCTCTGTTACTGTCTCATCACAAGGCTCTACAGTCTTTTTAATTACACCATAAACATTTCTATCTTTAGATGTAAACATTATTATACATCTATAATCTTCTGCACTATTAATATCTATATTGTAAATAGTATCTTTGCTGTAAATACCATTTTTGTTAATCGCATACATAATTACCCTTTTTTTGTTCAAATTTACTCTCCAAAATGGTTCACTACCCTCACACAAAAAAGAAAGTTTATATTTACTTAGTGTATCTAAAAGTTGTTTAGCAGATAATTGTTCTATCTGCTTTAAATTATTTTTATTAATATAAACGATTCTATTTCTATCATAAACTCTTAATTGATTTTCATCATTATAAGCTCCTAAATAAATAACATTACGTTTTGTAGTCTTATCTACATATATTCTTTGGCTATATCCTTTATTATTAATACTTGTATTTAATACAGAAAATAATATAATAGCTCTAATAATTAAAAACTGTGTTTTCATGTTTTTTATTTATTGATGTGGGTTACCTGATAACACAGGCGGCCAAGAATTTTTATCAGTATCATATGGTATTTTATATTTTTTATCACCCCAATATCTATTATGGTCAAATTTTGGTACAATGTCAATAGGAACTCCTTTTTCTTTTAATACAGTATAAAAATAATTATAATCAAAATCAGTAGGATCATTATGGCCATTCGGTATACCTCTATCAATCTCAATATGTGGTACAATAATTGGCCAGCAATCTTCTATATTACTTGCTTCGATATATAAATCTGCAAGTGTTAAATATTGTTCCTCTGTAGGAACATCAGGTTCGCGATAGTTTACCTCAACATGAAACATTTGTCCCCTGAAACTCTTTGTGTATGTTTCTAATTTTGTTGCCCAAACATATTTTTCTGTAAACGGCCATATTCTTATTATTGAACCATCTTTTTTTACATAAACATGTGCTTTACTTCTTATTTTATGGTTTATTAAATCCTTTATTTCACTGTCTGGCATATTACCAGCAGTACAGTGTATTACAAAATGGCTACGTTTGTTTGGGGCAATTTGACATACTTGCTTTTTTTTCTTAAGATTTAGTATTTTACTAAGTTTTAGTTTTCCGCCCTTCAACTTTTTTAGCGTTTCATCATCAAACTCTACACCTGTTATTTTTACATGAAGAGTATCATCTGTAAATGATTGTATCATAATGATTGTTTTTTATCAGTTTCAAAAATTTCTTTTAATTCAGCTATACCTTCTGCATTTACAGTACCTGTAAAGGTATGTTGCTTTATTTCTCCTTCATTAATTTCTTCTTCAACATAAACAGTAAGAGCTGTGCCGGCTTCAGTTAAAAACCTTTATTATCCATTGTCCCAGATGCCCTAACGGAACATCTGGGACAGCGAGAAAAGTTGCAAATCTTCGAGGGTCGAAGGATAAGTCTATTTTATATTCTCCTTCAGGAAGCGGCCCACTAATGCCTTTTGAACTATTACCTCCAGAATGCTGAAACTCTGCACTTTGGAAATCTTTCCCTCCTGAAGTACCAGCATAACTAATATATAAAACATCCTTATTACCTACTTCTCCCTGATAGATATATACTTTTTTGCCATCATATAAAATCCAATAAGAGACATCTTCATATAACAATTCATAGTCAAATACTCTTTCTCTGGCAACACTTTCATCTTCCCAATGTGCAGTTATATAAGCTATCCTACGCATAATTATATTATTTATTAACTATTATAGTAGTTAGTGGTTTTTTGTTGAGGGTTTAAATGATTTTACAATTATAAATATTGACTTTAACGCAATATATATACATAATAAAATTGTAATTAGAGAATAGATACTATCGGTGGGTAAGAGTTGTTTGTTGTATTTGCTTTGATTAAAGTAACTAAAAATAAACGTAATAAAATGATAGCGCAATACGAACAAACTTAATACCAAAATAATACTATGGCCTAATATTTTCATGCGGTTAATTTATAAATTATCATTCTGGCCATTTACGGCCAAGGTAAATCATAAAAGGTTTATCTATATTTATACATTCTTCTAATAAGCTCCAAAATTGTGCTGGATAATCTATAGGAGATCGATGTATATATTTTAATCCAACACGCGCCTCAATTCTTATTTTCTTATCAGCATTTTCAATGCTACCAGGGCTTGATCTAATAGGATTGTTTATTACAGGGTCATTTGAAAGTTGAAAATCAACAACATAAGTTCCTACATAATCAACTGCATTCTTGTTAGCTTTAATATCTGCTGCTTGAAAAGGGCTTAAATGTAACGTCTGATCTACAGCATAACCCTGTTTTTTTAAGTAATCTATTATCCCTTCTCCATATGCAGCACCCATGCTGTGAGTAATGACTTTAAAATATAATTCATTTGGATAAAAGCCTTCAGTAATTTTCTCATGATTATCCATGGCATATTTATAACCTGCTATTCTTCTCTCATCAGCAGAACCTAAATATTCATAATCTTGATCTGTAAAATAAGCTCTACTGGCATCAAAATATTTTTTAGCACCTTGAACAAATAAGCTATTTTCTCCGCCCCAATAAGTAGGACCTTCAGAAGGAGAGCCGCCCCCAATTTTACCATTTATAAAGAGAATTTTTTGAACATTTGTCAATTGCTCATGCAACAATTCTTCATTAAACACTCTTTCTCTGTTACCGCTTTCGTCTTCCCAATGTGCAGTTATATAAGCTATTCTACGCATATATTTGTTATGTTGTTTATTTTGTGATAACTATTTATGATTCTTTTTCTAATGGTTCAAAATAAAATGTTTCTTGCATATGAGCTATACCTTTATCATCAATTGTTCCGCTAAGTTGTATTTCTTGCTTACCTTTTTGTAATTCAGCATTCTTTTTTTCTCTAATAGTTAATTTAACGGTTTCACCAACTTCAAAGTTTCTGGTTTGCACATATATAGTAGCTTTTAAGCCAGTAGGTAACTTATCAATGGATTCTCTTTTGTCGCCATCCATCCAATATACTTCAACAACTTCTTTTTTCTTAGTGTATTTAAAATCCCCTTTCTGCGTTACTTTATCCATAGTAGGACATTTATATTCTATCTTATCTTCGCCTGTTAACCTTGTTATTGCACCATGTACATGTAGTTTCTCTTTTGCTCCAATATCAGTACGGCCATCGGCATAGGCAATAATTTGTTGCTTACCGTGTACATCTACTATTTTACCAGCATCAATATGTACATTATTTGCAGCACTTTGTGTTAAGTGTTTCCCTGCATGGGTATCAATATTTACTTTAGCTGTAGTTATGATATTATTGCCTGCTTTTACTTGTATATCTTGCTCGGCATCAAAGGTTATCTTTTTGGAATGTAATACAATTTCTTCTGGAGCGGTGATTTGTATTTTCTTATCCTTGGTATTAATATGTAAGCTATTGCCTGCATTATCCAATATCGTTATTCCCCAATCTTCTTTATTGTCGTTAAATACTAACGTATGTCCACTATCCGTAGAAATCCAACGAACATTGTTGTTAGCGTTATTTTCCACATCCATATTCTTTCCGTGGCTTATTGCTCCACTGATATAGAGAAAGTTAGGATTACCGTGCAAAGCATCCACCACTACCGTATCCCCTTTGCGGGGTAAAAAATAAAATCCTCTTTTCTTGCCTTTAGTACCCGTACCCAGTTCTGGTTGTACAGCATACAAATAAGGACTATACTTATCATCACCGCACCATTGCATTCTTACCTGTACTCTACCATACTGATCAGGATTGCTAATTACTTCTCCAAGCTGGCTACACGCTTTTGGTATTTGAATAGGCGCGGCATAATGGAGAAAAGCCTCTGGTGTATCAGGTATAGCTGTAAATTCATTACTGTATATTTTGGTATTGCGATCATAAGTATGCTTTACATACTGTACGATATAGTATCCCATATCTTTTGTGCTGGTTTCTCCTTCTGCATTCATTACAGAGCTGTTTAGCGTTATAGGAATTGATGGACTAAGTAAACATTCGGTACTCTTGCCTTGTAAAATATGTGCATTCTTAGCTGCTATAGCTTGTAATGTTTTTTGATAGTGTGTAATATCATCTTGAAATAAAGCATGGATAGGAACGATTTGTTTATTGTCTGCTCTACTTAACCAATTATTTGCTGCTGTAATATGATGAGCGGCATAACTGCCATAATTATCGCCAGTAAGTTTGGGCCAATCTTTAAGATGGTGAACGCGATGCTCCGTAGGAAAATAACTATGTAATGTTCTGTGATCAGTAGCTTGCAGACTATGAATAAAACGTTGTTCTACTAAATTATTATTTAAATTAAGGGTAATAGGTTTTTCCTTTTTAGTAGCCAGCCCTACCCGTAAACAATCCCTATCCCAATACAGCGGTTCTCCACATAGGAAAGATAGCCAGTTTAGGAAATCAAAATCGCTTTGTTCATATTGACTCACTAAAGCATGGGTATGGCTAACTTTAGGATTGGGAATAATAGTTAATTTGCCATCATAACTCTTAGCAATATCATTTACAATATAGGCTAAATCTTTTTGTTGATAGATACGGTTTTGTTTTCCACTTTGTTGTAAGAGGCAACACTTGGCTTGTCCTCTTATAGTTAAGATAGCCCGGTGTAAATGTTTTTGTACAATATCAACACTGGTTATAATACCTGCAAAATCGTTGCTTTTATCTTCTAACTTAAGACCCTGATAAAATTGTATAGTTATGGATTTACCTATAAAATCGTTAACATCTTCTGCCCCTTGTAACTTTACATCATTCGTATGTTCATAGCTAATTTCTATGGTAAATTGAGGAATCTCATTAAAGCCTTGTTCTAAGCTTACGGTATCGTAATGCGACAATGATTTGTTGTCAATACGAATGGCACAATTAAATGGAATAATGCTGTGGATAAGGTGATCAACAGACCAGTTAAGGTTAGTAGGTTGTGTGTTAGGCATACACTAAAACGTTTTAATAGTTAAAAAAATACCAACTAAATAATAACTACATCTCCTACAAGATTTTTATTCTCTTGTGAGTTTACATTTTAGGGTAGGATGTTTTATAGGATAGCTAATTTGAAATGCTGTATAATATCTCTGAACTGTATAATAGAACAATAAATATAACCTATCTACTGAGCATAAATTTTGATAGCTCAAAAATACAGTAAATGCACCAACTTCAAAATTTATTTTTTTGTTTAGCCGTGTATTTTTTCTGAATTTCTTATGCTATAGATATTATTTTCTGCGATTTCCATAAATTGCTTAGCAGTATATTATCTATGGAATATATCGAACTGGAATACACTGCCATATCAACTTCAACATTGGAAAACAACAATCATGTTGTATTATTAAGTGAAAAAAATGATACATTTCAATTACCTGTTATAGTTAATAAGATGCAAGCATCCGCTATTTCTGCGGCTATAGAAAGAACATAGGATGCCCCCTTAGTTATGATTTGTTTAAAAAGAAGATGTAATCTTGGCAAGTCAATTTAACAGGAGTATTAATAAATAAGCTCAAAGGAGCTGTGTTTTTGTTTAAATGTGAACATACTAAAATACAAGTAGGAGTCGGTGCTGTCCATGCTATTACAATGGCTATTTGCCTACATTTACCTATTTATATTGAAGCAGATTTATTAAATAAATTGGCTATAGCTTTCCGTATGAGAAAAATTAAATTCAAAACACCTATCGAAGAAACAAATATCAATATACAGCCAGAACAAACCGATCAAAGGAATCTCCAACATTTAGATATGGCCACCCTGCAACAAATGTTCTCTGATGTTATAGAACAAGAAGACTATAGAAAAGCCGTTGCTATACGAGATGAAATTAACAATCCAAAAATAGTAAAATTATTTTACTCGGTAGTATTTAAAACTTTGTGTAAATAGGATAGTAACTGTATTAGTGTAAAAA
>CAYVXB010000120.1:4934-6237 GCA_964454275.1 uncultured Chitinophagaceae bacterium | reverse complement strand
GGTTTTGTTGCCCAGTTGTTGCCCAAATAAATACGCAACCTCTGAAACCCTTTATAGATAGGGCTTTACATTTTCACTTAACAATTTGTATCGGGAAGTGATTCTGCAAAACGAATAATAGACCTCTAGCGTAAGTCATTAACCTTTATTTATAGGCAACTTTCATCATTTCATTTAGCTCGAAATAAGAAATTTTTTATAAAAATTTCTATTATTTGATGTTTATCCATTACCATGATTTCTGTGAGTTTATAAGAATAGGTTTTTCTTTGAAATATAATTCAAAATTTTTGTTGTGGCATTTGCATGAGTCTGTACATAGTTTTGCGCCACATTGCTTATATTTTTACAATACACTTCATCGTTTAATAAATGGGTTACAGATTGAATGAAACTACTTGCACTTTTTATAGTGATAGCACCTTCCATTTTTAATAAGGTTTCCGCTTCTGCAAACTGATGAAAAATAGGACCAAAAATAATAGGTTTGCCATGGGCTGCAGGCTCCAAAATATTATGTATACCCGCTTTTCCAAAACCGCCACCAACATATACAATAGTTGCGTAATGATATACGCTGGATAATATGCCCATATTATCTATAATTAAAGTAGTGTAGTGGGAGGGGTTTATAGAGGAATCTTTTAATATGCTAGAGTATAGAATGCTATTAGGCCATTTCAACTGTAATTGGGTAATTTTATCAGCGTTCAATTCATGTGGGGCTATAATCCAAGCTAAATCAGCAATTTGAGAGGTTGCTTTTTCAAGTATGGTATCATCTTCAGGCCAGGTACTTCCGGCTACTATTATTTTTCTATTACCACAAAATTGTTCTATAATAGGCAAATGAATTTTTGTTGATGCTATACTTAGTACACGATCTAAGCGAGTATCTCCTGAGACAGAAGCATTATCGATGTGTATGGATTGAAGTAATTGTAAGGATGATTCGTTTTGCACAAAAATATGTTCAAACATATTAAGCATCTTTCTAAAAAAAGAGCCATACCACTTGAAAAAAATGTGTCGTTTTTGAAAAAGAGCAGAAACTAATAAGGTTGGAATATTTTGTTGATGAAGTGTTTTTAAATATGCATACCAGAATTCATATTTTATAAAAATGGCTAATTGTGGCTGAACGAGTCGTATAAAATTTTTAGCATTAGATGTTGTATCCAATGGCAAATACATGACCATATCTGCATCGGCATATTTTTTTTGTATTTCGTAGCCAGAAGGGGAAAAAAAAGTTAAAATAATTTTAGTGTCAGGATATTTTTTTTTGAGAACTTCTATAATA
>CAYVXB010000120.1:0-4924 GCA_964454275.1 uncultured Chitinophagaceae bacterium | reverse complement strand
CCCGGAGCGATTCAAGAATGGGCCGCCCCTGTTCAAACTCGCCCAGCGAGGCACAGTGTACCCAAATATTAGATGTAGTAGAAGAAATTTTTTGTTCTAATTGTTGCTGCCATTTTTTTCTTCCCTTCAACCATAATCGAGCTTTTATATTCCACAACGCTGCTATCTGCAACCCTAATGCAAATAGCTGTATACTACATCTATAAAGCCAAACGTAAATAAACATTCTTAATTCCTAATTTATAATTCCTAATTAACCATAGCCTTATATATTGCCCCTTTATTTTACTCTGCCATCTTTTCTGCATTCTCTGCAAACTGCAGTGCATCAATAAATTCTTGAATATCTCCATTCATGATCGTGTCTAAATTGTAAACGGTTAGCCCAATACGATGATCGGTAACACGACCTTGAGGGTAATTGTATGTCCTAATTTTTGCACTTCTATCCCCACTGGTTACCATACTTTTTCGATGCTTGGATATTTCTTCTTCTTGCTTGCGCACTTGTTCTTCGTATAATTTAGTGCGCATCATTTGCGTTGCTTTTTCTCTATTACCCAATTGGGTTCGTTCTGTTTGGCAAGTGATTACGGTGCCCGAGGGAATGTGTGTAAGAATGACTTTGGTTTCTACTTTATTTACGTTCTGTCCACCAGCGCCACCACTGCGGGCTGTGGCCATTTTAAGATCGCTTTCTTTCAATTCGAAATCTATTTCTTCTGCCTCTGGTAATACCGCTACGGTTGCTGCTGAGGTGTGTACACGACCCGATGCTTCTGTTGCGGGAACTCGCTGTACTCGATGTACACCACTTTCAAATTTTAAAGTGCCATATACATCATCTCCCTGTACTTCTATAATACATTCTTTATATCCGCCTACTGTTCCTTCGGTTTCACTGAGTAAGGCTGTTTTCCAACCTCGTTTTTCGCAATAACGTAAATACATACGCATTAAATCGCCTGCAAAAATACTCGCTTCATCGCCGCCTGTTCCGGCACGTATCTCTAATATAGCGTTCTTTTCATCTTGCGGATCTTTTGGAATCAGTAATTGACGAATAAATGCTTCTTGTTTTTCTTTTTCCGCTTCTAAACTAGCTGTTTCTGCTTTAGCCAGTTCTCTTAATTCTTCATCGCCTCCAACTAAGGCTTCTTTATTAAAATCAATATCACTTAATAAACGTTTATAGGTGTCATAAGCAGTTACAATTTTTTCTAAACTTTTATACTCTTTACTGAGTTGGCTGAATTTTTTATTGTTGCTTACCACCTCAGGATTAGTAAGCGCTACACCTATATCTTCAAATTTTGCTTTTATGGCTTCTAACTTATCGAGCATACATAATATAATTGGTGTGCAAAGGTAACATTAAGTTAAAAGTAAAAAGTGCTAAATTTTTGAGAAAGCAAAAAGATTTTTAGTACAATTCAAATGAATGATATTTGCTTACTCTATAAAATTATATATAATGAAAACAACTTTTTTAGTTTTTCTATCTATCGCTTTTGCGGCATCTTCTTTTGGTCAAAATTGTGATTGTGCAAATGATCTAGATTTCGTCGTAAAATATTACGAAGCAAATCTCCCAGGTTTTAAGGATAACGTAAATGATCAAAATAAAAAGCAGTATGAGAAATTTAAAAAAGAATTATTTTTTAAAGCAAAAAATACTAAACTAAAACAAACATGCTTTAAGTTATTAACGTATTATGTAGAATTTTTTCAAGACAATCATTCTTCAATTGCTAAAGAAGAACAATATAGGAGAGTGAATGAAAAAAACGAAGATTCTGTAAAAGCGTTTTTAAATTCAGAAATATTTAAAGCAACGGAAATATATCCATTGAAAGAAGCAGCCTTACAACAATATCCGTTAAACGATATTAGAGGCATCTATCAAACAAAAGACTCCATGTATACGATTGCTATCATTCCTAATAAAAATTCCTTTCGACAATATATTGGAGTAATTATTGATTCTAAAACGCCTCTTTGGAAGAAAGGACAAGTAAAAATCGAGTTTATAAAGCCTAATAAAAAAGGGGGATATGAGGTTTTTAGTTATAACCGAAATCATGGTGTTGCTTATGATCCTAATTTATTTTTTAGAGAAGGGATATTAGGAAACGGTTGGTTCAAAACTAGTTTAAAAAGCAATACAGTTGATAGTAGGAACTACAGCGATAATGATTCAGACAAACTTGAATATAAACAGCTTAATGATTCAACTACGTATATAAGAATACCTTCATTTTCGGGAGATATAACTGCACAATTAGATTCTTTTTATAAACGTGTTGATCTGAAAATACAATCTAAACCGTATCTAATGATTGATGTTAGAAATAATGGAGGCGGAAGTGATAACAATGTTTTACCATTATTAAAATACATATATACAAAACCGTTTGTTTCTGATATAGTAGATTTATATGTTACTCGTGACAATTTAAAAATATGGGATTTATGGTACAAAAATATTAGTAGGGATACTATTAATTACAATAAAGAATACCAAACTGAATTTTTGGAAGAAATTAATAGAATGAAAAAAGCACCGCTTAATTCTTTTTTACAGAGGGGTAGTGGAGATACCATTAAAATGGATACGATTTTAGCCTATCCTAAAAAAATAGCAATCATAATGAATCAATATTGTGCAAGTTCATGTGAAGCGTTATTGTTTTGTGCAAAAGAATCAGATAAAACCATTTTAGTGGGAGAAAACTCAGGCGGATATGTTGGCTATGGCGAAGTAGGTAGTGTAAATACACCTTGTTATAATTTTACGTTGTATTGTACAAAGACGAGATATAGAAAACAGCAAGCATTTGAAGCTACAGGAATACCTCCTGATGTAAGGTTGGATAATAAAACAGATTGGATAAGTCAAACACTAAAATTATTAACTCAAAAAAATAAATGAGGCTGCCTCAAAAGTCGTAATGGCGAACGTAGCGAAACCATCTACTGTTGTGTGTTTGAAGTTGTTGCACTGTGTAATCTGGATTATTTTGCTACACTACGTTTTGTTTCCCAATGACAATAACAATGTAGAATAAGAATTACAATTCAATGTAAAAAAATAGCTGATGAATTTTCATCAGCTATTTTTTTAGTATATAAACTAATTTTTTTACACCTTAAAGTGTGAGAATGCTTTATTCGCTTCTGCCATACGATGGGTATCTTCTTTCTTTTTAAACGCAGCACCCTCGCCCTTACTGGCAGCAATAATTTCATTAGCTAATTTTTCGGCCATGCTTTTTCCATTTCTGTCTCTAGCATAGCGAATAAGCCATTTTATACTTAAAGATATCTTTCTGTCTGGGCGTACTTCAGCAGGAATTTGAAAAGTAGCTCCACCAATACGTCGACTTCTAACCTCAACAGCAGGTGTTACATTAGCAAGGGCTCTTCTCCAAACCTCATAACCATCTTCATTCGTTTGCTTAGTAATTTTTTCTACAGCATCATAAAATATATTTAAAGCTGTACTCTTTTTGCCTTGCCACATTACATTATTGACAAAACGAGTAACTAGTTTATCGTTAAACTTTGGATCTGGGGCGAGTGGTAATTTTTTAGCTTGAGTTTTCCGCATGAAATAAATTATTAATTAAATTAGACTATTTTTTAGCACCTTTTTTTTCTTTTTTAGCACCATATTTGGAACGACTTTTCTTTCTATCCTTTACACCAGCAGTGTCCAATGCACCTCTAACAATATGGTAACGCACACCTGGTAAATCCTTCACACGGCCTCCACGTACTAGCACGATAGAATGCTCTTGCAAATTATGCCCTTCGCCTGGTATGTAAGCGATGATTTCAACTTTATTGGTTAAACGCACCTTGGCTACTTTTCGAGCTGCTGAATTCGGTTTTTTAGGTGTGGTAGTGTATACACGAGTACATACACCACGACGCTGAGGACAATCATCCAAAGCTCTAGATTTACTTTTAGCACGTATAATTTCTCTTCCTTTTCTTACTAGTTGCTGTATAGTAGGCATTTAAAACGTTGTTTTATGGACTAATGTTAATTTTTAATAAACCCCATTTTTGGGATGGCAAAGGTAAAACTTGTAATTGGAATAAAAAAATTGTGTATAAAACGGGTAAATTGCCCTGTTTAGGGACAAAACTAGTTATTTAATATTAAAATTCAATTCAATATTTTTTACACATTTTTTATGATGAGGTATAAACAATTAAGTACAGATAAAGAAAAAAAATGGCGTCAAATAACAATTTTCTGTGCCTATCAAGAAAGGTGCCATCAAGAGGTAAGGGAGAAGTTGTATAGCTTGGGATTGTATAAGTATGAAGTTGAGCAATATATTAGCCGGCTAATAGAAGACAATTATTTAAATGAGCAACGTTTTGCTGAGCAATTTGCAGTTGGAAAATTTCGTATGAAACAATGGGGGAAAAGAAAAATTATTTACACCCTTCGGCAAAAAAAACTTTCTGAGTATTGTATTAAAAAAGCACTAGAGCAAATAGGAGAGGAGGATTATTTTAATAGTGCAAAAAAAATTATTCAAAAAAAATGGGATAGCTTTCCTAAAAAGATGCTCATTCAATTACGCAAGCAAAAAGTAGTACAGTATGCCTTTCAAAAAGGCTATGAAATAGAGCGTATTCAAAAAATAGTAGATATGTGTTGTAGATAATATTTTTTCATTACCTTGCGCTACTAACACCAATAACCTATGTTTAACCTATGGACACCAATGCCGTGGCTATGCGCCATGCTCATGATGCTACATGTTAGCACATCTGCTCAAACACCAACAATATTCAATAAAGATTGGGGCCTTATCAGTGAAAATGATGGATATGCTTTGCAAAATAAAGACGGATATTACACCAATGGAATTTTTGTGCATTTTAGCCATGTAGCAGGACAATC
>CAYVXB010000119.1:0-6280 GCA_964454275.1 uncultured Chitinophagaceae bacterium | reverse complement strand
AAGATTTCTTCTCGATCATAAGTTTTAAAATAGTATTGACCTTCCCATATTTTAACCGCTTCATCATAGTATTTTTTATTAGATCCGTTTACAATTTTATCCAGATATTTTTGCCTCCATTCATATTCTTCTATTCTGTCACTTTCTTTTTTTATCATAAAGCTATCAACTATATTCCAGTGAACAGTTCCAGCTTTTAGATAATAAACTTCCACTATACTTGGTATTTTACTAATTGGGCCATCATTATCAGGTATTAATTTTTTTTTATCTATATAAAATACCCACAAATTAAAATCTTTACTCAACTCTTTTATTGTTTTCTGATTAATTACTTTAATTACTTTTGCATTTCTATCATAGTCTTTACCAGTGTATTTTTGCATTTCTAAATCATACCACTTTTTTGCTCCGTTTTTGTGCACTAAGTATATTTCAAAATCCCCACGCTTTTCGCTAATATTAGTAGACATTAATAGCCCATCATCTTCTTTTCCTCCAACACCATATATTTTAGTAAATTGCTTAAAAAAATCTGGATATTTATCTACATGACTTATGCTATCTTTAAAAATTTTGCCTACTTTTTTGTCTTGACAAAACGTGAATTGATTGCATAACACTAATACTACTATTAGAATTTTATATTCCATATTATGTTATAATTTTTTCGTATAATTCTTTGGCCTAAAATATCCAAACCAAGCATTATGATTACATAACGCTGCACCTAATCTATTATAAATAGCAGTTCTCGAACAGTGTTTTCCTGCATATCCTCCATTTTTCACTTGAGAACTTTCTCCTTTCGCACCCAGCTTTCCAATTGCTTCTAAAATGGTAACTGTATCCCCAATAGCGCATGCAGCGTGAAATAAATGTTGACTCAATGATGATAGTTACTAATTTTTAACCCTTGATTCGCATAAATATATTATATCTAATATCTATATTAAAGTAGCACTTCCAAAATAACTAGTTTTGGATATATAACATAGATTTAATAAATATAACTCTCTTCTAAGGATCTTGAATGGTAGATGCTGCTTTTTGTTCTTGCTCTATTTTTTCTATTATGTTTTTCATATTAGGCAAATTAAAGTAATTATTTTTTTTAATGATATCTATAACCTCTGGATGAGATACAGAAAGATTGTATAGATTAGAAGCCGCATTACTCCATACTTCAGGATTATCTCCTTTATATTTTTCAATTGCAAGATTTTCGATGCTTGCAATGAATGCTACAATCTTAGCCTTTTCTACTTCACTAAATTTCTTAGAATGGTCTTCTTCAAATATCTTATCTACATCTTTATCGTATAAATAATTCATATAGCTACCTAAGGCATAAATAAATCTATTATCATTTGCATTGGTATTTTCTTCTACATATTTTAGGAGCCCCTCTCTAATTTGCAGTTTGCCTCTACAATCTTTGACAAAAAATAAATCCCCTATTCGTTCGGTTTGCGTTGGAATAGCTTGAGCATATTTTTCAAAATATTCTTCTAAAACCATTTTATTAATTTGGAGTTCTCTGTCATAGCCAAAAACAAGGAGTAGTTGCTTTAAAAATTCTTTGTCATTAATTAACAACCATATTAAATCTGCTTTACTATCATTAAATAAGTATCTGTTGCGGGCTATAATCTTTTGATTAATATTAATTTTTAATTCATTTTCGTTTATCACTTCTACAAAATCTGCCAAAAGCGGCACATACGTTATTAATTTATAATTCTTTATAAAGAATATATGATCAAAAGTATAATCATACTCCGTTTCTTTTAGATATTTTTCATCTTCTTTGCTTTGACTAATCAAATAAGTAAAAAAATCTTTATGTTCAATAATATTATTGCAATGATCATTAGCTCCAATATTAAATATAGTTTTTATTTTTTGGTTAAACGCCTCTGCTGTAGGAGTTTGATAGCCATTGTCTTTAAGCCCTTTGTTGATGGCTTGTGCAGCTATCTCTACATCTATATCCGTTAACTTATAGACATGATTTATATTGGTATCATCTTCTGGAAGTTCATAATATTCTTGAAGTTTTAGATGCTTTTTTACTAATTGAATATCTATCATATCTTTTTCTTTTTTGTTCTCTTTTTTTTGTTGGCAACTAAATAGGTTTATTATTATAAATAGTAATAATGTAATGTATTGCATAATTTTAGTTTTACCTTAATCCTAAATGAAAATGGTTTTGATGAACCTTCATAGCAGCGCCTTTTGTATACTTTATCCCTACTTTATATGCATAATTTGTATTAAATTTCCATTTGAATGCAATGGATAATATATTCTCTAGAACTTCCACGAATTTTTTTTCATCACTATATACTTTCATAGCTTCACGCCACAAAACCTCTCCCGCTTTGTTAGCACTTCCAGGATATCTTATATCTATATCATCACCTTTTCTATGACCGGTATGCTCAATATTTCTTTTATCATTAGCAGAAATATCATTAAAGTATAGTATTTCACTAAATCCGTTCTTGGGTAATGAATAAAAAAAACCTAATAAAGCTGCTGTAACTTTTTCATCTGCCCAATTATCTCCGCCTTTTTCTCTTGTACCAAATCTCCCCCAGTTCGGACCAGTCTCCGGAAATGGTAAAAGGTTATAACTATTCTTCTCTAATACAAATGTTTTTATTAATGTTCCAGAATCATAAATATCATATTGATATTTTTTGGAAGTGCTTGAGTTTAATATTTTAGGGTAAGTAAACTTATCGATTTCTATTTTATATTTATTTATGTCTCCATTTTCTGCAGCATCTTTCTGTTTTCCCCACGTACATTCATTTATTTTAAATATTACAGAAGTTCTTTCATTAAAGGCTTTTTGTTTTTCGCCATAATTTGTCTTTCCATTAGCTAGCTTTACACTTTTGCCTACAGAAGGACATATATCTCTTACTACATTTGTTGTTTCATTAGCTTTAATATTTAATTTTTTCCATTTCCAAAATGCCATAGAGGAAATCACAGAGATATTGATATCGGATAAAACCAAATCGGGATTATTCACAATATCTGCTCCTTCTTTTTTTGTATATGTATTAGCATAAGTATACGCATCTCTTCCAGTCAACTGTATTAGTCCTTTGCCTCTAAAATTCCAACCATCATCAGATTGTGTATTTCCTAGTTCTTTTGCCATGGCTGCTGGCGGTGAATACGCATAATTAGCAATCTTCTTTTGATTTTCTAGGGAAACACCTGGCAATGAAGGCTCTTGAACTTGTCTACCTAAAAGATCAGCCATTTTCCTGCCTTTGGGTGTCTGAAAAGCTCCAAATGTACCTTTTAAAGCTTCTTTATAATAATTAAAACTTTCCCCATCCTTTATATGCAAAGTTTCTCCTGTTTCTACTACTGCCTGTGCAAAAAAATGCGCTTTATTCCAACAAGTATTCATTCCTAAGTCCTTCATGTATTTATTGTAATTGCTGGCAACTATTGATAAAGTACTATCAGCAGCCTTAGAAAATATTTTTTTGAGCTCTTCTGCTGTAATATCTTTATTGCAATTAGGGCATGCTCCTGTTGTGGTTGTTCCTTCCTCATCCAATTGCTCACCCAACACCACCGGAGCAATACTTTTAAGCAGTTGGTTTTGGCTGGCTATATCCGCTACTTTGAGTTGTAAAAAATAATTGCGCTTTACAACTGCTGCTGTTGTTTCCAATATATATTTAGCAGGATCCTTAGTTTTCGATAGTTCTGCCATGACTTTGGCTATTTCAAAGTATTTTGCTACATCATTGGTAATATCGCTATCGCCCACATCGGTGGGGAATAAAACATTGCTTTGGTTATAGTATAAGGCCATGTAAAAGGTGCGGGGAGTGCCAGCGCCTAGGTTTTTATGTGTTTGTTATATTGCAGTTTTTACAAACCCTATTTATCAACTCATTTTAATTGATATCTTAATCTACCTATGAAAACTTTTGATAAGTTTGCCCATATTATATACTTCTACTTTATCAACAGGTCCTTCTGGTGAATAATACCATTCGCCATCTTTTAACCCATTTTTATAATTACCTTCTACCCAAACAGATTTATCATACTCTAAAATATATCTTCTTTCTACCCATTTTCCTTCTTTTAAATGACTTTTTATATTTCCTTCCATTTGATACTCATGTACATACGAAGAATCTAATCCGTCTTTTGTATAAATTAATTTTTTTGCACCCCATTCCTGATTTATAGTTATATTTTTAATGTCAAAGTAATTGAGAAAATTATTGTTTTCTATCTGGTATTTTTCATTGAAGTTTTTATTATCTCCTAGTCTATTAATATTTATAATATCGCTGTTAATAGATGAGTAGCATTTATAATTTGTTTCTGATTCTAAGTTTTCATAAACTATTAAACTAGCATATGGATTATTTTGTTGATCTTTTATAACAAAGAGAATAGATGAGTAGCTAGCATCTTCAAAGTCAATATTAATTACGTATGAATCTATTTTTGTTTTTTTTATGCATAGCTTTTTATACTCAAAGATGCTAATTAGCGAGTCAATATTTGAAAAATACACGTCTGCCATTTCCGGCCTTGTAAACTCTCTATTTAGTGTAATGTAATATTGACTTATTACTTTTTTCTTCTCATTGTCTACAATTTCTTTTCCTATAAAAGATGAATCAATTGTATTGATAATGCTATCTGTCGCAGATTGCTCATAATAAATACTAGTTGATTTAAGATCAGATTTGGTTTGTTGTTTATTACTACAGCAACTTAGTAGCAAATAAGCTATTGTTAAATGTAATATATTTTTCATTTTACTTTTTCATTTCTTTTAGTTTTGGTTTAAAGCTTTGAGCATGAAGATGATGAAAGTGGTCTTTATGATGTGATGAATGATTAAGTTTTTTTCCATTATATTCCCATGAAAGCATGCTCTTCCATCCATATTTATACAAAGCATCGTTAAATTTGTTTTGTCTTAGCTCATCCATTCCTTTCCATCCGCATGGATCACCTGTTTCTGAATCTAAGGTTAAATGTACATTTTTACCAGAATAATCTTTTCTTAAATACCTGATATCTCCGTTCATTCCATTTTTATGACTATTACTTCCTGCTATGGATCTGCCTTTTGAATCACTAAAACCATTGAATGTAAAATCATTGTAACTGCAATCTAATATAGCTCCTAAAAGTGCTGCTAGTGTAACGTCATTTAAATAATATCTTTCATGCTCTGTATTGAAAGCAAGCTTATATACTATACCATTCTTAGAGTATGGCTTTACATCCCTAATATCTGTCAGATAAATAAACTCTCCTCCTTTTAATCTATCTGCATAATTTTCTCCATATTTATCTTTTAATTTTTTCAATTTTATTTTTCCAATATTATGAACATTCCCATTATTATCATGATAAAAATATTCTGCTACTTCTCTTTTTTCATTGTGGATTTTATAATGGATATCTCCATTGTTGCAAAATATATGATATTCTATATCAGCATCTGATAAAGTTTCCGGATTGTTACTTGTTACTGCTTTTTTGCATTCATCAGTTTTTAAAATAGGTTTTATCTTATCAAGTATTTTTTCTCTTTCTTTTACATCTAATGTAGAGCCATGTATTAATCTTGTAGTCTCTTTGAAATCTCCTGCGTCGGCTACTGTATTTATATCTTTTTCTGTTCCATTTTTCAGAAGAACACCATGCATCCAATACCAACCAGCAGAACGAACCATTAAATTTAAATCACTTAATAGCAAATCCGGCTTAGATTTTAAATCTTTTCCGCTATACTCTCCAAACCTTCTGTATCCTTTTTTCCTTGTAATTTGGATTAACCCTCTTCCTCTGTATTTATATCCATCTCCACTTGCTTCATCACCATTTTCTCCAATATTTCTATAAACATAGTTACCAAGTTTTTCAGGATTATTAAGAAACTCGTTAGGATTTGAATATAAACTAGGACAGTTATCTTTTGACCAAAAAGTATGTAATGCTTTTTCAGTTTTATAATATAAATCTTCATCAATTCTTGAGAAATTTCCAGTTTCTTTTGCTATTTGCGCTAAAAAGAATGTTTTTTTAATACAAGTATTAATTTTTAACTCTATAAATGTTTTATTGAGTATATCTAAAAATTGTTGAATACTTGTTGAAGATAAATTATTAGTTCCTGTATAAAATAATTGTTTAACATTGGGGAAGATTTGATTAAATTCTGCTAGTGTAATTTCAGCTTCACATCTCGGACATTTACTATTTG
>CAYVXB010000118.1:0-6369 GCA_964454275.1 uncultured Chitinophagaceae bacterium | reverse complement strand
CCGATAGGCTTATAAAATATTTGGATGCTAAAGTACCTGAAAATATTAAATCAATAAAAAAGTTTTATCAATTAAAAGAAGCAATTAAAAAGGAAGAAGATGATAAAACAAATAAATAAGATTGCATTACTTTTTCTTGTGCTTTTTATAATAAGTTGTCGTACATCTAAAGAGGCAAGAAAACAGCTACATCAAGATTATATAAAATATTTGGCTTCAAGAAATATAGATCTTATAAAAGCAAATGACCTTGATTATTTTGATGATTATTTAGCATTTGAAGAAGAACAAAAAAAGCAAGCCTTAATCAATAGTGCATATCTAAAAGTGAACAAGGTTTATGCTTATCAACGCAGTAAAGAGTTATTTACATTTTGTGTGTATACCGAAGAAGGTGATGTATATTGTGCTGATTATGAATTTACAGAAAATAAAGCTCCTATTAATGATAGCATAACTCTTACCATTAAACCTCCTCTAGAATTAAGGCTAATTGGTGTTTTTGAACTGGATAAAGATGCAATTAGTATTAACCGTTTTATTACCACTGCATACCGCAAATGGAAAGAAGTGGATAAAGGCGCCATAAGAAACGACACCATTACTTTAAAAACTTCTTATATTTCAAAAAAATATGGATACAAAAAAAAATTCTTAGCAAAAATACGTAAAACCAACTTCGAATTTATTTATCAACCTAATTTGGAAATCTTTAAGTTTAACGATGGGAGGTTCGATTGGGTTTTTGTAAAGGGGTCGTTTAATATTGGTGTTAAAGACTAAAACAAAAAATTGTTGAATGAGTTTTATGAAGAAATGACTAAAAGAAGAGTAGCACCTGGTTATAGACTATCTTGCAATAAAATCTATTATATTGAAACCTATCGTTTTATTAAATTAAAAAGGGGTGGTAAGTTGGATGGATATGAATATTATATGCAATTAATTAATAAAATTGAAAAAATTGATACGATGTTTAAATGTGGATTCTTGTTGTTGGGACAATATTCAAACGGAAAACTATTGTATCATAATGATAATCGTATAAATTCTATGGAAAACATGGGAGATGGAAATGAAGACGATTTTGGGAAAGAGAAGATTATTTATTAAATAGAATATTATATTTCCGTGATTTCTGTCTTTAGTGAATCACATAAAATAAAGCATGAACAAAATATATGCCCACCACAACCATCAACCACATACTCGACCCCATAGGCAACAGAGCAAACAATCGGCCTAAACCAGCGTTATATTGGCGCTATGTAAACATGTACCGACGCTACGGGGTAAAAATAGAATGGCTACAAAACGGTGAAACAGAAACCCTACACCAACAAATAACCATGCATTGCACACATATACAAAACGAAAAAGTAGTATGGAAAATACACAAACAATATTTTTTTATAAACGAGTATAAACCAGAAAATCCTACAGAAGAATTATATATAGCCTGCACAGAACAATTATACCCCATGCAGCTCCTAGTTGATAAATCAGGACAATTAGATAACATTTTAAATATAAAAGAAATTCAACAACGCTTTGCTACTGCAAAACCTACTTTACTCAGAGATTTTAGTGGCCCTCTAGCAGAACAGTATATTCAACAAACAGAAGGTATTTTACATAACCATAAACATATTGCAAAAGCCATTACAACCGATATATGGTTATCCCTTTTCTTTAGCCCTATTTATAGCGAATATGATTCAGAAACATTCAGTATACCAATGTATGTAAGCTTCCCTTTTTACGGCTTTGAACAACCCCTAATATTTAAAACAGAAGCTACAGTAGATTTAAACCCTACAGATATAGAAACATACACCTTAACCTGTCAAGGCAAGCTAGATACCAACCAACTATCCAATGCAGTACAATACCGATACAACCCCACAGCAGGAAGTATAGATACTACATACCATCTTGACCAAGGTACACATCAAATACAAAGCATCACAGGAAAAGTAACTATACAAGAAGAAGATGATGACGAAATCAGTCAAGTAACCATTAGTGCATATACACTACACAACGAAGAAAAAATTGAACCCATCAATCCCAATCCAGAAAAAAAGAAAAAGACTTGGTGGGCATCATTATTTGAAAACTAAAAAATAGTTATACTATGAGCAATAACAAAACAGGAAACATGGTATGTGCAGGCGCTATATGCCAGTGTAAATTTGGTAAAGCGCCGGCTAAATTGAAAGTGCTTACTCAAAAAAAACACTACATTAACGATGCCGAAGCTGCTCAGAAACTGTTAGCCACAGACAAAGAAATTGGCCAGCCTTTTGACCCGCCTTTTTTTGGTTCATGTGCTCAGGTCAATAATGGTCCTTGTGCTGTAGTAGTAAGTGCTTGGGCCGACTATTACGATGGTATAAAAATAGAAAACGGCGGCATGCCTTTATTAGAAGGCAGCAAAGCCACTTGCGCTATTGGTGGCAAAGATTGCATCAGTATTGCTTGGCATGGGCAAACTGCACAGCCATCCGCACAAAATGTAAAAAATACCAATAAAAATGTGTTAGCACAAATTAATCCATTAGTAAATATTGAAGATGAAGATGAAAATCCTTTTCAAGGCATTACAATAAACACAAACTAATTAAAAAATGGGAAAAAATTATGTATATGAAATAATAGGCTCCAAATGGGGAGAAGTAGAACTTCATAATAATGTAAATATAAATGGGAAAAAGTTTTCTGTTCTTTTTGTAAAAAAAGATAAAACGGCGAGCATTAAAATAAAATACCTAAATAAACTACAAAGCGGCAACTCAGAACAACAGGAGAAAATAAATTGGATTTTTGCTGCCAAAGGCAAAGGTAAAAACTGGGATGACATAGGTTGGCAGGGAAAAACAAATCTTCATAAACAAAAAAATAGAGTACAGTTTGAATATGTACAAAGTGAATCAATATCAATAACGGGGAGTAAAAATTTTACCCTTGGCCATTTGTATTGGCTCGAAGCATTTTTGGAAGAGCCTACATTTCCTGAAGCTGCTGAAGCCAATGGCATATACGTTGTGTTTTTCGATGAACCTAAAATTATAAGAGCAGGCTTTACAAACACCAACCGTACGCTATTCCCTCAAAAGGAAATGGAGAAACCTCCTGTTGTAAGATATGGGGGAACCATAAATCTGTACATAGAATGCCATCGGCTACCCGATCCCATGGTAGATTATTACTCTTTTGGCACTTTTGATATTACCATTTATTCTAAAACTACCAAAAAAGCGGTATCAAAAAAAACTCCTTATTATCAAAATGAAAAAGCTGACCCACTCACATTAACATCACTTACAAAAATTGAAATTCCCGTTATGGAAGAGTGGAGAGGACAAGTAAACCATGAAGCAGGAAAACTAGAAGGTTTCTATGCCCTAATAGAACCAACTTATATATACAATCCCAATGCTAAACTATCAGAAAAAAAAACTACTGCAAAGGATAGTAATAAAATTCAAATGGTAGACTGGACAAAAATTCACATAGAAAAACCCAATGAAACAAGAGAACGAAGTGAAGATATAGAAGCATCTAACCATGCGCTATTAACTTTACAATATAAAGTAAGGGCAATTCATGATGAAAAAATTGAACCTTATATGGGCTTTAATCCATACAAACAAAATGAAAAAATAGCTAAGAAATTCGCAGAAACGTTTTATAAACAAAAATTAAAATCACTCACCACAACATATTATTTTTATACCGACTACCTAAAACATGGCGAAATCATTCTAGGTCAGCAACTGAGCGTTAGTATAGTGAAAGTATTATCTACCAAAGATGAACAAATAGCAGCCCAAAGTTTTAAGCCTTGCAAATACACAGCCATTTTGGTAAAAGAAGAAAAAAGGCCAGCTTTCTCGGTTTTTGAAGAAACAAAAGACGGCGGGGTAAAAGACCGTACCGAAACGATATTTGGAATAATAGCCGGCGATGCAAAAACAAAAAAGGTTACTATCGAACTAAAAGATCTTAAAACTAACCCATGCGACTTAAAAAAAACAAATCCGCAATTAGGCCATAACATCTCAACCAATATATTCCTATTAAATCAAAATGCTAAAATACCTGTTGTTGAATACAATTTAAACAAATACAATACTATACAACAATTAATAGAAGGAAAAGATTACAACATACATGATAATAGTATAGCCTTAGATTTAAAATATGAATACAATAAATCTTACGATACATTGGCAGAAAAATGGTTGGGCTATTCACTTGATGCTGCATGGGATGCTGCTAATCTTAAAAAGTCAAAAGTTTCTTGGATAGTACGTTATTTTAAAATGGATGAATCCAAGGCTATTCCTTATTTTATCCCTATTAGTACATGTGGCTATCCCAATCAAGTAGTAAAAATAAATGTTTATCCCGATTTTGAATGGTGGGTAAATATAAAATTTAATTCAGATAAACCCTTATATGTAAAGCAACAACCTAACTATAAGCATAAAGAATTTAAAACAACAGATGAAAATCAAAATAGGAAAAAAAATATTGAATATATTAATGAGAAAAAACAAACAGGGTTAAAAAATATTCGTAAAGGTTACGAATTGCAGATAGAAGCTAAATTTAAATACAATGGTGAAGAAGATGGGTTTGATACAGGAGATGGATTACCCATACTCAATGCAATTAATTTTTTCTTACGAGCGTATGAAGCCATTAAAAACCTTACTTTTTCAGACGAAACCGAAGCAAACGAATCCAGAGCAAAAAATAGCAATATGGCTGAGCGCTGGAAGCACCGTTCCGGAAAAGGACTACCTATACGTATAGAAGTAGACAAGCCATCTTTTAGCTTGGGAGTTCATGGGCAGTTTGCTCCAAGCAAATACAACAATGCTTTGGTAGGCGGTATGTATACATTTAAAGGAGAGTTTAAACCACTTATTAAATTAACCGGAAAGCTCGATTTACTTTTCTTTGCTCAATTTGTTCCCCCAATTGGGGCTATTATTAAGAGTATAAATGCAGTAATTAACACCATCAATTTCTTAACTTTGGGTGCGGTAGAAATCGATTATTATCTAAACCTTGCTGCTTCTGGAGAGGCTAATATAGACCTTCCGTTAGTTACTTACCATACGGTTGATGGCTGGGGTGGTGTAGAAGTGCGAATAGATTTTGATTTTGCTATTTGGCTGGAAGCTGGTGGACATGCTAGCATAGAAATACCCCGTATAGTTTCCACAAATGCATCTATTGATATAAAAGCAAAAGCTAAATTTAGTATACGAGTACCGGTAGACAAAAGAAACAACAAAATGCCTGGCATCTTAACTTTTGATGGGCTAAATGCTGAAATAACTATGAAGTTTGGTGGAAAGAAAAAATCCGAGCAACAGCCTGATGAAGACGATGAACCTAAAATAGCAAAACTTATGGCGCCTAAATCATGGGAAATAGATTTATTATAAAAAATACAATTCTAATAATTACAGTATGTAGTTATTTACTGGCTTGTGGCCAAAATAATCAACAACAAAAATATATACAAACACTAAAAAAAATGAAGCCATATCATTACACGACCAATATAAAAAGGGGATATGCTATCGAAATCAATGGGTTAACACCTTATGAAGTTTATATGGATGATATCCCTTTAGAAAAATATCATAATAAAGGGGGTGTAAATACTTCTTATGAATGTAATCCCTATTTGTTAGGCAATGGAAAACATACTGTAAAACTAAAACTATTTCCATTGCTCACAACACCATTGATAAAACCTACCGATGTTTACGATGGCGATATTCAATGGAAAATAAAGCTATACCAATTCGAATATGATAAAACAGCCATGTTAGGAACTATAAACAATAAAATGCTTATACAGTTTCCTATACTTAAGATAGAGCAACCCGTTCCTGTTTTAGAACAGGAATGGGAATTTGAGATTAAGGATTTACCATATGAGCTAGAAGGTTGGCGTAATGGGCAGGATTTAAGAAAAATTCCAAAAGAAGAATTAGAAAAAGAAGTAGTGGCATACTATAAAGAAATGAGAGAACTGCTCAATGATGGAAAAGTTGGAGAATTTTTAAAAGCTACAGCAAAAGGTGATCAGGAAATATCAATTGCTTTATATGAAACGCCAGAAGAAGATTATAAAAGCAATTTAGAAAACTTTCAAGAGTTATCCGCTGAATGTCCTGGTACTATGCTGCCTATAGAAAATTATCAAATGTTTATTTATGGTAACGGAAAATTAGTAAAATTAGAACGAACAGATGGTAAATTTAAAGGAGTAAGCACACTAATTAGAAATGCTAATAGAAAAAGAACTACCCTTAAATTAATGCTTTATAAACCTATGGG
>CAYVXB010000117.1:0-6372 GCA_964454275.1 uncultured Chitinophagaceae bacterium | reverse complement strand
AATTTCAAACATTACTACAAAGTATAAATGATGAAAGTTTTGATGATGATAAATTAAATATGCTCAAACCATTTATTAATAGTCAAACTTTTGAATTAAAGCAAGCAATTCAAATTGTAAAGCAATTCCCATTTAAAAAGTTAGAAGCTGCTAAATTGATGTACACCGCTACTATCTCCTCAGAAAAAATATCATATTATCAAGTAGCTAATGAGTTAGAATTTGCAAGCGAAAAAGACGATTTATATAAATATATAGAACAACAACAAAGTGCTATATCAACAAATAATATTCCTTCTTGGAATTACCCATCAGCTAAGGATAGAAGTATAATGTCCGATAAAGAATTGGAGAAACTCATCAGTAAGGTACGAGGCTTAGCTTTTGAACAAGATAGGCTCAAGCTTGTCAAGAGTGTGATTGTTAAACATACTTTCGAGACTCAACAAATAGCTAAAATTATAGAATTAGGATTTAAGTCTAAAGAATTAGAATGTGCTAAATTAATGTATGATGCTACAGTGGATCAATTAAATTATACTCAACTAATAAAAACACTTCTATATTCAGATAATAAAGATAAATTATACGATTTTATAAAAGAAAAACAATCCGACAAATCTAAAAATATGAACCATTAATAGTAAGTATATTCTTTTATATCGGGGAAATCTATTGGCCATTTTGTATTGAAATTTTGTCAGGTTAGATAATATTGGAATTCTATTTGATATTTGCATTCTAAAAAATAAAAGCCATGGAAAAAGGAACTATTCGAGTACAAACAGAAAACATCTTTCCTATTATAAAAAAATTTCTCTACAGCGATCACGAAATTTTTTTACGTGAACTAGTAAGTAATGCTGTAGATGCTACACAAAAGCTAAAAACATTATCTACATTAGGTGAAGTTAAAGGTGAATTGGGCGAATTGCGTGTTGACGTTGTGTTAAATAAAGAAGAAAAAACAATATCTATTATTGATCGCGGTGTAGGTATGACAAAAGAAGAAGTGGATAGATATATCAATCAGGTGGCATTTAGTGGAGCCGAAGAATTTGTAAATAAATATAAAGGGCAAAATGAAAATGCAATTATTGGGCATTTTGGTTTGGGGTTTTACAGTTCTTTTATGGTAAGTGAGAAAGTAGAAATTTATACTAAAAGCTTTAAAGATGAGCAAGCTGTATATTGGAGTTGCACAGGCTCACCAGAATATGAATTTCATCATACCGAAAAAGAAGATAGAGGAACTAGAATTGTATTGCACGTCAATGAAGAGAGCAAAGAATTTTTAGATGCCGATCGATTACGTAATATCTTACAAAAATTTTGTCGATTCCTTCCTATTGCTATTTATTTCGAAGAAAAACAAATCAACAACACAAAACCTGCATGGGTAAAGAAACCAAGCGATTTAACGACGCAAGATTATCAAGATTTTTATAAGGAATTATATCCCTATAACGAACCGCCCTTGTTTTGGATTCATCTCAACGTAGATTATCCGTTTAATTTAACAGGCATTTTGTATTTCCCTAAAATTAAACATTCATATGAAATACAAAAAGATAAAATCAGTTTATATGCCAATCAAGTATTTGTAACAGATGAAGTAAAAGAAATTGTTCCTGAATTTTTAATGTTGCTACAGGGTGTTATTGATTCACCAGACATACCGTTAAACGTTAGTCGTAGTTATTTACAAGGCGATCCAAATGTAAAAAAAATAAATAACCACATTACTAAAAAAGTTGCCGAAAAATTAGAAGAGATATTTAAAAATGATCGAAAATCATTTGAAGAAAAATGGGAACATATTGGTTTATTTGTAAAATATGGAATGATAACGGATGATAAGTTTTTAGAAAAAGCCAATGCATTTCATATTATGGAAGATGTAAGTGTAAACAAATTTTATACACTTGAAGAATATAAAACAGCTACGGAGGCCATACAAAAAAATAAAGAAGGCAAATATATTATACTCTATACCACCGATTCTGTACATCAAGATAGTTATATACAAGCTGCAAAGGAAAAAGGATATAGCATAGTTAAAATGGATACATTAATAGACGCATCCTTTATGCAACACATGGAAATGAAATGGAACAACGTACAATTTATTCGAGTAGATGCAGATATTACAGACAATTTGATTGATAAAACAGAAAGTAGTTCAAGCGTTTTAAATGCAGAAGAAGAAAAACAATTAAAAGAACTATTTGGATTACAAATTCCAGAAACACATGTTACTGTTGAAGTAAAAGGATTAAGTCCTCAAGCAGCACCTGTTATAGCTACACGTCCTGAACAAATGCGCCGTATGAAAGATATGGCTGCTACAGGTGGAAGCAGTATGAATTGGTATGCAAATATGCCTGATGAAGTAACCCTGACCATTAATGGTAATCATGCTATTTATAAAAATATTTTAAGCGAAACACATAAAGACAAAAAAGAGAAAATGATTCGAAATTTAGCCGATTTGGCCTTGCTTTCTCAAGGATTACTAAAAGGTAACACCCTTACTAATTTTATTACTAGAAGTGTAGATTTAATGCAGGATAAGGTGGAGTCGAAAATTATTACACTTTAGTTATTAATTGTTCTGAGCAAAATCGAGGAATACCCATCATTTAAATGATGGGCTTATTTTTACAATATGTTATTGCATTTCTTCAAACGAAATTTTATCAATCCATTATTAGAATTGCTATACGATAGTAAAGCTATCGGTATTCTATTGTTAGGGTGTACGCTGATTTCTTTAGTAATAAGCAATATTGGAAATACAGACTGGTACACATTTATATGGCATTTGGAATTTCCCGTACTAACAAAATATAAACTACCACACAACATTCATCTATGGATTAATGATGGATTGATGACGTTGTTTTTCTTTTTAGCAGGAATGGAAATAAAACGCGAAATAAAAATCGGAGAATTATCATCCGTTAAAAAGTCCATACTACCTATTGGTGCCGCATTAGGCGGGATGATTGTTCCGGCGCTGCTATTTCATCTATTGAATAGAGGAAGCTTGTTTAGTAGTGGTTGGGGAATTCCTATGGCAACAGATATTGCATTTTCATTAGGTATAGCTTCTTTATTAGGAAAGCGAGTTCCTGTTTCTGCTAAAGTATTTTTAACCGCATTGGCCATCATTGACGATTTGGGAGCTATTTTAGTTATTGCCTTTTTTTATGGACGCGAAATTGAATTAACCTATTTATTATGTTCCCTAGGAATGGTGTTTGTAATTTTTATGTTGAATAAGATTGTTCCTTTTGGTTGGATACAATGCTTATTGGGATTAGCTTTATGGTTTTGTATGTACAATTCAGGCATTCATGCAACATTGGCTGGCATTCTATTAGCGTGCCTTGTTCCAACAAAACAATTATCGCATTATGAACAAAAAATACATCCTATAGTTAACTTTTTTATACTTCCACTTTTTGCCTTAGCAAATACCGCTATTGTATTTCCACAACAAGGATTTCAAACATTAAACAGTAGTTTATCGTGGGGAATTATCATTGGCCTATTTATAGGAAAACCATTAGGCATTATATTAACCTGTTGGTTTTTAGTAAAAATGAAATGGGCAATGCTGCCATATAAAGTAAATTGGTCAATATTAACAGGGATAGGTATTTTGGCAGGAATTGGGTTTACGATGTCTATATTTATTTCTACATTGGCATTTTCAAACAATACTGTACAAGACCTAGCTAAAATGGCAGTGCTTATCGCTTCTTTTTTGGCAATGGTAATCGGGTATGCTTGGATAGTGATGACGAATAAAAAAGTACTCACAAGTAGCACAGTATAAGAAATAAGACAATAGTATCAGTCATTTTGATACTAATTCTTATGACTACCTTTATTAAAACTATTTTTTTATGATTTGGATTATTTTAGGCTTTTTATGTATCGTTTTGTACGCTATAATAGCCCGTACAAATTTTCAGATAAAACAATACAAAAGCATATTTCGCATAGTAGGAGGCCTTTTTATTTTAATAGGTGTACTAACTAGTTGTGTAAAGCAAATTAATGCGGGTGAAATTGGCGTAAAAGTATTATTTGGTAACGTAAAAAGTGAAATACTTGGTAGCGGGCTTCATTGGGTAAATCCATTATTAGACATAAAAAAGATAGATGTAAAAACACAAAATTATACTATGAGTGGCGTTCATGATGAAGGAGACAAAAGCGGAGATGATGCTATTCGCGTTCTTACCAGTGATGGATTAGAAGTGACTATTGATTTAACTGTTTTATATAAAGTAATACCAAGTGATGCCCCACGTCTATTAATGGAAACAGGTGAAGATTTTAAAGAAAAAATAGTGCGTCCAATTACTCGCACAAAAATTAGAGATAATGCTGTGTATTACCAAGCTGTAGATCTTTTTGGAGGAAAAAGAGATGAATTTCAGCAGCGTATTTATAAAACAATTGAAGAAGATTTTAAAAAAAGAGGCTTGATGCTTGAGCAATTACTGGTGCGCAATATTACATTGCCTAATTCAGTAAAAGCCTCTATTGAAAGTAAAATTAATGCGGAGCAAGATGCTAAAAAAATGGAATTCGTATTACAAAAAGAAAAACAAGAAGCAGAGCGTAAACGAGTAGAAGCCCAAGGCATTGCAGATTATCAACGTATTATAAACACAGGACTCACAGATCAGCAATTACAATACGAACAAATAAAAGCAATGAAAGAAATGGCTTTGAGCCAAAATTCAAAAATTATTATAATGGGTAAGGGTAACACGCCTATAATGATAGATGGAAAATAGTAGCACATTAAACAGTATTAAATGGATATAACTATTTTTTTAAAATATCTAACAAATAAAAAATCTTTATTCGTTGTGAATAGAAGATCGCTCCTTCACTCAAATAAGAATCAAATTGTAAGGCCATTAATTTCAATAAAAATGTGTAAACAAGGTAGTGGTCCTTTCTGGTGATAATATTAATGCTGAAAGTACGGTGAAAATTAGGATATTGCTAATGAAGTATGAGTATCTCTCAAAATAATAAATTTCTTGTATAATAAGGAATTTCTCCCTACGGTCGAAAGGACAAATCATACCATTAATACCATTAGCATATATAAAATAGTCTAAAATTTACATAACAAATATTGGAAGGAGCAAATGGTTTTAATGATTTTAGGATTAAGTTTTTCTGTGATGATGCTATTGAGATGTTTACCAAGCTCATCGATGTTATCGAAGTTTTTGCAGATAAATTCTTGTTTGAGTAACCACCATATTTTTTCAGCGGGATTGAGTTCTGGGCTATAGGCTGGTAAAAAAAGTAAAGCTATATTTTGGGGTATTTGTAATGCTGCTGCTTTATGAAAAGCCCCATTATCTAAGACCATTATTTTAAACTCATGTGGGTTTTGCAGTGCAAATGCATTAAGGAAAGCTTGAAATGTTTCGCTATTACATAAAGGGAGTTCTAGCAAAAATTTATCGCCATTAATAGGCGAAAAGGCCCCAAATAAATAGGTGGTTTTAAAAACCTGATGAAAAGGGCAAATGTGTTTAATACCTTTTGCAGTTAAGGCTTTTCCATTTCTGGTAAATAATCCAAATCTAGACTCATCCTGAAAAAACAAATTGATCATAGTGTATTGGGTATCGCTTTGCAAGGCTATTTCCTGGCATTTTTGAGAGAAGTTTTTTTAAAAGCCTCTACTGCATTTTCGGCTTTTTTAACATGACTTTTGCGGGCTACTTTTATTTTTGTACCAAAGTGTCGTTGGGTATATTTTACTAAGGTGATATACTTCATCTCTTTATTTAATGCTGTTTTTACCCATTCCAATAATTCTGTATAGCCTCTTATACCATTTTTAGCATCTTTTAATTTTGCTTCAATTTTTTTATGCTCATCCATGCTTACTACACTTTTTTTAAAGCCTCCGGATCGACCGTGTTTTAATAGCCTATCTATACCCTCTTTTACATACATCTTTCTCCATTTAACTATGCTATTATGATTAATCCCGGTTATAGCGGAAAGATCCCTTTTAGATATACCTGTTTTTTGATGCTTCTTAATCTCTATGAGCATCTGTAATCGTTTGGATATAAGCTCTCCGGATTTTCTTTGTAGACTTCTCAGCTCTACAATAGTTTCTTTTACACTAATGGAAAATGGTTTTGACATATAAATATATTTTATTTGTAGTCCAAATGTAAAACAAAAAAAATCCAATATCAAAATATTGGACTAATTATTATTTATATTTGGTATAAAGTTTATCTTTACTATCTTACTAATCCTGACTGGGATTCTCTTTTATACTTGATTACAATAAAAGGAAATAAACCCTAG
>CAYVXB010000116.1:3160-6515 GCA_964454275.1 uncultured Chitinophagaceae bacterium | reverse complement strand
ACGCTGTGCTGCCCGGCAGCGCAAATTCTGGCAAAGCGCATCGTTGTAACGCAATGTAGTAAAATATAGGGAGTGTTTGCGTAGCTTACACGAAAATATTTTACTGCTGCCTACGGCAGTATTGCGTTACAACACCACAATTTACGCATTGCGTTAATCCAATCCAAAATGATTGCGTATAACTAACGGAATTAGTATGCATTTATGAATAAATAATCTTTCTGCTATTGTTGTTCTGCAACAACTGCTGAACCATTGTATCTACATGCATCTTTAGCTATACTTTCTCTAATCTTATTTGGACTAGTTAGTATTTCACTTTCGTATAAAACCCAGTTTGGATAGAAATTGTATCGGAGTTGGTTAAAATAAAAAAGATCAATCGCTTGAAATTCTTTACAGTATTAAGTAGCCCCTATAGGAATCGAACCTATACCATCTGATCCGAAGTCAGATATTCTATCCATTGAACTAAAGGGCCGAATATTATATTCAGACAAAAATAAAACTATTCTCTATAAATGTAGCCTCGACAGGAATCGAACCTGTATCAAAAGTTTAGGAAACTTCTATTCTATCCATTGAACTACGAGGCCCTTGCTTTATGTAAAGATTACATATTCGTTTCTTCTTCTACATTAAATATGTTGATAGCTATAATTTTGGCATCCTTGCTAAAGTCATTTATAGAATAGGAGCTTTCATGATGCTTTAGTTTATCTTTTGGTCCAATATCCCTTCCGGGATCAATAATCTAAAGAATATATTCCTCGCTACTTTGAACTAAAAGATTTCCTTCTGAACTTTTTACAATAGAGCCGTTAGGATACTTATTAAGCACACTTTCTAAAGTTGAGCCTACCATCAAACCTTTAGAAGTTTTATATTTTGTTGAATAGGTAGTAATCTCATCTATTTTGTCCGTATATTTCATTGTTTTTCGATTGAGTCTTGGATTGATTTCAAAAATCATTTTGCCTCCTTCCCAAATAGTATAGATAGTTTCTTTACCTCCATTAACCATTTTGGTATCATGCTTTAATGTCCAACCTTTATGTATTTTTAACTTATTAATGCTTTGCTTTATGCGTATATCACCAATAGTTTGATCGGTGATTTTTGTGGATTGAGCAAATAAAGAAGACCCCATGAATACAATGAAAAGTAATAGGATAATATTTTTTTTCATCTTATATATTTAAATTGGTTATAACAAAGACAGCTTTTGATTGCCAAGTGCGGTGCAATATTACATAATTCTTTAATGCCCACGCTCGTTATGCATTTTGTATATTTGCTAAACTTATCAACTAAAATATGAAGTTTTATAATCAACTTATCAAATATCGACTATATATTGGTATAGTCTTTTTAGCTGGAGCCATAGCTGTTAATATATACACCAGCTTTTGGCCTTCATTTATATTATATTTTATTGCTTTTATAGCTATTGCCAGTCATTTTTTTATTGGACCGCTTAGGCTTATTCAAGTACACATTGAAAGTGGAAATGTAGAAGCAGCTGAAAAAGTATTAAACTCTATCTGGTTCCCAGGATTATTATACAAACCTATTCGTTCGGCATACTATACACTTAAGGGCAATATGGCCATGATGAAACAAGACTTTGATTCAGCAGAAAAGCACATGAAAAAAAGCCTTGATTTAGGCTCTCCTATGAAAGAAGCTGAGGGTGCTAATAAACTACAATTGGGTATGATGGCATTGCAAAAAGGCGATTGGAAACAAGGTGAGAGCTATATTCGGGCTGCTATTCGAGCCGGTATACCTGATAAAGAAAGTATGGCTGTAGCGTATTTGCAAATGTGCCAAATCATGATGAATAAAAGAGAATTTCGTGCTGCTAAAGATTTCTTCAAAAAAGCAAAAGCACAAAAGCCCACAACTAAACAAGTAGTAGATCAAATAAAAGAAATTGAAAAATATATTTCTCGAGTGCCAGGTTAAGCAATAGCTTCTAAATAAATTGTCATTTATTACAGATGTAAAAATTTATTATCCTACAACTTTAAAAATGTCTACAAAAACTTCCACCGAAAAAAAACGAATTCTGTTAATAATCATATTTTCCAGTCTTGTAGCTGCAAATATTTTATATGGCGGATTGAAAAGATTTGGAGAACATTCAATTGGTAAAGGATGGGGAGATATTCTTCAAGGAGGAACTACGCTGTTACTATTAATTGTATGCGGCATTTTTGCTCGTCGCATTAACAAGCAAATAAAATCGGAAAAAGAAAACACAAAGCTGTAACCTATTGAAGCATAAAACAGCACATCATTCATAATTCGCAAATTAGCATGCGCACATCTTCACAAATACGTCAGCAATTTTTAGATTTTTTTCAATCCAAAGGGCACCAAATAGTGCCTTCAGCACCTATTGTTATAAAAAATGATCCTACATTAATGTTTACCAATGCAGGGATGAATCAATTTAAAGAATACTTTTTAGGAAATAAAAAACCACCTTATGCAAGAGTAGTGGATACTCAAAAATGTTTGCGTGTAAGCGGAAAGCATAATGATTTAGAAGAAGTTGGGGTAGACACGTATCATCATACCATGTTTGAAATGTTGGGTAATTGGAGTTTTGGCGATCCTGCCCAGCCAACGGTAGGATATTTTAAACACGAAGCTATTACATGGAGTTGGGAGTTACTTACTGAAGTTTATAAAATAGACAAAGACCGTTTGTACGTAACTGTTTTTGAAGGTGATGTAAAAGAAAATTTACCTCCATCGTCCATTGCTTTAGAAGAATGGAAAAAACTAGTACCCCAAGACCATATTGTATATGGAAATAAAAAAGATAATTTTTGGGAAATGGGCGATACCGGTCCATGTGGCCCTTGTAGCGAAATTCATGTTGATTTAAGAACGAATGAAGAACGACAAAAAATACCGGGCAATCAATTAGTTAATAAAGATCATCCACAAGTAATTGAAATTTGGAATAATGTATTCATTCAATACAATAGAAAAAAAGATGGAACGCTAGAGAATCTTCCTGCTAAACATGTAGATACGGGTATGGGCTTCGAGCGATTGGTTCGCGTATTACAAAACAAACAAAGCAATTACGATACAGATATTTTTACAGGCACCATTGCTGAAGTTGAAAAGATAACGAATCAAAAATATTCTCCAAATCCCCCCTCTCCATTGGAGAGGGGGGGAGGGGGTGAGGCCGTTGCTTTTCGAGTGATAGCAGATCATATTCGAGCTATTGCGTTTACAATTGCTGATGGGCAATTGCCTTCAAATACTGGCGCAGGCTATGTTATACGAAGAATTTTACGCAGAGCGGTTCGATATTATTTTTCGTATTTAA
>CAYVXB010000116.1:0-3150 GCA_964454275.1 uncultured Chitinophagaceae bacterium | reverse complement strand
GGCCACTATGGCATCAATTGATTCCTTTAATAGCCGATCAGTTTGCAACTGTTTTTCCAGAATTACATCAACAAAAAGATTTTGTTACTAAAGTCATTAAAGAAGAAGAAGAAACATTTTTAAGAACAATTAATTCTGGGATCTCATTATTCAATTCATTTATCGAAAACGGCGAAAAAACACACAGAGAAATAAGTGAAAAAAGCCAATTGATACATATAAAAGCGAATAATGGTAAAATTTATGATGGCCTACGTCGAGGAAAAAAAATATTTGGTGAGTTTGCTTTTGAATTAAATGACACCTATGGATTTCCTATTGATTTAACACAGTTAATGGCAAAAGAAGTAGGCTGGGATGTAGATATGAACGGGTTTTATAAGTGCTTAGAAGAACAAAAGCAACGCAGTCGTGCTGCTACGGCCATGGAAACAGAAGATTGGGTTGTATTAAAACCTAATGTGAGCAATAATTTTGTTGGGTATAATCAATCTGAAATAAAAACACAAGTAGTAAAATATAGAAAAATAGTTTCTAAAGGGAAAGAACAATATCAAATGGTATTAGAAAAAACACCATTTTATGCAGAAAGTGGTGGACAAATAGGCGATACTGGCATTTTAGAATGTAATGGTGAAACGATGGAGGTGTTGGATACCAAGAAAGAAAATGATTTGATTGTTCATTATATCAATCAATTACCTAAACAAATAAATGGTGAAGTAGTAGCCAAAATAAACGTTTATAAACGATTAGAAACAACCGTACATCATTCAGCTACACATTTATTACATGCCGCTTTGAGAAAGGTTTTGGGAACACATGTTGCTCCAAAAGGGTCTTTAGTGAATGATGCATATCTGCGTTTCGATTTTTCCCATTTCGCAAAAGTAACAGATGAAGAATTGCAACAAGTAGAAGCTTTAGTCAATGAAAAAATTAGAGCTAATATTTCTGTTATCATAAAAGAACTACCAAAAGAAGAAGCATTGAAATTGGGTGCTATGGCTTTGTTTGGAGAAAAATATGGAGATGTAGTACGAGTAGTCATTATGGATGACAACTATTCTGTGGAGTTATGTGGAGGTACACATGTAGGCAATACTGGGCAATTAGGATATTTTAAAATAATAGCGGAGAGTAGCGTTGCTGCAGGTCTTCGTCGTATGGAAGCAGTGAGTGGAATAGCAGCAGAAAAATATATAAATAGTCGATTGCAAGAATTGAATGATGTTTCTACTACATTAAAAAATCCGAAAAATGTTGTAAAAGCTATTCAACAATTGCAAGAGGAGCAAACACAGCAAAAAAAATATATAGAAAAAATAGAAGATCGATTAAGAAAAACAATTAAAGATGAATTGATTCAGAAAAAAGAAAAAATTAATACTATAGATTGTATTGGAAGTGTTATAGAAGCTTCTAATGCAGATATGTTAAAGAAGTTATGTTTAGATATAAAAAATGAATTGACTCATTCTGTAATTATATTAGCTGCAAACATAGATGGAAAAGCTGCTGTGGCCATAAGTATTGCAGATGGTATAGTGCAATCAAAAAATATGGATGCTAATAAAATAATCAAGGAAATAGTTTCCCCATTAATAAATGGCGGTGGTGGCGGACAAAAGAATTTGGCTACGGCTGGAGGGCAAGATGTAAGTAAATTACATGAAGTAATTGCTTCTGTAAAGAAACATATACAAACATTGAATTAATACATACGAATAAAGTGTAATTGCTAATGAGAAATAAATCTATTGGCTAAATCAGCAGTCGAAGTCATACAACTATCTTTCTTCCCAAACCATTTATATCGATTTCTAGCTACCCAGTTATACAATGCGTCTCGTACAAACTTAGGTATAATAATAAAACCATAAAATAATTTCCATCCACCATTTAATTTTTTAGCAATACGTAATGCTGCTGTTGATTGAGTATATACTTTTTTATTCTCCTCTATTAATATGATTGTTTGTAAATATTTTTTTTCTAGATTATATTCTTTTAGTAGCTGCTTTGCTTCATCCGATTGTAAACTTCCAAATAGAAAATATTTTTTTCTGTCGCGTTTAAGTACAAATTGTACAAAACCGTTGCAGAGATTGCATACACCATCAAATAATATAATGGATGAGCTGTTGTGCTTTTTATTATCAATCATTAAATGGTATGCTTTTTTCCTTTAATGGATTATCTTGCTTATCACTTACCACCAACACACTTTTTATGAACATTATTATAACGGGTTCAAGTAAAGGCTTTGGAAAAGCCATTGCTGAAAAATTTTCATTACCTAATGATACACTTTATCTATGTGCTCGTAGCGAAAGTACATTAAAGCAAGCAGTTGACGAGTTGCGAAAAAATTTTCCGAATACACAGTATAAATATAAATGTGCCGATTTGAGCATACCTAAAGAAGCTATTGCATGGGGAGAATGGGTATTATCCCAAACAAATCATATTGATATATTGGTAAATAATGCTGGGCGCTTTATACCCGGTGCTATTCATAACGAATCGGAAAATGTTTTGATCGATATGATGCAAACCAATGTATATAGCGCCTATCATTTAACTAGAACGATACTGCCTAGTATGATGGAAACAAAAGCGGGACATATTTTTAATATTTGTTCCATTGCTGCTTTACAAGCCTATCCCAATGGAGGATCCTATAGTATTAGCAAACATGCATTATTAGGATTTTCTAAAAACCTAAGAGAAGAATTAAAACCGTACAATATAAAAGTTACTGCTGTTTGTCCAGGGGCTGCTTATACAGATTCATGGGCGGCATCTGGCGTTAAACGCGAACGCATTATGGAAGCAAATGATATTGCGGAAATGATATATGCTGCTTCAAAACTCTCTCCACAAGCTGTTGTAGAAGATATTATTATGCGCCCTCAGTTGGGCGATTTGTAACGATGGTTTCAACAATTCTTTAATGTAATACATACTTTATGTTTTTATAAAAAATATTTGCTTATAATAAGTGCACTTATTATATTTGCACTTATTAAATAATAAAAATATAAAAATTATGTGGACGAAAACGTACTCCGTTGTTACGAAAGAGGCAACCAAAGAACAAATTTGGAAAGTATTTACGGATGTAAATACTTGACATATACATCATAA
>CAYVXB010000115.1:0-6654 GCA_964454275.1 uncultured Chitinophagaceae bacterium | reverse complement strand
TCACCTTACTACTATGCCGATCTACCCTTTACACAGTTATCTTAACACTACCCACACAAGGCGAGGTCGTCATCCATCCTTATCTATAGCTGATCAATTACTGATGTACTGTCTATTGTTTCGTTATTCTTCACTTTGTTGCATCATTTTGTCTGATTTAACTTCATTCGTTTTTGACTTATCTAAAAACAATATTTTCAATGAAACCAATAATAAAACTATAGCAAATACTTTTTTTAATTTATTTTCTGATACGTTTAAAGAAATTTTGCTTCCGAAATATCCACCTATAACAAACGCAACAAATAAAATTAAAACCACTTTAATATCTATATATCCTTGTTTATAAAAGTTAAGCACGGCAAGTATTCCCCCTGGTAGCAATAACAAACCCAACGAATTTCCTTGTGCCATTTTTTGTGAAAAACCCAAAAAGAAAACCAAGGCCGGCACAATAATAATACCACCCCCAATACCCACTAGCCCGCTTAACATTCCAGCAGTAAAGCCTATAATTAAAATAATGAACACCGTTTGTACAGTCATATAAATATGTTTGATTTGTTTCTAATGGGTTATGCAGATAGATTTGCAGTCAAGGTAAATTATAAAATGTATATATGCAAGATTTCAAGAACAATTTGGTTATCACAAAAAAAATATTTTTTATTGTTTGTTTACTATTTTGTGCTACTCCATTTGCAAACAATCCAATAGCACTTATTATTGGATTTTTATTTGCTTGTATATTAGGTAATCCTTTTGCACATATAAGCCATAAGGCAACTAAATGGTTATTGAAAATATGTGTAGTGGGCTTAGGGTTTGGCATGAATTTACAAACTGCTATTCATACAAGTAAACAAGGATTAATACTTACTGTATGTAGTATTGTTATAACGCTTGGTTTAGGAATAATTATAGGAAAATTGCTAAAAATATCAACTAAAACATCTCATTTATTAGCATCAGGAACGGCCATTTGTGGAGGCAGTGCCATTGCTGCAGTTGCACCTATTGTAAATGCTTCCGAAAAAGAAATATCTGTTTCATTAGGCACTGTATTTTTATTGAATTCTATTGCACTAATTATTTTTCCAGCCATTGGACATTTTTTTAATTTAACGCAACACCAATTTGGATTATGGAGCGCCATAGCCATTCATGATACTAGCTCTGTTGTAGGTGCAGCATCTTCTTATGGACAAGAAGCACTTCAATTGGCTACTACCGTAAAACTAGCCAGGGCATTATGGATCATACCATTGTCTTTAGTTTCTGCTTTTGTTTTTAAAAGTGAAAACAAAAAAATAAATATCCCCTGGTTTATTGGTTTATTTATTTTGGCTATGATAATGAATAGCTATATCCCTTATATTTCTACTTTTAATACGTACATCGTTTCTATTTCAAAAACGGGACTTACTATAACGTTGTTTTTAATTGGAGTAGGATTATCTATCAATAAAATTAAGTCTGTTGGATGGAAGCCTCTACTGTTAGGCGTTTTACTTTGGATCCTTATTTCCGTTAGTTCGTTGTTGGCTATTATGTGGCTGTAGTAAATTTTTGCTGGTATAATTGTATAGCTTCTTCTATGATGCGCATCGCCTTTTGTCTGTTTTGAAATTCTTCCACTTTAACCATTTTATTTTCTAATTTTTTATATTCTTCAAAAAATTGCTGAAGTTCATCAAAAAAATGTTGTGGCATCTCTTCTATGTTGTTGATATGACTTACACTTTTATCATGCGCAGCAACAGCAATAATTTTATCATCTGCATCTCCACTATCAATCATCTGCATTACCCCAATAACTTTTGCTTGTACAATACATAGGGGTTGTACATGTATAGACGATAAAACCATTATATCTAAAGGATCTTTGTCTCCTCCATATGTTTGTGGTATAAATCCATAATTGTATGGATAATAAAAAGATGAATAAATAACTCGATCTAACTTCAACAAGCCGCTGGCTTTGTCTATTTCATATTTAGCCCTCGATCCTTGAGGAATTTCAATAATAGCATTTACAATGCTCGGGGCCTCTTCTCCTGAAGAAATACCATGCCAAGGGTGCAAAACAGTATTCATTTTACGAATGTATTGATAATTACGGGTGAAATGAAGAAAAGCTTTAGCCAACGGAGATAAAAAATTAAAAAAAAGGTTAAATAGAAAAATAAATATTTTTTCTTCCTTAATCTTTGTATAATTTTAGGAAAATTTAATTATGAATCCTACTTACATTGTTATTGGTGTTGTACTTTTTTTTGTGTTCCTATTTATATTCTTGTACAACAGAATTGTTAAACTACGAAACAATCGCAAAAATGCATTTGCAGACATTGATGTACAATTAAAACAAAGGCATGATCTTATTCCACAACTGGTAGAAACGGTTAAAGGATATGCAGGGCATGAAAAAGAACTACTTACAAAAGTTACAGAAGCTCGCAGTGGAGCTATGAAGGCTACAAGCATTAACGACAAAATAGCTTCAGAAAATCAATTAGCAGCTTCGTTGCGTAGTTTTAATATTGCTGTGGAAGCGTACCCAGATTTAAAGGCAAATCAGAATTTTTTACAATTACAAGAAGAACTGGCTGATATCGAAAATAAGCTAGCTGCTGTTCGTAGATATTTTAATGCTGCTACTACTGAATATAACAATTCAATCGAAACTTTTCCTGCTAACGTTATTGCAGGTATGTTTTCTTTCAAAAAAGAACCATTTTTTGACTTAGGTGAAGATCAGCGTAAGCAATTAGATCAAGCTCCTAAAATTCAATTCTAATTGTTATCTAGGGTTTGTGGGTAAGCTATCCACAAACCTTTTCTTTAGTTAATGATATATCTATAACTACACATTATTTCTGAACAATATAAATCGTTTAGCCTCTTCTTCCTTTTATTGAGGCAATTCAATACCATAATAATGTTTAGTTTCTTGTTCATCAAAAATTAAAATAACTACTTATATATGAAGTATGTTGGTATTCAAACGCAGATAAGTAGAAATAATACTCGCTCATGTATACTGCTATTAGCATTTCCTACTATTATTTTGGGAATGATGTATGCTATACTTTGGGCCATTAATGCTATTGTAATGGCAGGAAAAAAGTTAACCATTCCTTTGTACAATCCAAATGAAAAATTTTTACAATACCTCCCATACGCCATTATTATAGTAGGCGCATGGTTTCTTATTGCCTACTTTATCCATAGTACATTAATATGTGCAGTTACTGGCTCGAAACCACTTGATAGAAAAGAAAATAAAAGAGTATATAATGTGGTAGAAAACTTATGTATTCAAGAAGGCATGAGAACACCTCGTATTTATATTATCAATGATGATTCTTTAAATGCCTTTGCTAGTGGTATTAATAAGTCTACATATGCAATTAGTTTATCAAAGGGAATAATAGAAAAATTAGATGATGATGAATTACAAAGTGTGATAGCGCATGAACTTAGCCATATCAAAAATAGAGATGTACGATTACTTATCATTTCTATAATCTTTGTGGGCATTCTCGCCTTTTTAACAGAAATGCTTTTTAGACAAGTACTATATGGTAATTTGGGCGGTAGAAAAAAAGATAAGGATAACATTCTCATTACTTTGGCTATTTTGGGCATTGTATCTATTTGTTATCTATTTTCCATTATTATACGTTTTGGCATTTCTCGTTCAAGGGAATATATGGCCGATGCAGGTGCTGCAGAAATGACCAAGAAACCATATGCATTAGCCAATGCACTAAGTAAAATTAAGGGAGATCCTCAAATTGAAGCTGTTAAGAACAGGGATGTAGCCCAACTTTTTATTGAAAACCCACAAGTAGCAAAAAAATCGTTTTGGGATAATTTATTTTCGACACACCCACCTATTGATAAAAGAATTCAGTTACTGAATCAATATGCATAATAGGTATTACCCAAGTTAATATTATTTTATGCTGATGGATGGTTTTCTTTCGCATAATTCAACAATCATTTTGGATGATGTAAATAGTTTACAATAAATTTATTTTAACTTCGATACAATTAATCATCAAGAAATATAAATACATTATGGCAAAAGAATTTACAGATTCAAATTTTGAAACAGAAGTGCTTCAATCAGACAAGCTTACTATGGTAGATTTTTGGGCAGAGTGGTGTGGGCCCTGCCGTGCTATTGGTCCCGTAGTTGAAGAATTAGCCACTACATACACAGGGAAAGTGAATATAGGAAAAGTAAATGTAGACCAAAACCCTAACATTAGTACACAGTTTGGTATAACCAGCATTCCTGCTATCTTATTTATTAAAAATGGACAAGTAGTAGACAAGCAAATTGGTGCTGTACCCAAATCAGTGTTAGAAAAAAAGATTCAAGCACACCTTTAACACGCTGAAAATTTTACACAAATAAGCCCCAATAAAATATCGGGGCTTATTGATTTTATATACTCATGGAAAATAGGTTGAGTAAAAATTATCCCATCAATATTCCCGCTAATGTAGCAGATAAATAAGATGCTAGTGTACCACAAAGTAAGGCCTTCATACCCAAACGAGCAAGGTCTCCTCTACGTTCAGGGGCCAATGCGCCAATACCTCCAATCTGCATACCCACACTACTAAAATTAGCAAAGCCACAAATGGCAAAACTTACAATCATCAACCCTTTGGGTGTTAAATGTTCTTTAATACCATGAGTAAGATCGTAAAAAGCAACAAATTCATTAATACTTAGTTTTTTTCCCATTAATGTGGCTACACTACTTACATCGCTAGAAGGCACGCCCATTGCCCAAGCCATGGGATAAAATAGTTTACCAAAAAGCCAATCTAACGTTAATGGAAAATCAAGATGTAAGAGTATTCCAAATTTTCCCAATAAAAAATCAATCAATGCAATAAGTGCAACAAAACCGATAATCATTGCAATTACATTCATGGCTATTTTAAAGCCATCGCCAGCGCCGTGAGAAATAGCATCAACTACATTTCGGTAGGGTGTTTTAACTTCTAATTTCACCTTACCCATGGTTTGACTCTCTTGTGTTTCTGGCCAAACAATTTTGGAAATAACCAATGCACCTGGAGCTGCCATCAAACTTGCGGTTAACAAATATTCTGCTGTGGCGCCAAAATTCACATATACAATTAGTATTCCGCCTGCTATACAAGCCAAACTTCCACTCATGCTAGCCAATAACTCACTCATAGTCATTCCGGCTAAATAAGGTCTTATCATTACCTGTGCTTCAACTTGTCCCACAAAAGCGCTAGCAACATTGCTTAGAGCTTCGGCACCACTCACTCGCATTATCCAGTTCATGGCTTTTGCAATAATGGAAACAATCCACTGCATAATACCAAAATGATAAAAAATAGCTACCAGTGCACACACTAAAATAATAGTAGCCGTAACACTAAAACCAAAAACAAACATTCCTTTTGCACCATAAGGCAACTGTGATCCATTATGTGCGTCCAACATAATATCTCCATAAACAAATGAAGCCCCTTGCTTAGCAAACTGTTCTATATGCCCAATTTGGCGACCCATCCATTTAAAAAAATCTGTTATGAAGGATACCTTCAACACTAATAACGCAATTATAATCTGTAAAAGCAAGCCGCTAAACACTAATCTATAATTAATCCGTTTTCTATTATTAGAGAAGATGTAAGCAATGCCCAATATAACAACAATACCAATCAAGCCTTGAAAGCGTTCCATAGCAATTAGTTTGGTTTTAAGGGCGAAAGATAAAGAATTTTCAAAGACATTGAAGTATTAACCATACTCATTTTTTATTTCTACTTTTGTACCCATTCATTTTAGTCATTTATAAACAATTTCTATTATGAAGTAACTAATCAATAATTATTTTTTTATCGTATCAAAAAGTAATCTGTACGTTCAATAACCAAACTTATAACCGTGTTACAAAAATTTATCACACTCGTTCTTATAGGTAGTATTGCTACTATAACATCTTACGCACAATTACATCGTTGCAACACAGATGAAATGTATGAACAACTCTTCAAAAATACCCCATCTGTTAAAATAGGTTTTGATAATAATCAACGTCGTATGGCTGCAGCATCTTTAGAATCAATGGGTGCAAGAAACCAAGCGTTAGTAGGCACTATTCCTGTTGTGGTACATGTAGTGTTGAGTAATGAAAATCAACTAAAAATTACAGATGCCATTATTAAAGAACAAATTGATTCTTTAACGCTAAGCTTTCAAGGTTTAAATGCAGATTCTAACCGCATTCCAGCAGCATTTAAGCCTTTATTTGCAAAAACAAAACTGGTATTTAAACTTGCAGCAACTAATCCAAATTTGGAACCCACCAATGGTATCGTTCGAGTGATTACTAGTAAAACGTATGATATTAATACATTTGATGATGCTAAAAATGGCCTACTAGGAGGAAGTGATACCTGGGATCCTACAAAATACTACAATATATGGGTGGTATCGTTTACAGATAATGCTCTAGGAGTTGGCATTTTCCCTTTTGACCCAAGGCCAGCATACTTACATGGAGTAGTACTCGACTATCAAGTATTTGGCATCAATAAACCATACGAACTTCCCGAATACAATAGAGGCCGAACACTTGTACACGAAAC
>CAYVXB010000114.1:0-6732 GCA_964454275.1 uncultured Chitinophagaceae bacterium | reverse complement strand
CACAATCGCCCCACATTATTTCCATATTAGGATCTGTATCTAATTGTAAAAGGAGCATTAAATTTTGCATAGATTTATCATAACTTCGAGGATCTTCCTGAGTAAAATGCGCATAACCACCCATTTTGTGTCCACTCGATAAATGTAAATCATTATACTCGTCTATGGTGTCGTCATCCACGGTAGAAAGTGATTTTCCTATTTCTTTTCCAGATTGAAAATCGCTGACTGGAACTAATTCCTTTTTTATTTCAAATTGAAATTTATAACTCTCATTGAGCATATGTGGCGTAAAATCGTAGGCTCGCAAAAAACTAAAATCTGTAATAAGGTTATTTTCTTGCTTAAGAATTGTATCATCATAATATATAATTCTAAAATTATTTTGCACAAGCTGGTTATCAAAATCAAGCCCATACAAATCATCATCATTAATAAAAAATTGTAAAATACCTGATGTTGGGAATGGGTCTAAGTGTGAAGCTTCTTCAAAGTTAATTTGGGCAAGAAATACTAAATCTTTTCCTTCTGCATTTTTAGGAAACGTTACATTTTTAGGCAAATAAGGATGCCCACCTAGTTTACTTTCCCATAATTTTGGTTCGCCTTCTGCTTTACTAATTCGAATACAATCAAGTGCAGTTTTTTCAAACTCTTTTCTAAAAGGTTCTAATGCTGTTGGTAGCTTAAATTTCATACATGTAAATAGTAGAAAGTTAAAGATACTTCTTCTTCTTTGTTAACTTACTTAGAGTAACTTTGCACAATCAAAATAGTTTCTATAAAATTTAATTGATATTATATGAACCTCGGTTATTTCAACTACCCACTTCCACACAATGAACTCGTATCCAACTATGTTTCAGGGTCTAGAGAAAGGGAAATGCTTAAAAAAGCAATATCAGCATTAAAAAAGCAGGTACTCGATGTGCCTATGTATATTGGAGATAAGGAAGTACGTACAGAAAAAAAAATGAGTATACATCCTCCTCATGAAATTGCACATACACTAGGCCATTTTCATATGGGCAATGAAACCCATGTGCAACAATCTATTGACGCTGCTTTACGAGCTAAACAAGCTTGGGAAAATATGCATTGGGAAACAAGAGCTAACATATTTTTAAAAGCAGCAGATTTACTGGCTACAAAATATTGCTATCAAATGAATGCTGCAACTATGCTTGGACAAAGCAAGAACGCATATCAAGCTGAAATTGATTGTGTTTGTGAATTGGTAGATTTTCTCCGCTTTAATGTTCATTTTTTAAATGAAATATATAAACAGCAACCGTTATCTGCAGCAGGCATGCATAATCGTATGGAATGGAGAGCGTTAGAAGGTTTTGTATTGGCCGTTACGCCATTCAATTTCACGGCTATTGGCGGTAATTTGCCAACCAGTGCTGCTATGTGTGGTAATGTGGTTGTATGGAAACCGGCTAATACGCAAATTTATAGTGCACAATTGTTTATGCGTATTTTAAAAGAAGCAGGCTTGCCTGATGGAGTGATTAATTTAATATATGTAGATGGGCCAACTGTTGGGAAAGTTTGCCTAAGCCATCCTGATTTTGCCGGAGTTCATTTTACTGGATCAACAGGTGTTTTTAATGGTATGTGGAAAACAATAGGAGAAAATATAGGCAAGTATAAATCATATCCTCGTATTGTAGGCGAAACAGGCGGTAAAGATTTTGTGCTGATTCATAAAAGTGCTAATGTGGATGTTGCTGTTACTGCATTAGCCAGAGGCGCTTTTGAATTTCAAGGACAAAAATGTTCTGCTGCTTCCAGAGCTTACTTGCCCAGTAATTTGGCTGACGCCATTAAAACAAAATTAGTTGCTGAAATCAAAACCATGAAAATGGGTTCTACAGAAGATTTTAGCAATTTTATAAATGCGGTAATTGATGAAAAAAGTTTTGATAAAATAAAAAATTATATTGATGATGCTAAAAAAGATTCTAAAGTCAAAATTTTGGTAGGAGGGAACTGCGATAAAACTAAAGGCTATTTTATTGAACCTACAATTATTGAAACAACAGATCCAAAATACATTACCATGTGCGAAGAAATTTTTGGACCAGTGCTTACTATCTATACGTATGATGAAAATAAGTTTGAAGAAACATTAACATTAGTAGATAGCACTTCACCATATGCCTTAACAGGCGCTATTATAGCACAAGATAGAAATGCGGTTGAACTGGCAACACATAAACTTCGTCAAGCAGCAGGTAATTTTTATATTAATGATAAGCCAACTGGAGCAGTTGTTGGCCAACAACCTTTTGGTGGTGCAAGAGCCAGTGGTACTAATGATAAAGCAGGCAGTATGATCAATCTATATCGTTGGTTAAGTGCTCGTACTATTAAGGAAACACTTAATCCGGCTATAGATTACCGGTATCCGTTTTTAGAAAAAGAAGAATAATAGAATTATTTCCCCCCATTTTTAACCCAATCTGCTAGAGCTTTCACTTTTGAAATATTATTGTTTACCCATTTTTTTGATTCTGGATAAATAGATTGTGTGATATATCTACTATACGCTTCCATATGAGGAGATTGAGCTAGTTGATAAAAAAATGGAATGTAGGAGTTTCGCCAAATACCCTTACTCCCATTCTTATTTGATTCCCCCAACATTTTGAAAAACAAACTGGTATTTTCCGCAAAAATTTCTATTTCTGTGATGTATTTATTTTTTTTATTGGAAGTTGCTAATAACGAAATAAATAATTCAGCTGCAGAAAATTCTTTATTTAAACTGTTATCATATACCGTTATTTGGTTAGGATTTTTCTTATCTACATTCCCTTTAAATTGTTCTAAAACCATACTTATAGCAGCCCTTGATCTATCTGTATTGGGTTCCAAGAGTAAAAAATAATCAAGGCTTAATATACTTGGAACTTTATTGTTTAAGTGATACATACTGTAGCCTAATAGCAAATGACTACTAGCATGACCGCTATTGTTTTGTAAGGCTCTTATAGCAGATTCAGCAGATTTATTATACTGTTTGAGATTAAAATATGTTAATGCTAGATTGTAATGCAACAAATAATCGGTACTAAATTTTTGCAATGCTTCATTGTATACTTCTATGGCTTCTTTGCTTTTTTTACTATTGTCTAACGCTGATGCTTTAACGTTATATGCTTTTAATAGATTTTGATCGTTCATAGCAATAACTTCAGAGCTAAACTTGACTGCATTTGGATAATCTTTGGCATACAGGTAACTTAAAGCCATTTCATATTTAATAGTAGACGATTGTGGTTCTATCTTTAATGCCTCTTTATATATCTCTATGGCCTCTCTATATTTTCCTTGATCATGTAATTTATAGCCTTTTTGAAGTAAATCATTGAATTGGCTTTGGGCCGAAGCCGTTATGCTATTGATGATTAGCATAGTCAAGATTATCAATTGCTTTTTCATGTGTATTAGAAATATTTTCTTGAAGGTAGGTAAAATGAGATTATAGTAATAGTAGTGTTGTAAATACTCTTCAAAATTATTTTATTGGTATTAAATAATACTTATTACCTTTGCCATCCCAAATAAAGATCTTTTAGATAAAACATGTTGGGAGTGTCTTACTAAAGTGAGGCACGTTAACACCAAAATTATTTATATGGCAAAAGCAATCAGTGGGTTTGTAAAAATACAAGCCAAAGGTGGTCAGGCCAATCCGGCACCACCAATAGGACCTGCTTTAGGTTCTAAGGGTATTAACATTATGGAGTTCTGTAAGCAATTTAACGACAGAACAAAAGATAAAATGGGTAAAACCCTACCAGTGCTTATCACTGTGTATACGGATAAGTCATTTGACTTCATAATTAAAACTCCCCCAGCTGCAGTACAATTAATGGAAGCAGCCAAAATTCAAAAAGGTTCAAAAGAAAGCAATCGAAATAAAGTAGGCAAGGTTACTTGGACTGCTGTTGAAGCTATTGCTAAAGATAAAATGCCCGACCTCAACTGTTTTACATTGAATAGTGCTATGAGAATGGTGGCAGGCACAGCTCGTAGTATGGGCCTTACTGTAGAAGGAAAAGCCCCTTGGGAAAATTAATTTTTTAACCCTGTAAAACATTTTAGCGTTTATGGCACTAACTAAAAAAAGAAAATTATCAGAAACTAAAGTTGATAAAAACAAATTATACAGTTTAAAAGAAGCTAGCGGCTTAGTAAAAGAGGTTAATTGTACTAAGTTTGATAGCTCAGTAGATTTACATATTCGTTTAGGCGTTGATCCTAAAAAGGCTGATCAGGCTATAAGAGGCACCGTAAGTTTACCTCATGGAACAGGTAAAACAAAAATCGTATTAGTATTGTGTACTCCCGATAAAGAAACAGATGCTAAAAATGCTGGTGCTGATTATGTTGGGTTGGATGAGTTTATCCAAAAAATAGAAAGTGGTTGGACTAGCGTGGATGTGATTATAGCTACTCCTTCTGTAATGCCTAAAATTGGTAAGTTGGGTAAAGTCTTAGGCCCTCGCAATTTAATGCCTAATCCTAAAACGGGCACTGTTACTAATGATGTAGCAGCTGCAGTAAATGAGGTAAAAGGGGGTAAAATTGCTTTTAAGGTTGATAAAGCGGGAATTATTCATGCATCTATTGGTCGTGTTTCATTTGCTGCCAATAAGATTGAAGAAAATAGCCAGGAATTATTGAATGCTATCGCTAAATTAAAACCTTCTTCAGCGAAAGGAACATACATGAAAGGAATATCTATGGCAAGTAGTATGAGCCCTGGTATTGCCATTGATACAAAAGCATTTTTAAATTAATTATTCTTCGACTGCACTCAGGATGACAAAAAATAAATTATGAACAAAGAGCAAAAAAATGAAGTAATAGAACTTTTAAAGGAAAAGTTCACTCAGTATACTAATTTTTATGTTACAGATACAGAATCTTTAACAGTAGAACAAATTAGTAAATTACGCCGAGCTTGTTTTGATAAGAAAATAGAAATGAAAGTAGCAAAAAATACACTTATCAAAAAAGCATTAGAATCTCTAGATAGTAGCAAGTACACAGGAATGTATGATGCCCTAAACAAGGTTACAGCATTAATGTTTTCTGATAGTCCTAAAGATCCGGCAGTGATTATAAGTTCTTTTAGAAAAGCAAGCAATGGTGATAGACCTACGTTAAAAGCAGCGTTTATTGCTGGGGAATTATATGTAGGGGATAATAGTTTGGTAGCATTAACAAATATTAAAACTAAGAATGAATTAATTGGAGATGTAATTGGATTATTACAATCACCTGCCAAGCGAGTATTGTCAGCATTGTTAAATAAAAAAGAAGAACAAGCTTCTTAATCTTAAAATGATTCAAATTCTCAATGACTTTTTTAGTCAAAAATAAGTTTCGTTGAGTAGTTAAATATGTAAGCTTCCAAATTTCAATATATATTAAAATTTCAAAACAAATAAAAAAAATACATATGGCAGATGTTAAAACTTTAGCAGAACAATTGGTTGGCTTAACTGTAAAAGAAGTACAGGAATTAGCCGATTTCTTAAAAACAGAATATGGTATTGAACCTGCAGCCGCAGCGGTGGTAGTATCTGGCGGTGGTGGCGGAGCAGCAGCGGCGGAAGAAAAATCATCATTTGATGTGATTTTAAAAAGTGGTGGAGCCAAAAAATTAGATGTTGTAAAAGTTGTAAAAGAACTTACTGGCCTTGGCTTAAAAGAAGCGAAAGAACTAGTAGATGCTGCACCTAAACCTATTAAAGAAGGTATTGGTAAAGCAGAAGCAGACGCATTAGTGGCTAAATTAAAAGAAGCTGGTGCTGAGGTAGAGGTGAAATAGTACTTCTCGGATTCGCAGTAAAAATTCAAGGGTTGACATCTTTTTAAAAGATGTCAACCCTTTTTCAATATTTTAATTCCATATGACCTGCTTTAAAAAATTGAGATAATTCTTTGTAAATTTGTGTATTAGCATCATTTATAATATACAAATATAGAGAGATGAAAAAGCAAACTATGAACCGGGAATTATCTGTTTATTTCAGCTTGCTTACACCTGTACAGAAAAATTCTGTATTAAAACTTATACAATCTTTTATAGGTGCAGAGAGTACAAATAAACGTATAACTAAAAAACAGTATAATAAAGAAATTGCGGCAGCTGAAAAACGAGTAGCTAAAGGGCATTTTGTGACAGAAGAGCAAGCGCTTAAAGAATTATCAAAGTGGTAAAGCCAGGAGCCTACAAAATTATATGGGAAAAGAATGCATTAGATGAGTTAAAGGAAATATTAGCCTACATTAGCAAAGAAAGTCCGTATGGTGCAAAAATGGTAAAAGAGAGTATAGTAGCAAAGATGAAAACCACAAAAACGCACCCATTTATCTATGCTGCAGATTCACTAAATGAACGGAAAGATCCAAATTACAGGGCATTTTCGGTTTACAGTTATCGTATAACCTATAAAATCACTTCCACACATATTATTATCTTGCGAATAAGACATACTAGCAGAGAGCCTTTAATGTATTAAAAAATGAATAACGACAAGTAAATATATCAATGGTTTGTTAAAAGAGGCAGCATTCTATTATTCGATAATATAGAAAATTAACCAGTATTGTTATTATCTAGAGGTAAAGCTAAATAATAATTATGTTAATATAGATCTTGCCACGTTAGATAAAGAACATGATAACAAACTCTTCTTGGTATGATTA
>CAYVXB010000113.1:0-6736 GCA_964454275.1 uncultured Chitinophagaceae bacterium | reverse complement strand
TCTCGGATATTAGAATTAATAGAAGCTTCAAATATTAAAGATGATATTTATTATTGGAGTGAATTAAGCAAAATTATTAATCTTTATTGCCAATTAAAAAAGATTTGTCCTGAACTAGATTCTATCAATATTGGAGGAGGATTTCCTATTAAACATTCTTTAGGTTTTGAATATGACTATCAATTCATGATTAATGAAATTGTAAGAAATATAAAGAGTACTTGCAAAAAAGCTAAAGTACCTGTGCCGCATATTTTTACAGAATTTGGAAGTTATACAGTAGGTGAAAGCATGGCGCACATTTATAGTGTAATAGGACAAAAAACGCAAAACGATCGAGAAACATGGTATATGATTGATTCTTCTTTTATCACTACGTTACCAGATACTTGGGGTATAGGCGAAAGATTTTTATTATTACCCATAAATAAATGGGACAATGAATATCAACGAGTGGTATTAGGTGGAATGACTTGTGATAGTCATGATTACTATGATTCTGAAGAACATATTAATGAGGTTTTCTTACCTAAATTAACTGACAGCAAAGAACCATTATATGTGGGCTTTTTTCATACTGGTGCGTATCAGGATCAAATAAGTGGATATGGAGGTATTAAGCATTGCCTTATCCCTTCTCCTAAACATGTAATTGTAGAACACGATAAAAATGGAAAATTAATAGATTGGCTCTATGCTAAAGAGCAAAGTGCTCAAAGTATGTTGAAGATATTGGGGTATTAAATAGACTAAAATAAAGATGGAAACTTTAAAAACTTAAATCGTTTCCAAAGTTTCTAAAAATAAATCAATAAGAAATTAATTTTCTCTAATAGCTTTCAATATAATATTTTTCACTTCTTTTATAGAAACGCGTTCTTGTTTCATCGAATCTCTATGCCGTATAGTTACGGTTTGATCTTCCTTTGTTTGATGGTCGATAGTAACACAAAATGGAGTTCCTAGAGCATCCATACGGCGATAACGTTTACCTATCGTATCTTTTTCTTCATAAAAACAATAAAAGTCACCTCTGCATTCCTTCATTAATGCTCTTGCTATTTCAGGTAATCCATCTTTTTTTACTAAAGGAAGAATAGCTAATTTAATAGGCGCTATTTTAGGAGAAATTTTTAATACTAGTCGTTCGTCAATACTTCCATCTTCTTTCGTCATTTTCTCTTCTGTGTACGCATGGCTCAATACTAATAAAACCATACGATCTAATCCTATGGATGTTTCTACCACATAAGGAACATAATTTTTATTGATTTCATTGTCGAAATATTGTAGTTTTTTACCACTAAATTCTTGATGGCGACTTAAGTCGTAATCTGTACGAGAGTGTATGCCTTCTACTTCTTTAAATCCGAATGGAAAATCAAATTCAATATCTACTGCAGCATTCGCATAAAAAGCTAATTTAATATGATCACGAAAACGATATTTTTCTGTTGGTATACCTAGGCTTAAGTGCCAGTTCATGCGTTCTTTTTTCCAGTGTTCATACCATTCGAGTTCTGTACCTGGTCGACAAAAAAATTGCATTTCCATTTGTTCAAATTCTCGCATTCTAAAAATAAATTGTCGAGCTACGATTTCATTGCGAAAGGCTTTTCCTACTTGTGCAATACCAAAAGGTATTTTCATGCGAGCCGTTTTTTGCACATTTAAGAAGTTTACAAAAATGCCTTGTGCGGTTTCGGGACGTAAGTATATTTCGTTGGATTCTCCTTCTATGCTACCCAACTGTGTAGAAAACATTAAATTGAATTGGCGTACATCCGTCCAATTGCTTGTACCGCTTACGCTACAAGTAATTTTATGTTTTTCTATTAATTGCTTGAGGCCAGTAAAATTTTCGGTAGCAAGCATTGAGTCCATTTCCGCTAATATGTTTTCTGCTTGTTGGGATTCATTTTTAGCCATTAATATATCAGCATATGCTTCTATTAAGTGGTCCACACGATAGCGTTTTTTGCTATCTCTGTTGTCAATCATTGGATCGCTAAAATTATCGACATGTCCACTGGCTTTCCAAATAGTGGGGTGCATAAATATAGCAGAATCAATACCTACAATGTTTTCATGTAAATACACCATGCTTTTCCACCAATACTCTTTAATATTTTTTTTGAGTTCGCTACCCCAAGAGCCATAATCGTATACGGCACTTAATCCATCATAAATTTCACTACTCTGAAAAATAAAGCCGTATTCTTTGGCATGCGATATTATAGCCTGAAAATTATTACTTTGAGTATTCATATAGTTGCAAAAATATGGTTTATAAATACGTTTAGTATTTGTATAGCTAACTTATTTTTTTATTATTAATATGTCTTTTAGCATCTCTCTTTGTTTTCTTTAAAAAGTTTTTTTGTAATGCTTCTGTAAGGTCTACTCCTGTTTGATTTGCAAGGCACAACAGTACCCAAAGAATATCTGCCATTTCATCGGATAGGGTATTTTTATTATCCTTTTTCTTGAATGACTGTTCTCCATATAGGCGAACCATTAGTTTGGATAATTCGCCTACTTCTTCCATTAAAATACCCAAATTTGTGAGTTCATTAAAATAACGAACTCCATAGGTTTTTATCCATTTATGAACCTGATTTTGTGCTTGTTGAAGTGTTATTTTTTTCATTTTTGTATCTTAAAGATTCGTAGTATTACTATGATAAAATGAGATTGTTTAAGGTTAAACCCTTAACAAGAGTACCAAATTAGCGCTATAAAGCATATGATTTTGTGAATTATATGAATGTTATATAGTTATCTTGTTAGTAGTTTGCTATAAATTTCTGAGAAGGAATATGAGGAATAGCCTAAAAATATATTATCCTTGTGGTGAAATTTACAAAATTGTTCACTTATAAAACTTTAGATTATCTTTATTTGTGGTATAAATTTTGAGATTAATTAACTGAAGCAGGGATTATACCTTTATAAGTAGTAGTTTATTTAAATATACTAAATATATAAAGTTATCAAACTTAACAATTGCTGGAAAAACTATGGAAAATATAACACAAGTACTGCTCATTGAAGACGACCCACAACTAGGCTCTACGTTATTGGGTAAGCTAAATGAGCAGGGGTATCAAGCTGATTTGGCTTATGATGGAATGGTTGCAGAGCGCATGTTTCAGCAGAATAAGTATGGATTGGTTATTTTGGACATCAACATTCCATTCAAGAATGGATTGGTGCTTTGTGAAGAATTTAGAAAAATCAATCGTAGTGTGCCCATCATTATGATCACTGCTTTAAATGATATACAAGATAAGTTAGATGCTTTTACTCTTGGTGCGGATGATTATATTATTAAACCCTTTCATTTTGGAGAATTATTAGCTCGTATAAGGGTATTTCTTCGTCGCTCTGATTTTGATGTTCCTGCTCGTAAGAGCAATGTTATTCAGATAGGAGACCTAACTATTGACACCGTTCAAAAAACGGTTGTAAGAGCAGGTAACTCCATCAATTTAACGGCTCGTGAGTTTGCTTTGTTATCTCTATTAGCACAAGAACCAGGAAGGGTATTTTCTAAAAAAGAAATTGCGGAAAAAGTTTGGGGTATTAATTTCGACACAGGAACCAATACGATCGAAGTATATGTTAATTTTTTGCGTAATAAAATTGATAAAGATTATCCTAAAAGATACCTCTGGACAAAGTCAGGGTTTGGGTATTATTTAAAACCAATATAAGGTTATATGCTATCTCATATCGACAAGTCTCCCGATCTTTTTAAAAAAGCTTTTCATGATATAAAAAATCCGTTAGCCAATTTGGTATTATTAACGGAGATCAATAATCCAAAGATTGAGGGTGCTCATTCAAGTTTGTTATATGCCATCAATATTGAATTATGGAAGGTAGTAGCCACATTAGAAATGTTTCAGGTTTTATCCAATTATCCCTCAAATGGGGATATTTGGAAAGAAACACGGATAGACGATTGTATTGATGAAGCAATAGAGGAGATACATAATATTGATTCTAATTTTCGTATAGATATTTGCTTGTCTGATGATATTGAGGCTTCTCAACTAATCATGCCTGCACATAGCCCATCTTTAACAAAACTGTTTTATTTCTTAATTCGTCAGTTACATCTAGAAGATCCAATAAGTCACTGGTATATTTTTATTACTTATGCATCTCAGAAAATAGAACTGTTTTTTTCTAAAACCAATAATCTTGGGTTGTTAACACACACAAACAAATATGTGGAGATAAGTGACACTGATTGGAAATGGGTAGCCGCACAAAAAATTGCTCAACATCATAACGTAGAAATTAAAGTTTTATACGATAATCAACAGCTTGTCTGTATAAAGATTACGCACTAAAAACGAGCCTTCGTTCTTTTTGTATGAGATATTTTTCAGCTATACTCAAGTATCTATTTTTTTGTTTCGGCTATAGCTATAAAAAAATTACTTTTGAACCTAAGAACAAAAAATACCACTTCTGCTGGTATTCTTAATACAGCATAATAAATGAAAGCAATTATACCTGTAGCTGGTGCGGGCACTAAGTTAAGGCCACATACGTATACACAGCCTAAAGCACTTATTCCAATAGCTGGTAAAACTATCTTGAGTTTTATAGTTGATCAACTATACGAGGCTGGTATAAAAGAATTTATTTTTATTGTTGGATACTTAGGAGAAAAAATACAAGAGTATGTGCATCAAACATATCCTCAATTAAAGGTGCATTTTGTATACCAGAATAAACGGGAAGGAACTGGTCATGCTATTCGCTTAACACAAGAACTTGTGGACAATGACCAAGTATTTGTAGTCTTGGGCGATACTATTTGCGAATATGATATAGAAGCTGTTATTCGCAGCCCGTACTCTATGTTAGGGGTAAAAAAGGTTGATGATCCTCGTAATTTTGGTGTGGCAGAGATTAATGAAGAAGGATTTATAGAGCATGTTGTAGAAAAACCCCAAATCTTAAAAAGTAATATGGCTCTTGTAGGGTTGTATAAAATGTGTGAGACTGATTTTCTTTTTACATGTTTGCAAAAATTACTTTCTGAAGAAATTAAAAGTCATGGGGAATATAACCTAACGGATGCATTAGAGTGCATGATTCGACAAGGCGCAAGGTTCAAAGCCTTTAAAGTAAAAAACTGGTTTGATTGTGGAAAAAAAGAAACCTTATTGGAATCTAATGCCACACTATTAAAGAAAATTGGAGGTAATGCATCTCAACGACATGGTTATGAAAATACCATTATTATTCCTCCTGTTAGTATAGCAGCTGGATGTACAATAGAAAATTCTATCATAGGCCCCCACGTAGCTGTAGGAAGCAATACTACTATAAAACACTCTATCATTCGCGATTCTATTATAGGATCATATACACATCTGCACGAAGTGGTATTGGATAATTCTCTTATTGGTAGTGACGCTAGTGTAAAAGGGTTAAGCAGAAGCTTAAATATTGGGGATAATACGGAACTTGATTTTAGTTAATGTATGCATACAAGGATCAATCAACTTTTTAATATTCGGTATCCTATTATACAAGCTGGTATGATATGGACAAGTGGGTGGCGTTTGGCCAGTGCAGTAAGTAATGCAGGGGGGCTTGGTCTTATTGGAAGCGGAAGTATGTATCCAGATGTTTTACGTGAACATATTGTAAAGTGTAAACAAGCCACTCAATATCCATTCGGTGTAAATATTCCTTTACTTTATCCTGATATTGATAAACATATTGATATTATTATATCAGAGAAAGTCCCCATTGTTTTTACTTCAGCCGGAAATCCTGCAACTTGGACTTCTATATTAAAAGAAAAAAATATTGCTGTAGTACATGTAGTAAGCAGCAGTAAGTTTGCTAAAAAAGCAGAGCAAGCTGGCTGTGATGCAGTGGTAGCAGAAGGTTTCGAAGCAGGTGGTCATAATGGACGTGAAGAAACAACCACACTTTGCTTAATTCCATCTGTTATTGAAGCTGTGTCAATACCCGTTATAGCGGCAGGTGGTATTGCAACTGGCCGTAGTATGCTTGCTGCAATGGTATTAGGAGCTGAAGGCGTACAAATAGGCAGTAGGTTCGTAGCAAGTACAGAAGCTTCAGTGCATGATAATTTTAAACAAGCTGTGGTACAAGCTCATGAAGGAGATACATTATTAACCATGAAAAGACTTACTCCAGTGAGATTGATGAAAAATAAGTTTTTTAATGAGATACAAAAAGCAGAAAAAAAATGTGTATCCGATGAGGAGTTAAAAAGTATATTGGGTAAAGCCCGTGCTAAAAAAGGTATGTTTGAAGGTGATTTGGAAGATGGCGAATTAGAAATAGGCCAGGTGAGCGCTTTATTAAAAGATGTTCAGTCTGCTGCTGATATTATAAAAGATATTTGGGATGATTTTACAAATGCAATCAAGCAGCCGATTAGAACCACTGATGTATAATTCGTTTTGAATGGATGAACATGAAAAAATCGTTACGTATTGTTTTGTGCGTTTAGTTTTTTTATCATTTCTAAGTGATCAATAAATTTTTGCGTATCTGAATCATATCCGTATTTAACGTCACTTAGTATATTACCTTGTGCATCAAGAAACATATATAATGGTTGGGCATTAAAGCCGAAGGTAGTTACTTCATAATCCAAATTTTTTTCTCCTAAGGTGGTAATGTGTTCACCTTTTGTATTAACATATTGTTCTGCAATGGGTAATGTAATTTT
>CAYVXB010000112.1:0-6820 GCA_964454275.1 uncultured Chitinophagaceae bacterium | reverse complement strand
TTTCATTAGCTACAACACAAGCTTGTTTAATACCTTGTATTTGAGTTAAGGCATGTTCTATCTCGCCTAATTCTATTCTATAGCCACGTATTTTTACTTGATCATCGTTACGACCAATATATTCTACATTACCGTCGGGTAACCATTTTACTAAATCGCCGGTTTTGTATAACCGGGTGTAGCCTTTTGCTTTATCCGATTCTGTCGCAAATGGATTTTGTATGAAACGTTCCGCAGTTAGCTCAGGGCTATTTAAATAGCCTCTTGCTAAACCAGCTCCTCCTATGTATAGCTCGCCTGTAACGCCTATAGGTACAGGTTGTTTCTTACTATTGAGTACGTAATGTTTAAAGTTATTAACAGGAATACCTAATGGAATAGCGCTGTCAGGTAAATCTTTGTATGATGATTTAAAAAATGTGGTAACATCGCAACACTCTGAGGGACCATAAGTGTTAACAAAATATCCATGAGGCATCTTGCTTTTTATAGTTTGCAATATAGTATCTGGAATAGGTTCTCCACCTAAGAAAATGTAGTCAAAAGCGTAACAGTCTTGTTGTTTATAGATTTCATCTAAAATGGGTGTAAATGCACTTGGAGCACAATTTATTCTATTAATATTATTGGATAAAATGATATTAGCAATACTGCATGGATCATACAATCCACTCCGAGGAATATATATAATGCCTCCATTTATTAAAGGAGAAAAGTAATTTTTCTGTGTTAAATCAAAACATATTTCAGAACAAATTATAAAGCTGTCGGATGCCGTTAAATTAAATTCCTCTGAATACCAAGTATTTAGATTAACAAAAGAATGATGTTCTATTAAGGATGCTTTAGGCTTTCCGGTGGTTCCTGAAGTGTAAATAACGTAAGCAATATCATTGGGTTTACTGTGCTTTAGAAGATTGGATGAGTCTTCTATATTGTATAGTTTTTCAGATAAATCTATGTAAATGATTTTTTCTTGTGGTAGTTGTATTTGATTACTTGCGGTTAAACTTTTTTGACTCAGTATTAGTTTAGCTTGCGTATCTTCTATTATATAATCAATTCTATCTTGTGGGTAATTTGGATCTATGGGAACATACGCCCCGCCTGCTTTTAGTATGGCCATTATCCCTATTACCATTTCTAAACTTCTATCTAAACATAGGGCAATAATTGTATCTGGTGTAAGTGTTTGTTTTGTTCTTTGTTCATATTGAGCTCTTATGTGACGGGCTAATTGATTACTCTTTTTATTAAGTTCTGCGTAGGTTAATCGCTGTTGTTCATAAACCAAGGCTATATTATTGGGCGTCTCTGCTACCTGCTCTTCAAATAACATGTAAATCGTCTTATCTTTTGGATAGTCCTTATCTGTTACATTCCAATCATAAATGATTTTTTTGTGCTCATCAGTGTTAAGTAAACTAAGTTCATTGTATGCTTTATTTGGCGCTTTCGTTAATTCATCAAGCAGATAGGTATAGTGATGAATAAGCCTTGTTATTTTATCTTTATGAAATAAGCTGGTTGCATAGCCGATTTGACCTATCAGTTCTTCCTGACTATCTTCTATATAAAATGATAAATCAAATTTCTCCACTTCATAAATATTGTTTACCTGATAAGGTTTAAAATAGCTTTTTTGTTGATCTGTGGTTTTATTTTGATGACCCAAACTTTGCATTGTAAACATTACCTGAAAAACCGGATGTCTTGATGGATCTCGTTCAACATCTAACTCATCAACCAATTTTTCAAATGGTAAGTCTTGATGGTTTTGTGCTTCTATTTGTTCTTGGTGAACTTGTTGTATTAATGCTTCAAAGCTTTGAGCTTTGCTAAGCTGGGTTCTATGTGCTTGTGTATTCACAAAAAAACCGATAAGCCCTTCTGTTTGCCGGTGGTGCCTATTGGCAATAGCACTACCAATTACAATATCTTCTTGTCCGGTATATTTATTTAACAGAATATTGATGCTGCTCAACATTACACTATGCAACGTAGCTCCATAGCGTTGGGCTCATGCTCTTAATTTTTTGCTGGTTTCTTTACTGAGTATAAACGCTTGCTGGGCGCCTTTATAGTCTATATTACTTGGTCTTACATAGTCAGTAGGAAATTCTAAAGTTTGATACCCCAATAATTTTTCTTTCCAATAGCTTAATTGTTTTTTTAAAATTTCTCCTGTTAAATATGATCTTTGCCATAGTGCATAATCTTTATATTGTATCTCTAAAGCAGGTAAACTAAATGTTGTATCCTTGTTAATATACGCTTCATAATAAGCAAATAACTCTTTTAGAAATATATCTTCAGACCATCCATCACTGGCTATGTGATGGGTGGTAATTAGTAGTATCGTTTTATGCAACGAATTTTTGGATACTGATTTAATAGTATAAAACTTAACCCGGATTGGATATTCACTACTTAAATCGAAGGGCCGATTAATATCTTTTTTGATAAGCGCTTCTACATTTTCTTCTTCCGTTATCATTGTTTCTTCAATAGGCAAAGGTGTTTCATGTACTTGCTGTATGCTATGATCCTGATTATCTACTTGTTCTATAGTAGTTCTTAATACCTCGTGTCTGGATACTATTTGTTGCAACGCATATTTTACACCTTTTACATCTGTATCAGTAGCAAGCTCAAAAACCTCAGGAATATGATAGGCATTGGTACCTTCTTCATACTGTTCTATAAACCATAAACGTTCTTGAGCAAAGGATAAGATAGATTGTTTTGCATCTGTTTTAGGTATGTGTGTCTGATTTTGACCGAGACTATGATGCAGTATTTGTGCTATTGTTTTATATTTAAACACATCTGCTACTTTCACATTGTAGCCTAGTGCTTTATTCATGCGATGCGATACTTGTATGGTTAAAATAGAGTTGCCTCCTATCTTAAAGAAATTATCGTTAATACCTACTCTTTCTAAACCCAAAACTTTTTGCCAGATGTTGCATATCTCTGCTTCTACTTCTGTAGTAGGAGCCGTATACTCGTCTAATGAGCTAAATTGAGGATCTGGAAAAGCACGCTTGTCTATTTTACCATTTTTAGTTAATGGGAATGATTCCATTATTACTAGAGCACTTGGAACCATGTATTCAGGCAACATTTTTGATAATTTATCTAGAATAGTAGGTTGATCAAGTGTTTTTTCATTATTATCTCCTACACAATAAGCTACTAAATATTTTATATTACCTGTTTCTGTTTTTCTTTCTTTAGCTAATACACAAGTTTGTTTAATGCCTTCAATTTGTATTAATGCATTTTCTATCTCTCCTAATTCTATTCGATAACCTCGTATTTTCACTTGGTCATCTTTTCTACCTATAAGTTGAATACTTCCATCTGGAAGACGTCGACCCATATCCCCAGTCCGGTAAATCCGTTGCCCTTTTTTGAAAGGATGATCAACAAATTTTTTAGCCGTTAATTCAGGCTGTTTAAAGTATCCTAGCGCCAATCCTTTACCTGCTGTATAAATTTCGCCTGTTACATATTCCGGACATACATTTTTCTGTTCATCAAGAATTAAAACTTCATAGTTAGCAACATACTCATTAAACTTTATCGGAACTCCATAAACACAAACTCCTTCCACTGTATCAATAGCTGTTTCTGTTTGTCCATAGATATTATATAATTTGTATCCCTTTAAAACAATATCGTCTTTTAATTTTTCACTTAACTTATCTCCCCCACAAAGAATTTGGTTAAGAAATTTTAATGTAGGAGTATTCAAAAAGTACTCTGCTAACGTATCCGGAATTACTTGTATAAAATTGATCTGGTGTTTTTCCAAAAAATGAATAAACAATGTTTTATCTTGACGTTCTTCTTTTTGTGGTATAAATAGTGTAAGTCCATTTATTAGGGCAGAAAAAATTTCCTGAAAAGCTATATCAACTACAATGTTAGTAAGTTGAATTATTCTGGTTTGTTCGTTAATGCTGTAATGCTCATTATACCAAAAAAGTAAATTTAGTATGGCAGCGTGTTGTATCATTATTCCTTTAGGAGCTCCTGTAGTTCCTGAAGAATAAATTACATAAGCAATATCATCGGGCTTTGGGGTTGAAAGAGATAAATTATTTTCTACATGCACATTGGTTGCAATATTTACAAATTTGCAACCATCAATAGTTATTTGTTCTTCATCATTTTCTGTAAAAACAATTGGGCATTCTGTGTCACTTATAATATCTCGAATGCGTTCTATTGGGTAATCAGGATCAATAGGTACATAAGCCGCACCTGCACGAAGAATCCCTAAAACAGTGGCTACTAGTGCAGCGGAATGTTTTAGCATAATACCAATAAGTAACCCTGGTTTTTTATTAGTATGATGGATTATAAATCTGGCAATCTGCGCTGACCATTCATTTAACTCTGCATATGTTGTAAGCTTTTCTCCATAAACTAGAGCCGTTTTTTCAGGATTTTTTGTAACGTTTTGAGCAAATAGATCAACTACAGTAATGTTTGTGGGATAATCTCTATTATTTTTTATAAACTGTTTTTGCCACAATTGTAAACTGTTTGAAGGGAGTATGGAGCAAGCTGCTATCTTTTCGTTTTTATTTTTAGAAAGATCCAGTACGGATATTAACAGACTTTTGGCCATGTTATGCAGCAGTTGTTGAGGCAAAAGCTTTATTCTTGAAGTTACCCTAATCACAGAGGATGTATCTTCAATAAATTCAAAGAGAAGATGGTGATTAGATAACCAATTGCCTGATGCATTTATTTTTTGATAATTGAATCCTATTCCTTTTATAGGTAAAAGATTACCTCCATTTTGTAAGCTATAGTTCGATAAGAATTGTTCTTCATCATATTCACTATTAAGATAGGCATCATTTAGCGTTTCATGTACCTGATTAAGAAGAGCCTGTACAAGCAAATCTTTTTGCATGTTGAGTTTACAGTACAAAGTGCCCTTTCCATTGATATCTTCATCTGGTAATTTTAACGGAGGGGTGGATATAATTATTTCTTCTTGTAAAGAATATTTCCACAATACAATACTAAGCCCACCCAGAAATAGTTTTAAAATATTTAAATCCTTATTTCTTCCTATCTCTCTTATTGATTTAACCTCGTCGGCTGAAACTGTTATCTCTACTGATGATACAGCCTCTTCAGTACTATTGCTTAAAGGAAATACGGGTAAATTTAATGTTTCAGCATTTTTAAGTTTGTCTAACCAATAATTTACTTGTTTATTCATATATGTGCTTAGTGTGTATTTATAACATGAGAATTTTGATGTTCTCTTGCTGTTCTCGATTTGCGAAAATCTAAAGCAATATTTATACGTTTTAACCAACGATCTGTACCATCGAACCGAGGCTGAAAACTTTTGCGTCCATGCACAACCCGATAATTATCAATAAACAATATATCACCCTGTTGAAGTGCTATTTCATGGAGTGTTTTTTTAAATTCGTTAATAATATGATTAAGCGCTTCTGCTGCTGCTGTATCACCATCAATCGTTTTCATAAACGAAGGATCAATTTTAATGTATGGGGTAGAATAATCTCCAAACAACACCGGTTCTGGTATAGCATTATTGAATTTCCCATTCTGGAAATTTTTGTCTGTAAGAAATATAAAACGAGGTTCGAATAGTATTTTCTTCATTTGATCATCAATAGAAATATTTTCTATTGAACCCACTGTTGTTGGAATTTGATCAACATTACGAATGCACATTAACCCAAGATAATCAGCACGAAATGGGTGAAATGCTTCTTCAACATGCCAGTCAAGATCGATAACGCTTCCTGTGCTTAGTTGCTCTTCTTGGTGTTCTTTTAATGGTAATATATTATTGATTAATGCCCCATTACGTTGATCACTCCATCCAATTGCATCTCCCAGAAATGAAGCGAGTAACATTAACATATAGCCTTCTCTTAGTGCAGAAAGTTCATCTATTTCTTTACCAACCATATCAGGAGTTAATCCAATTTTTTGGTTGTCAATTTGGAAGCCTTTGAGAAGTAATGTGCCATTGTGATTCTCTAGACATCTGAATGCATTCATTTTTTTTAAAAGCCTTTCTGGAAGGTTCTTTGCAAGAACTCTGGCATCTAATAAAAATGCATTTTCACAAGGCGATTGATATTGTTTTATTAACGTTGAAAGTAAAGAATCAATTTGTTGATTTTCTTGCGAATTTAAATTTAATACGTTCATTGTATTTGTATATTGTTAATGCGAATCAAGGGTTCAAGCTCAACGTGATGGCGAGTGTCTTCGCTCGCCATCACACTAGGAATAATAAATTCCTTGTGTAATAAGGAATTTCTCCCTACGGTCGAAAGGACAAATCATAGTGTTCATCTAAAAACTATATTAATTTAACAATACCGTTAGCGATCCATAGGTCAAGATTATCTTACCAAGGCAGGATTTTGTTCAGCAATGATATCTGGAATTAGAAATCGGCTGCCGTGGCGAGTGGAGACACTCGCCACCACGCTGGAATAATAAATTTCTTGTGTAATAAGGGGTTTCTCCCTACGGTCGAAAGGACAAATCATAGTGTTTCATCTAAAAACTATATTAATTTAACAATACCGTTCTTTTTTTAGAGGTTAAAAAATATTTTGACTGAATTGTATGAATGCGTTACGCTTAGCTTAGTTTTTTAGGGAGGGAAGCACTACTCTAAAGGTAGAGCCTACATGAGGCTTGCTTTCTGCCTTTATTGTACCGTTTAGCATTGCTACATATTGAGCTACACCATAGAGACCAAACCCATGGCTGTTGCCAATAGTTGCATGGCTTTCTA
>CAYVXB010000111.1:6246-6995 GCA_964454275.1 uncultured Chitinophagaceae bacterium | reverse complement strand
TGTTGCTATCAATTTAAATAGCCATTATCCATTTTATTCAAAAGGCATGACAGATAATTCCTTTATAAATGAGTTTTACGAATGGGATTCCAAGTTTCTTGCTGACCAAATTAAAGGAACACGAGTAATATTAAAGAATGATACTATCAACCATTCCATAATCTGGCATTTGTATAATAATGAAAATATAAATAGTTACTATTTATTTGGAATTGAAAAAGGAAAGACATTTACCATTTTTATTACCACTGCTAAATGGGATGAATCTAAAAAGATAAAATTTTTGCAGACGGTCTACAACAATAAAATTGTTCTAAATTGCTGTAACTGAGAACTTAAATATATTTATAAAAAATAGAAAATGAACTACCGCATAGAAAAAGATACCATGGGTGAAGTAAAAGTGCCCATAGATGCTTATTACGGCGCACAAACCCAACGCAGTATAGACAATTTTAAAATTGCACAAGACATCAATAAAATGCCTAAAGAAATTATTAAGGCATTTGCATATCTTAAAAAAGCTGCTGCATTAACCAATGTAGATGCAGGAATTTTATCTAAAGAAAAATCAGATTTAATTGGTAACGTTTGTGATGAAATATTACAAGGGAAATTAGATGAGTACTTTCCTCTAGTTGTTTGGCAAACGGGCAGCGGCACACAAAGCAATATGAATGTAAATGAAGTGATTGCATTCCGCGGCCATATATTAAATGGCGGTAATCTGAGCGATAAAGAGAAATACC
>CAYVXB010000111.1:745-6236 GCA_964454275.1 uncultured Chitinophagaceae bacterium | reverse complement strand
TATTAAATGGTGGAAAATTAGAAGACAAAGAAAAATTTCTACACCCTAACGATGATGTCAACAAATCACAATCATCCAACGATACATTTCCAACAGCTATGCATATTGCAGCATATAAAGTGCTGATGGATATTACCATTCCAGGTATTGAAAAATTACATCAAACATTAGTAGAAAAAAGCAAACAATTCATGCATGTTGTTAAAATTGGTCGTACCCATTTTATGGATGCTACCCCATTAACAGTAGGTCAAGAGTTTAGTGGATATGCTTCGCAATTAGCACATGGATTAAAAGCCATCAAAAATACATTACCCCATTTAGCAGAATTAGCCTTGGGCGGAACTGCAGTAGGCACAGGCATTAACACTCCTCCCAATTACGCCAAAAATGTAGCGCAAACAATAGCCGATTTAACCGGCTTACCATTTATAACTGCAGAAAATAAATTTGAAGCCTTAGCTGCACACGATGCTATTGTAGAAACCCATGGTGCTTTAAAAACAGCAGCTGTTAGCCTTATGAAAATAGCAAATGATATTCGCATGCTAAGCTCTGGACCCCGCTCTGGTATTGGAGAAATTCATATTCCAGATAACGAGCCCGGTTCTTCCATAATGCCTGGCAAAGTAAATCCAACTCAATGTGAAGCACTTACTATGATTGCTGCTCAAGTATTAGGTAATGATGTGGCCATTAATATTGGAGGTGCTAACGGTCATTTTGAATTGAATGTATTTAAACCGATGATGATTTATAATTTTTTACATAGTGCTCGTTTAATAGGTGATGGCTGTGTAAGCTTTAACGATAAATGTGCTATAGGTATCGAACCTATTGAAGCTAATATTAAAAAACATGTAGATAATTCACTAATGTTGGTAACAGCACTCAATACTAAAATTGGCTATTATAAAGCAGCAGAAATTGCGCAAACGGCACATCAACAAAATAAAACCCTTAAACAAACCGCTATTGATTTGGGTTATGTTACTGCTGAACAATTTGATGAATGGGTTGATCCGAGTAAAATGGTGGGAGAAATACAATAGTTGGTATTATGAAAATCAACCAAAAATGGAGGATCGTAACTTACTAGTAAAATACCATAGTCGAATCATTTATTAACGCAATAACTGGTATGTCAAAAAACTGATTAAATAAGCCAACCCCGTCATATAAAGTATTTGAATGAGAGGCCATTTCCAAGTTTTGGTTTCTCGTTTTACAACAGCTACGGTACTCATGCATTGCATGGCCAGCACATAAAATACCATTAATGAAAAACTAGTAGCCGTTGTGTATACGAATGTTCCATCAGGTCGTTTGGCAGCCTTTAGTTTTTGTCTTAAGCTGCTGCTGTTATCCTCGTCTTCTACACTATATAAAGTAGCCATGGTGCCTACAAATACTTCTCGAGCAGCAAAAGAGGTTACCAATGCGATACCTATTTTCCAATCAAAGCCTAATGGTTTTATTGCAGGTTCAATAACATGCCCAATAATACCAGCGTAAGAATTTTCAAGTTTTTTAGATTTATATTCTTTTTCTAATTGATCAATTTTTTCAGGGTGTTGCTGCTTTAGTACTGCATATTGTTGTTGCAAAATTTGTTGCTGTTTGGAAGGACCGAAAGAACTTAATGCCCACAATAATAAGCTTATTATCATAATAACTTTACCGGCATCTCGTACAAATATTCTTGCCTTTTCAACCATTGTTACCAATACATTTTTCCAACGAGGTGGACGGTATAGCGGAAGTTCTAATATGAAAAAACTTTTTTCGTTTAGCTGAATAATGAATTTTAAAATATAAGCAACCAACATGGCCATAACAAAGCCCAGCAGATAGAGTCCCATTATAACCAATCCTTGCAAACTTAAAAATCCCCAAAAATATGTATTGGGTACAACAAGTGCTATAAGTATCGTGTACACAGGTAATCTTGCTGAACAGCTCATCAATGGTGTCACTAAAATAGTGATTAATCGTTCTTTTTTATTTTCAATATTTCGGGCACTCATAATAGCAGGTACTGCACAAGCCATCCCACTGATTAATGGCATTACACTTTTACCATTTAGCCCAATAGAACGCATCAATCTATCTGTTAAAAAGCTAATACGAGCCATATAACCAGTGTCTTCTAATAGAGTGATCAATCCAAATAAAATCATTATTTGTGGCACAAAAACTAAAATGCCTCCTAACCCAGCCACTAGTCCATTCATCATAAGATCACTCCACCAAGTTGTAGGTAGTATTGAAGCCAACCAATTATTCATTTGGGTAAAACCCCACTCCACTGCTTGCATAGGATATTGTGCAAACCAAAAAATACTTTGAAACAATAAAAATAAAACCACCAATAATATGGCATGCCCCCATCGATGATGCAATAAGATTTTATCTAATTTTTCGGTAATTAAATTACGTTTCAGTGGATCTTCTTCTACCACTGTTTTTTGCATAATACTTTTAATACGAGCATAACGCTGTATAACTTCTGTCGCTTGAAATTTTGTGGAATTAAAAGCATTTTTTTGTTTAATTCTTTCTATCTGTTCCTGGATATTGCTAGGTAAACTAAACGATTCGTGATGCGTAAGATAATGCACTGCTGCATAATCACTAAGTTTTGGTAATACTATTTTTGTATCATTAATGGCACCAGCAGCAATTGACTGGAGATTAATAAAATATTGAACGGGTGGTCGATAGGAATGCTCTACTATTTGTACTATTGTTTTTTTTAATTCAGTAATGCCTTTATTTTTTCGAGGGTTAACAGCCACAATCGGAACATCTAACTCTCTGGATAAACCATCTATATCAATATCTATGCCTTTTTTTCGAGCTATGTCGAGCATGGTTAAAGCTACCACTACGGGACGTTTTAGATCAATAACTTGAGAGCAGAAAAGTAAATTGCGCTTTAAATTAGAAGCATCTACCACAAGCACAATTAATTCAAGCGACACTTCTTTATCATGTTCTAACAGAACTTTATAGGACACCCATTCATCTTCGCGACGTGGGTACAAACTGTATGTTCCGGGCAAATCAATTATTTGAGCATCAAGTGTAGAAGTAAGTGCACAATGCCCCATTTTTTTATCAACGGTTACTCCAGGAAAATTACCTACCTTCTGATTTAACCCTGTTAAAGTATTAAACAAAGAAGTTTTACCACTATTGGGATTTCCAACTAATGCAATATGAATAGTAGAATGATTCAATTTTTAAAACTAAATTTTACAAAGGTAGTGGTTATGTAATGGAAGAAGATTTTTACATTTCTATTATATTATTTTTAGATGTATTCGCTGAATGAAAATACCTTTGCCAACACGACATTATTTAAATTATTTATGAAAAAGAGCATTTTTATTTTAATTGGATTCATTAGTACAACTGTATTTGCGCAAAAACCTATAGTAGCAAATAATCAACTTGTACAAAATTTGAAAAAGCATATACAATTTTTAGCCAGCGACTCTTTAAAAGGAAGACGTGCTGGAACTGAAGAAGAAAAATTAGCTGCTAATTATATTTATACCAAGTTTGACGAATATGGCATTTTGCCTAAAGGACATCGCAAGTACTGGTACTCCTCTCCCTTTCTACAAGAATTTATAATAAAAGTAGATTCCATTACAAAAAACACACGTACAGGAACAAATGTTATAGGATATATTGATAACAAAGCACCCTATACTATTGTATTAGGTGCACATTTTGATCATTTAGGGTATGGAGAAGACCATAACAGCATGTATAAGGGTAATGAACATTTAATACATAATGGTGCGGATGATAATGCCAGCGGCACCGCTGCCTTGTTAGAATTGGCTCGATTATTAAAAAAAGAAAAAAAACCATCGTATAATTATTTATTTATTGCTTTTTCTGGAGAAGAACTTGGTTTATTTGGATCTAAATATTTTGTAGAACATCCTACTATTAATTTACAACAAGTAAGTTATATGATTAATATGGACATGATAGGCCGTTTAAACGACTCTATGGCTTTAACTATTGGTGGTGTAGGAACCAGTCCTACATGGGATTCCATCATTCATAAAAGTAATTTTAATGTTAAAGTCAAAATAGATAGCAGTGGTACAGGTCCTAGTGATCATACGTCTTTTTATAGAAAAGATATACCGGTTCTTTTTTTCTTTACAGGATTGCATGAAGATTATCACAAACCAACAGATGATTTTGACAAAATAAACTATACCGGTGAGGCAAAAATTGTACAATGGGTGTATCAAATTATTCAATCAAGCAAAAAGTATCATAAACTTAGTTTTACTAAAACAAGAGAAGTGCAAATGAACACGGCTCATAGTATGAAAGTAACATTGGGCATTATGCCTGACTATACATTCAATGAAAAAGGTGTTAAAGTAGATGGCGTAATTGATGATAAGCCAGCCAAAAAAGCGGGGATACAAGCTGGAGATATTATTATACAAATAGATACATGGCCCGTAAACGATTTAAACGGCTACATGAAAATATTAAGCAACGAATTTTTTAAAAAGGGATACACAACAACAGTTATTGTATCCAGAAAAAATCAATTAATAACATTGCCAATTACATTCTAATAGTCAACGTGAAATATAAAATTGATAATACGGCTTTAGCAGATGCTTTTTTTGAAGATGTTCGTTTATTAGGCATTGTAGCGCCTATTAAGCAATATCAATTTTGTTGGCAATTGAATCAAGTACTAAACTTTGATTTTCGGCTAAGTACCGATACGGAAATTCAATTACAAAAGAAAAAGCGTCAATATTTTTTTTCGGTTTATGAGTATGCAGAATCCAATGGATCCGTTGCGCATTATTTATATCACAACCATTTTGATGGAGAATATTTGTTACCTGAATTCAAGCATCTCGATTTTTTATGGCTCATTAAAGGGGAAGTTTTGGGTGAAACATTATATAGTACGTTATCTCAAACTATAAAATTGCTTCAAACAGTTCAATTGGTTATTGATTTACCAATTGAACAAATTAAGCATAAGGCACACTTAATATTTTAATTTAGATGACCACTCAATGGAGTTGAAACAAGCCTTTGATAAAAATTGGGTAAAGAAGTATATTCGTTTGATAATAAATGTAACTGTAGGCTAAATTCACGTAGAAACATAGTGGGCTCAAGAACCTACAGGTAGGCTTATTTGGGACGTATAATATTTATTTGCACATAAAATTGTATCAATAAATAAATCTAAATACATTTACCCCCTCATTACGTTTAATTACTTTATTTATTATGTTTATAGAACCTCATGTAGCTGGTGAAAAAAGAGGATGGATTGAAATAGTCTGTGGGTCTATGTTTTCTGGCAAAACAGAAGAACTCATTCGCCGTTTAAAACGGGCTACCATAGCACAACAAAAAGTGCAAATTTTTAAACCAAGCATAGATATACGCTATGACAAAGTCAAGATCGTTTCTCACGATG
>CAYVXB010000111.1:0-735 GCA_964454275.1 uncultured Chitinophagaceae bacterium | reverse complement strand
AACAAATAGTTCAATTAGTTAATAATGCTGATGTAGTAGGTATTGATGAGGCTCAATTTTTTGATGACGACATTCTAGAAGTATGCGAACAACTGGCGGATCAAGGAGTAAGAGTTATTGTAGCCGGCTTAGACATGGATTATTCAGGAAAGCCTTTTGGGCAAATGCCTAATTTATTGGCTATTGCAGATTACATCACAAAACTTCATGCCATATGAGTACAGTGTGGCAATATTGCGCATATATCCTACAGGAAAACAAAACAAGAAGACCAAGTGCTATTGGGAGAAAAAGATGTGTATGAGCCTAGATGTCGTGTATGCTATCATAAATAAATTTGAATATTACCACTCTGCTATGTTGATTTGCATAGTATTAGGTGCAGATTCATACAGGTAATCCGACAATGTAAAATTTCCTTTGGAAGTGCTGTCGTTATTTCGGAGGCAAGCATCTTATCGTTATTGTGTATAAAGCCCATTATGTGCAAAATGAATGCTATCGTTACAGTAGGGGGTTTGCTACTGAAGTAGTAAGGTTAGGACTTAATAATATCAGTTAATGCATCTTCTAACTGCAAATTTTGGTCAAAGTATTGTAGTATTTTTTGGATTACATGCTCTACCAATGCGTCTGGACAGGAAGCCCCACTAGTAATCAAAATAGTTAATGGCTTTTTTATGGGTAAAAAGGTAGTTGCTAATTCTTCTTTAATAGCATGAATATTGAAATATA
>CAYVXB010000110.1:0-7024 GCA_964454275.1 uncultured Chitinophagaceae bacterium | reverse complement strand
ACTGTTAAACCCATTATTCAATTTAAATCGGTACCGATGAAGTGGACATACAATATTTCCGTTGGCATCAACAAAACCCTCTACCATTCTTCCGCTAGCATGTGGACATTTGGCAGCACAAGCATATAATTGATGTTGATGTAAAGCAATACAAATTTTTTTGCCTTTTACTTCTATTTCTGTAAGATCATTAGGTAAAAATCGCATTTCTGCTATAGATGCTGCAATATTTATCCATTCTACACATTCTTCTTTCATAGTTATTATCAATCAATAAAAGTATTTTGTTTGATGCGGATAACGTTGTTGGTATAAAGTGCGTACTTTTTCTAAAATAAATTTTCGCAACATATCAATATTTCTTTTTTCTGTAGCCGAAATAAAAATGCAATTGTCTTGTGTATTGCGTTTCCACTGTGCTTCAAGCTCTGCTAAAATATCTTTTTTTACTTGCTCATTTAACCATTCATCAAAGTGGCGTGTTTCATATTGGTCTATTTTATTAAAAATGGTGATGATAGGTTTTTCAAAACTTTGTAACTCTTGTAATGTTTTATTTACTACAGCCATTTGCTCTTCATATCGTGGATGTGATATATCCACTACATGCAATAATATATCAGCCTCCCTCACTTCATCTAAAGTACTTTTAAAACTTTCTATTAAATGGTGAGGTAGTTTACGAATAAAACCTACCGTATCACTCAATAAAAAAGGGGTATTATCATATACCACTTTACGAGTGGTAGTATCTAATGTTGCAAACAATTTATTTTCAGCAAACACAGTGCTTTTACTTATTACATTCATTAATGTTGATTTGCCAACATTAGTATAACCCACTAAAGCAACACGAATAAATTCACCTCGCTCTTTTCGTTGTGTAAAAGCCTGTTTATCTATCGTTTGTAACCGTTTACGCAACAATGCTATTTTATCTTTTACAATACGACGATCGGTTTCTATTTCTGTTTCCCCTGGACCTCTAGTGCCTATACCTCCCCCTAAGCGCTCTAAGTGGCTCCACATACCTTTTAAACGAGGAAGTAAATATTGATATTGCGCTAACTCTACTTGTACTTTTGCTTGTGCCGTTTTAGCTCTACTAGCAAAAATATCTAGTATTAAATCAGATCGATCAATGGTTTTAACCCCCAATATTTTTTCAATATTGGTTATTTGTGAACCACTTAATTCATCATCAAAAATGGCCAGGTTAATACCATTTTGAAAAATGTAATTTTTAATTTCTTCTAATTTACCTTTACCCACAAACGTTTTACTATCTGGATGAGGTAGTTTTTGAAAGATTTTTTTTTCTGTAACAGCACCGGCTGTTTCAGCTAAAAAAGCTAGCTCGTCTAAGTATTCTAAAACTTGTACTTCTGTTTGATCTTTTGTAATCAATCCTACTAAAACAGCTCTTTCTTTTTGCTGAATACGGCGTTGCTTGTCTAACAAATGGATATCATTTAAGTGTAAGATAGTTGTTCTAAACCTTAAACCATTTAACTATGCATGTAATACTCTTATAGATGGTTAATAAGAAATAGCCTATAAACCGCTCAATGTTAGCCCAATGGTGAAGGGCTTAACATCTGGACCTGCACCAGTTTTAAAAAATGGTGAAAGTTGGTAGGTTGTAAATACAGAAAAAACACCATAACCTATACGAAAAGTTCCAGAAAAACGAGTTCCATTAAAATAACGACTAGAAGTTGTTTTTTCTGTATAGCTATTGATTGTTTCTCCTGAAGCAGTCTCTACTGTTTTTCCTTTTGTATGTGCATTAAGTAACAAACCCACTTTAGCCCCAATGGCAATTTTTATGGCTTTATGTATGCTGTTTGTATTGCTTGTAAATCTTAATTCTACTGGAGCCTCAAGATAAGTGGTTACTAATTTAAATTTTTTAAAATGATCTGTATTGCGTTTGTCTATAAAACGCAATGTAGGGGTTCCTCCTTTAACATCAGGTTGTATTTTGTCAAAAAACATATTATCTGACCCAACCCCAGCACCTATAGACACACTAAATTTCGGATTGGTTTTGAATGGAATATTCCACATAAAATAAGCATTAAAACTACGACTAGAGAATTTAGTTCTTATAGAATCTGGATTGTTCATCCACGCTAATCCGCCTAATTGTATTACGAAATGATCCCCAGATTGATTGACTAAATCTTTTGGATAGATGGCGCCTTGTTGTGCTTGTAAGGTTATAGAACTGCTCAATAAAACGATACTAGCAAACACTGTTTTCTTTATAAGAGAGATACTTTTTTTATTTGAGCGCAATTGTGGGCTACATTTATTTATAATAAAGCGATTTTTATTCATGGCCATTTTGTTTACAATAATTGGCACAAAGTAAAGAAAAAGAGCAATTGTTTTAAAAATTCATTTATTTGCTGACTGTAATAAACATGTTTAGTACAATTATGATGGATAATACGATATCTAATTCTAAGCCCTCTTTGCAAAAAATAAAAGAAAAACCACTGGTTATCATTACTGCCCCTTCTGGCGCAGGAAAAACAAGTATTACGCATTATTTACTGCAACAATATTCTTGGCTTGCTTTTTCTATTTCTGCTACCACACGAAAGCCAAGAGGTAATGAACAAAACGGAATAGATTATCATTTTATAAGTGTAAAAGACTTTCAGCAAAAAATAAAGGAAAATGCTTTTATTGAATGGGAAATGGTGTATGAAGGAAAATATTATGGCACCTTAAAGTATGAATTAGAGCGCATTTGGGCCCAACAGAAAATCCCTTTGTTGGACATTGATGTACAAGGAGCTATACATGTGCAACAACAGTACCCTACACAGTCTTTGTCTATATTTATTAATCCCCCTTCTATTGAAGAACTAAAAAAAAGGCTACAAAACAGAGGTACCGAAACTCCTGAAACATTGGAAACTCGTGTTAATAAAGCCGTGTATGAACTATCATTTAAACAGCATTTTAATACCATTGTTACAAATGATGATTTTAAGAGGGCGTGTTCTATGGTTGAAGCAGCTATTCAAAATTTTTTAAAATAATTGATTATTTTAAAATGAAAATGTATTACAACAACAAATATGCCTTTCAAACACTTTATCACCCTTATTAAAAAAGATTTATTGCTGGAAGTTCGCCAACAATATACCTTTTACGGTATAGGCTTATATGTATTTTCAACAGTGTTTGTGTTATATATGGCTATGGGGCAGCCAGAAGCAATAGTATGGAATGGCCTATTTTGGATGATCCAATTATTTATTAGCATTAACGCAATAGCTAAAAGCTTTTTACAAGAAAGCAAGGGGAGTATGCTATACTTTTATACCATTGTAAGCCCACAAGTGTTTATTTTATCCAAATTGATGTTTAATGCTGCTCTTATGCTGTTGATGAGCTTGCTAAGTTTACTATTGTTTGTTCTGTTATTAGGTAACCCGTTGGAGCATGTGGTATCTTTTGTAGGCATCACTTTGTTAGGGGGATGTAGTATAAGCCTTGTATTTACTTTTTTAGCTGCTATTGCGGCCAAGGCCAAACAGCAAACAGCATTGATGGCTATCTTAGGTTTTCCTTTATTAATTCCCCAATTGCTTATCCTTATTAAAATATCTAATATCGCTTTTGCCTCTGTGATACAGGCTGGTTTAACAGAGCTTGTATTAATGTTGTGTGGATTTGATGTTTTGGTAATTGCATTATCGATCATTCTTTTTCCTTTTTTATGGAAAGATTGATTAATGGTCAGATAAAATGAAAATACTAGGTTGTTTTTCATTTCGGCATTTAAATTTACTAGTTCGTACATTCGCCATTCAAAATAGCTACACATTTGTAATTTAGATTATTTATGAGAAGAAATTGGTGGAAAATAGTATGTGTGTTTTTGCTAACAGGGATATGCACTATAGGTTTTATAGGGCAAGTACCTGCAAAACCTATATTGAATGAAACCATACGCAATCTTTACTTTCACGTGCCTATGTGGTTTTGTATGATGATTTTCTTTATTACATCGGTAGTGTATGCCATAAAATATTTGCGCAACCCCAAAGAAACATACAACTTGCGCAGTGTTGAATTTGCAAACACAGGTATTTTGTTTGGTATGCTAGGCCTAATTACCGGAATGATATGGGCTAATTATACTTGGGGTGCTCCTTGGAGCAACGACCCTAAGCAAATTGGAGCTGCTATAGCACTACTGATCTATTTGGCCTATTTGGTACTACGCAACAGTATAGAGAATTCAGAACATAAAGCAAGAATAGGTGCCGTTTATAATATTTTCGCTTTTGCCTTACTTTTTCCAACCATATGGATTATTCCACGCATGGTAGAAAGTTTACATCCCGGTGGACAAGGCAATCCAGCTTTTAGCGCTAAAGACGCTGATGTTCATATGCGAATGATATTTTGGCTATTGGCCGTTCCTGCATGGACGTTGCTTGGATTATGGATAACCAATCTACGTATTCGATTATTTAATGTTCAAAAAGCCTAAGTTTCAATAATGTCTTTCGGTTGCACATTTTTATATTTTCTTATTTAGTACATTAAAATGTTAAACATGTCCATTATTCAAAAAATATTTCTTTGCTTTGCAGCCTTATTCTTAACAACCATTAAAATAATGGCACAAACGACAAAACCAGAAATGGCCGATCAGCTACATAGTAATGGGAAAATTTATGTTGTTGTGGCGGTTGTGTTAACTATACTTGCTGGTTTGTTTTTTTATCTAATTAAGTTGGATAGAAAAATACGCAAGTTTGAAAAACAGCAAAAACCCTAATTTTTTTATATCAATAAATGTAAATCGCAAAACAATGTCATATAGTTTTTTTGAAAATGTAACAAGAAGTTTTGATAAAGCTGCTAAGTTTACTTCCTTCGAACAAGGTATTTTGGATCAAATTAAAGCTTGTAATAGCGTATACCGAATGAAATTTCCCGTTCGCATGAGTGATGGAAGAATAGAAGTTATAGAAGCATATCGTGCACAACACTCACACCATAAATTGCCCTGCAAAGGGGGTATTCGTTTTGCAGCAGAAGTTGATCAAGATGAAGTAATGGCTTTAGCTGCATTAATGACGTATAAATGTGCTATTGTAAACGTTCCTTTTGGTGGAGGAAAGGGTGGTATTAAAATCAATCCAAAAAATTATAGTGTTGCTGACTTAGAAAGAATTACAAGACGTTATACTTCAGAATTAATCAAGAAAAATTTTATAGGCCCTGGCAATGATGTTCCTGCGCCAGATTATGGAACAGGCGAGCGTGAAATGGCTTGGATATTAGATACGTATGCGGCTATGAATCCTGGAGAGGTTGATGCTATGGCTTGCGTAACTGGTAAACCTGTAGCACAAGGGGGTGTAAGGGGTCGTAAAGAAGCTACAGGTCGTGGTATATTTTATGGTATCAGAGAGTTGTGCAATGTAAAAGAAGTAATGGGTAAACTGGGGCTTTCAACAGGTATTGAGGGAAAGCGTATCGTGGTTCAAGGATTGGGAAACGTAGGCTACCATGCCGCTAAATTTTTTCAAGAAGCAGGGGCTATTATTGTGGGACTTGCGGAATATGAAGGTGCTATATGGAGTGATAAAGGGTTAGATGTAGAAGCTGTATTCAATCATCGTAAAAACACAGGATCTATATTAAACTGTAGTGGCGCTACTAATTTTACTAAAAACACCGAAGCTTTAGAAATGGCTTGTGATGTTTTGATTCCTGCCGCTTTAGAAAATGTTATTGATGGAAAGAATGCATCGCGCATAAAAGCCAAAATTATTGGTGAAGGGGCCAATGGACCATTAACACCAGAAGCAGATGAAATATTAAGTAAAATGGGTGTTGTAGTAGTTCCTGATACATATCTAAACGCAGGCGGAGTAACCGTTTCATATTTTGAATGGTTAAAAAATTTGAGCCATGTGCGCTATGGTAGAATGGAAAAGCGGTTTACTGAAAATTTAAATACACAGATTTTACAACAAATAGAATTATTAACTGGAAAGCAAGTAGGTTCAAAGGAAAGAGAGTTAATTAAACATGGTCCTGATGAAATCGATTTAGTAAATTCTGGTTTAGAAGAAACTATGATAGGCTCTATGTATGAAATTATGGAAGCATGGAGAAGCAATGCTACAATACCAGATATGCGCACAGCGGCATATGTGGTAGCTATTAATAAAGTAGGTACGTCTTATAAAGAATTGGGTATATTCCCATAAAAAATGCAGAATGGAAACAACACAAACGCCAAATATAACGTCTAGTTTAATAAAAGGTTTATTGATAAGTTTGGTAGTTATAGCTATACAAACAACAGCACAATTGGCAAATTTTAATGAAGCATCCTGGTTTAAGTTCGTTCCTGTTGTGGTATTAACAGTAGCTTTAGTATTAAATGGTGTACATTATTCTAAACAAATGTGCAATGATGTTACTTTTGGAAAAGTATTTGGTTATGGATTTAAAACCACTGCTGTTATAGCTTTAGTAATGATGGCGTATTCTCTTTTACTTTTCATGGTTATATCTCCTGAATTAAAAGAACAGGCTATACAACAAGCTCGTGATCAAATGGAAAAAGAAAATTTTTCTGAAGAAAAAATTAAAAGTGCCGTATTATTTCTCAATAAAAATTTTATGCTGATCACTTCTGGCACATCTTTATTTGTTAATGTTTTTGTTGGTGCAATCGCATCATTGTTAGGCGCAGCAATGGCTAAGAAAAAACCTATTTATACATAATTTATTTCTTCTACATGGATCTTTCAATTGTTATTCCATTAATTAATGAAGAAGAATCTCTGCCAGAATTATGTAACTGGATAGAACAGGTAATTGCTAAACATCACTGGTCTTATGAAATTATTTTGATCGATGATGGAAGTACGGATAATAGCTGGAGCGTTATAGAAACATTAAGTGTACAAAACACTCATATTAAAGGCATAAAATTTCAGCGAAACTATGGCAAATCCGCTGCTTTAAATGA
>CAYVXB010000109.1:0-7045 GCA_964454275.1 uncultured Chitinophagaceae bacterium | reverse complement strand
TTGTGGCAAGCCGTTCACATAATATACAGGGAAAGGCTCTCCCCAATAGCGTTGGCGGCTAAAGGAAGCATCTCTAAATTTATAATTTATTTTTTGTTTGCCTATACCAAGTTCTTCTAATTTTTGTATGATTATTGTACTAGCTTCTTGTATAGTTAAGCCATTTAAAAATAGGCTATTTATTAAATGTATCTCTTTAGTATCTATTGCTTCTTCGCCATTATAAGCATCCCCAATAATATTTGTAATGGGAATACTAAAATGTTTTGCAAATTTATGATCGCGTTCATCCGCACAAGGAACAGCCATAATGGCTCCTGTTCCATAACCGTTTAATACATATTCTGAAACCCATATGGGTATTGATTTTTGAGTAAATGGATGTATCGCATACGATCCAGTAAAACATCCACTAATTTTTTTCTCCGCCATGCGCTCCCGCTCACTTTTGCTTTTTACATACGCAATATATTTTTCTACATCTTCTTTTTGATCAATACTAGTTATAGCATTGACACTTTCGTGCTCTGGGGTCAATACCAAAAAATCTACTCCAAAAATAGTATCTGGACGAGTGGTGTATACTTTTATGTTGTATGTTGTATGTTGTATGTTGAATTGAATTTCTGCACCTGTAGATTTACCAATCCAATTCGATTGCATCTCTTTCATGGCATCGCTGAAATCTACTTTGGATAAGCCTTCTAGCAAACGATCGGCGTAAGCAGTTATGCGTAAATACCACTGGCGCAAGGTTTTTTTTACGACTGGATATCCGCCTCTTTCACTGACGCCGTTTACCACTTCATCATTGGCTAATACTGTTCCTAAAGCTTCGCACCAGTTCACTTCCCCATATCCACAATAAGCTAAGCGATATTCCATCAAAATGGATTGTTGAATTTGTTCATCAAACTGTTTCCATTCCGAAGAAGTAAAAATATTTTTTTTATCATTCTGAATGCTGAATGCTGAATGCTGAATGGGGTATTTTTCATTTCCTTCTCGTTCAAAAATTTTAATAAGCGTTTCAATCGACTCCGCTTTGTTTGTTTTGGTATTGTACCAACTTTTAAACAATTGCAAAAAAATCCACTGTGTCCATTTATAATATGTTGGATCGGAGGTTTTTATTGCTCTATCCCAATCATAGCAAAACCCAATATTATCAAGTTGTTTACGAAAAGTTTCAATATTTTTTTCTGTGGTAATGGTAGGATGTTGGCCTGTATCTAATGCATACTGTTCAGCTGGTAATCCAAATGCATCATAACCCATAGGGTGTAATACATTATACCCCTTTAATCGTTTATAACGTGCGTAAATATCTGAAGCAATATATCCTAGTGGGTGTCCTACATGTAATCCAGCTCCGCTAGGGTAGGGAAACATATCTAACACATAATATTTAGGCTTGGTTGAATGATTAGATACTTTATATACCTTATTCTCTTTCCAATGTTGTTGCCATTTTTTTTCAATGGCTCTAAAATTATATTCCATACTAAACGTTAATTCAATCGTGTGAGTTGATTTTTTATTTTATGCAATTTCAAAATTCAATTTTGAAATTGCATAGATCTTAAATTATTTGAACCTAATATAGTAATATTATCTCTTTTTTGTATATCGTATAAACCTAATACAACAAAGCTTTTTAGCATCTTTTTTATTTTTATATTTTTAAAATATTCTGCTCCTTTTAAAAAAGATGTATTAAAAGTACTACTGCTTTTTATTTCTATTGTTTTTATTTTATTGGCTTCTTCTATTAATAAATCTATTTCATTATCATTACTATCTCTCCAATAATAAAAATTAGGTAATTCTCCTTTATTGTAAAATATTTTTAGTAATTCAGTGATAATTAAATTTTCGAATAAAGCGCCTTTTGCAAAATGTATTTGCACTTGTTTAACATCTCTTATGCCTAATAAATAAGCTGCTAAGCCGGTATCGTAAAAATACAATTTAGGAGATTTAATGATACGCTTGTTGAAGTTATTATAATATGGAGGAAGTGTATATAGAATATAACTTGCTTCTAAAGTAGATAACCATGCCCGAGCAGTAGGCTGTGTTATACCTACATCATTAGCTAAAGCATTTAAATTTAATATTTGCCCAACCCTGCCTGCACATAATTGTAAAAACGAAGTGAATTGTTTTAAATTACCAATGTTTAATAAGCTTCTAACGTCTCTTTGAATATAGGTTTCTACATAACTACTATAAAAATCTAGCGGTTTTATTTTTTTGTCAAATACTTTGGGATAAAAACCTTTATATATTAAAGCATTATTGTCTTCTACAAACCATTTTCCCATTTTAAGTTCATTAAATGAAAAAGGTAGTAATCGAAGCATTGCCACTCTGCCAGCTAAAGATTGAGTAATATTTTTAAGTAATAAAAAATTTTGTGAACCGGATAAAATATATTGCCCTGTTCTGTTATTTGCATCTACATGGGTTTGTAAGTATGAGAATAATTCAGGCACTTGTTGTACTTCATCTAAAATAACTTTATTATTATATTGTTGCAAAAATCCTCTGGGATCTGTTCTTGCAAATTCTCTATTGTCTATATCTTCTAAAGATAAATAGGTGTATTTAGGATAAGCGGCTTTTAAAAAAGTAGATTTTCCGCTTTGCCTAGGACCAGTAAGGCTTACGATAGGGAATTTAGATAATAAATATTTTAATTTTTTATGGATATCTCTTTGTACCATTTATGCAAATTTAAAATTCAATTTTGAAATTACATAAAAAATGTACCGTAAAAAATAAAAATTTATACTATATGGTTACAAGTCTTAAATTGCATATTCAATTATAAGTATTGTAGCATTATGTCATCTAATAAAAAAATAACCGATAGCGGTATTGAAATAAAACAAGTATATACTAGCCAAGGCAATTTAAAAGTCCCTCCTTTGGAGGGATTTAGGGAGGCCGAGCCTGGAGAATATCCATTTACTAGAGGCATTCAACCTGATATGTATAGAGGTAAACTCTGGACGATGCGGCAATATGCAGGTTTTAGTACGGCTGAAGAAAGCAATAAACGATATCATTATTTATTACAACAAGGGGTAATGGGTTTAAGTGTTGCGTTTGATTTACCTACACAAATTGGTTATGATAGCAATCATCCATTAGCAGAAGGCGAGGTAGGTAAAGTAGGCGTTGCTATTGATAGTTTGGAAGATATGGAAGCACTTTTTAAAGATATTAAATTGGAAGAAGTAACAACCTCAATGACGATCAATGCTACTGCATTTATATTGTTGGCGTTGTATGTAGCCTTAGCTAAAAAACAAGGCGCTAATCTTAAAAATATTTCAGGAACTATTCAAAATGATATTTTAAAAGAGTATGCAGCTCGAGGAACCTATATTTATCCCCCTAAACCCTCTATGCGTATTATTACGGATATTTTTGAGTGGTGTAGTAAAGAACTTCCTAAATGGAATACGATTTCTATTTCGGGTTATCATATTCGAGAAGCAGGAAGCACAGCTGTGCAAGAAATTGCATTTACGTTAAGTAATGGAAAGGCTTATGTAGAGGCAGCTTTAGCAAAAGGGTTAGATATTAATGTGTTTGGTAAACGATTATCCTTCTTTTTTAATGCACATAATAATTTATTTGAAGAGATAGCTAAGTTTAGAGCAGCTCGCAGCATGTGGGCAAAGATGATGAAAGAGTTAGGTGCTACTGACCCCAAAGCGATGATGTTGCGCTTTCATGCACAAACAGGTGGATCTACTTTGACAGCACAACAGCCTTTAAATAATATTTCTAGAGTTACTATTCAAACCTTAGCTGCAGTGTTAGGTGGAACACAAAGTTTACATACCAATGGTTATGATGAAGCATTAAGTTTACCTACCGAAACGGCTGCCAGTATTGCATTGCGTACGCAGCAAATTGTAGCGTTTGAAAGCGGCGTAGTAGATACAGTCGATCCTTTAGGTGGAAGTTATTTTATAGAAAATCTTACTCATGAAGTGGAAGCGAAAGCTTGGCAACTGGTAGAAAAAATTGATCTTATGGGTGGAAGTGTTAATGCCATCGAACAACAATTTATGCAAAATGAAATTGCAAAAAGCGCTTATGAATATCAGAAAAAAATAGAAAAAAACGAAAAAATTATTGTTGGGGTAAATACATTTCAATCTACTGAGACTAATAGTACGCCTGTATTTCGAATAGATGATAGTATTCGAGTAATGCAAGATGAAAAATTACAACTGTTAAAGCAAAAACGAGATAATGCAAAAGTTTCATCTTGTTTACAAAACATACAATCTGCTGCAACAGATGGAACTAATTTAATGCCTTTGGTAATTAACGCTGTAGAAAATTATTGTACATTGGGTGAAATTGCAGATGTACTAAGAAAAGTGTTTGGAGAGTATAAGTAATAATACCACTAATCTAATTGTATCATCTTTTATTCTTAATTTATTAATATGAAAAAAAATATTTTCATTCTTTTTCTTTTATATGGTATGGGTAGCTATGCCCAAAAGCAAATGATACCAGAGCTTTTGCTAAAATTGTATAAAGTAACGGGATTAGGTCTATCAAAAGATAAAAAATATGTAGTATATAATTTAGATATGCCTAATATAGAAGAGAATAAAATTAAATCTAAGTTATTCATGGTTCCTTTAGCTGGCGGTACAGCTACTGAGACAAATGTCTTGGATAGTGTGTTATATAATGATCGCATTTCTCCAGATGGAAAGTATATAATTAATGCAAGGAGTATAAAAGTTAAAAATATCTATGGTTCAGATTTTTATCCTGAGTTAAATAAATCGAACGTTCATATTTATGAAAGTTTAAATTATAGACATTGGGATACTTGGGAAGATGGAAAATTTGATCATGTATTTATATCACCTACAGTTCATGGAAAATCGAATAAAGATCAGACTAAAGATATTATGCCCAATGAACCCTATGACTGCCCCCAAAAACCTTTTGGCGGAAATGAAGACTTTATTTGGAATCCAGATAGCAAGCATATTTTGTATGTAACTAAAAAGAAATTTGGAACGGATTATACCATAAGTACGAATACAGATTTATATGAATATAATGTCGAAACAGGAAAAACAAAAAATCTTACCGAAGGCATGATGGGCTATGACGTACAGCCTGCTTATAATGCTAAAGGTAAACTAGCTTGGTTAAGTATGAAGCGAGATGGTTATGAAGCAGATAAGCAAGACATTATAATGTGGGACGGTATTCAAAAAATAAATTTAACGGAACATATAGATGATATTCATGTAGAAGGCTTTAAATGGAGTGAAGATGGAAATAGTATTTTCTTTTGGGCTGCCACAAATGGCACATTACAATTATTTCAAGTGGATCATTCTGGAATTAATCCCGAAGTACCTGTCGTTAAACAAATTACAAACGGCGATTTTGATATAACAGGCATTGTAGCGCAAAAAGGCAATATACTTGTGGTATCCAGAACAGATATGAACCATGCAGCAGAGTTATATACTGTGGATATTACAACAGGCCAAATGAAGCAATTAACACATGTAAATGACTATTATTACAATAATATTAATTTGTGTAAAACTGAACGTCGTTGGGTAAATACTACTGACAATAAAAAAATGTTGGTATGGATAATCTATCCACCGAATTTTGATGCGAGCAAAAAATATCCTGCACTTTTATATTGCCAAGGCGGTCCGCAATATCCATTAACACAGATGTATTCTTTTCGTTGGAATTTTCAATTGATGGCCTCACAAGGCTATATTGTAGTAGCGCCCAATAGGCGTGGAATGCAAGGCCATGGTACAGAATGGAATGAGCAAGTAAGCAAAGATTGGGGTGGGCAAGTAATGCAAGATTATTTAAACGCTATTGATGATATAAGTAAAGAACCTTTTGTAGATAAAAATAGATTAGGTTGTGTAGGAGCAAGTTTTGGAGGTTTTTCTGTATTTATGTTAGCCGCTATACATGAAAATAGATTTAAATCGTTTATTGCGCATGATGGTGTTTTTGATTTTAGAAGTATGTATGGTACAACCGACGAAATGTTTTTTGAAACTTGGGAAAAGGGCGGTGCTTATTGGGAAAAAAATAATGCAGTGGCACAAAGATCATTTAGTCAATCGCCTAGTAATTATGTTGATAAATGGAATACCCCTATTTTAATTATACAAGGAGGAAAAGATTATAGGGTTCCTATTGAACAAGGGCTACAAGCTTTTCAAGCGGCACAATTAAAAGGGATCAAAAGTAAATTATTATACTTCCCAGAAGAAAACCATTGGGTTTTATCTCTGCAAAATGCTTTAATTTGGCAACGAGAGTTTTATAAGTGGTTGAAAGAAACTCTTCAGTAAATAGTTTATAAAGCACATATACCTTTTGAGGAATAGATATGAGAACAGCTCTCATTAAAATGTTGTGGTGTCTTTAATATTAGATACTACAACACTTTAATGCGTTTTTTAGATTACTATAAAATGATTATTTCTTGGGAATGCATTAAAAATTTCCGTTATCGTATTAGGTATGGAAGTGAGTAATTTTCTTTTTTGAGTATCTATCCAAGCGCCTTCTACTGTTATAATAGCGCAACATTTATTTTCAGCTGAAAGCAGCTCGTGTTCTATACTCCATCGAGAAGCATCTACTTTCATTTTAGCCAGCTTTGCTGTAATAGAAATATTGTCGCCCAAACGTATTTCTCTTTTAAAAAGGCATTCTTCTCTAAATAAAATAGGCCCAAACGCTTGTTGTTGCATAAGGATCATTGTTAATCCTAATTGCTCTAATATTTCGATACGTTGTTGAGCAGCTAAATCATAATATACACTATGTCGTAAATGAAAGTTGGCATCAATATCTGCCCAACGAATAGAAATTTTTTTTTGAAAAATATTGGTAGTGTTTTCTTGCATATAGTGGTTCATTAAATAGACTTATGTGGTCTTGACAGGAATCGAACCTGTATCTGGAGCTTCGGAAACTCTTATACTATCCATTGTACGAC
>CAYVXB010000108.1:0-7237 GCA_964454275.1 uncultured Chitinophagaceae bacterium | reverse complement strand
ATCAAACAAAGTATTATTCCTATATTTTTGCGCTATGATGCGTTGTATATTATTACTGCTCTCCATTAACCTGTGCAGTCTAACTTTTGCACAAGATAAATGGAATTTGCAAAGATGTGTAGACCATGCGCTACAAAATAATATTAGTATACGCCAAGCCGATATACAAGCTAGATTGGCCGCTATGCAGTATAAACAAAATACTTTACAAGCCTATCCTGCTGTAGACTTCAGCTCTAACATTGGTGTAAATTTTGGTCGTTCTATCGATCCTACAACCAATCAATTTACCACAAGTCAAACACTTTTTAATAGTTTTTCCATACAAGCCAATGTGCCTATTTATCAATTTAATAAAATAAAAAATACAGTACAAGCAAGTCAATTTAATGCACAAGCTGCATTGGCAGAGGTGGATAAAACAAAAAGCGATGTGGTATTAAATGTTGCTGGTGCTTACTTGCAAGCATTACTATCGCAAGAGCAAGTAAAAATAGCCGATATACAAGTACAGCAAACCAAAGAGCAATTGAGCGTTACCCGAAAAAAAATAGCTGCTGGGGTATTGCCAGAGCTTAATGCCGTTCAACTAGAAGCACAGTTAGCAAGCGATAGTGCAAGTTATATTAATGCAAAAATGACGGTAGATCAAAACTTATTACAATTAAAAGCAATTATTAATTTAGATGCAGGATATATTTTTGAAATTACTACCCCATCTGTAGAATCCATACCTACAGAGAGTTTAGCTGACTTAGAACCTGAAGCTGTTTATGCATTAGCTATAAAAAATTTACCGCATGAAATGGTGAATGCATTAAAAGTAAAAAGTGCAGAGAAAAGTTTTTGGGCTGCTAAAACTGCCTTCTACCCTAGCATTCAGGCATTTGCAGGGCTAGGTACGAACTTTGCTAATCCATTTCAAAAAATTACGAGTTCTAATTTTTTAGGCACTTACCAAAACACGCCTTTCGTTACCAATGTAATGGGCACCAATTACCCTGTATTATCACCCCAATTTGATTTTAAACACGGTACTAAAAGTTTTGAAGAAATTTGGAAAGGCTATGGCAATCAAATAGAGCAAAACTTTAGACAGAATGTTGGCATTAGCATAACGGTACCCATATTTAATAATGGAACAACTAAAATACAGTATGAACAAGCTAGATTAAACTATCAAACTTTAGTATTACAAAAGGAACAAGCGGAACAAAAGTTTAAACAAGATATTTAATTAGCCTACACACAAGCTATTGGCAGTTTTCAAAAATTTAATGCAAGTAAAAAAAGTGCCATGGCTGCACAAAAAGCATATTTGTATGCCTCTAAACGCTACAACTTAGGTTTGATAAGTACTATAGACCTTATTACTACACAAGGTAATTTGTTTAAAGCCAGTATACAATTAGTATCTGCACAATATGATTATGTATTTCGTTTAAAAATATTGGAGTTTTATAAAGGCCAAGGCATTAAATTATAAAGCATTTATTTTGAATGAAAAATATTCCGAAACTTTGTTTTTATACATGTGCTTCTTTAATGTTGCTTGTACGTTTGAGTATGCCCCAGTATTGTAATTCTCCTTTAATAGCTCTAAAAAATGCTTTTATTAATACGTACATCATCAACCATCGATAGATAATCCGTTGCGGGATTAGCCATATTAATTTAAAAGGACGCTCTTTTTCAAAAGTAAATGCTAGTAAAGCTATACTGGCATCTACCAACATAAATATTGAATAGTACATAAATATCTTTCCGGCATTGCCTGTTACTATACCAATTGCAGATAAGCATAAATAGGTCTGCAAAAGGTACCAATAGTGGGATTAAAAATTGAAATATTAAAATATTAGGCAGCGCAACCCAACCTAAATATTTATACGTTCCATTAAAAAAGGCATCTCTGTTTTTCCAAAAAGTTTGCATCACGCCAAACGTCCATCGGAAGCGTTGTTTTAAAAACATTTTTACAGTTTCTGGTGCTTCGGTAAATGCAATAGTATTATTTTCATTGGCAACAACATATCCTTCTCGCAATATACGAATGGTTAAATCGCAATCTTCGGCTAATGTATCTGATGTAAATCCGCCTGCATTTTCAATGGCCTCTCTTTTAAAAGCACCAATAGCGGCAGGTATTACGGTTATGGCATTGATGTACGCAAAAGCTTTTCTATCAAAATTTTGACTCGTGATATATTCAATGCTTTGCCATAATGCAATAACCAAAATGGCTATAAAAAAAAGCCAGAAATGTTACGATGCGCATTGTCCACTTAAAATGCCTCCAGCGGGTACGGGAGTTAGCCTGAAATATATGTTTAGGTATAGTAGACAATGTATTGTTGGGTTTTGATAGCGCAGGTTATCTATAAATCTATTTGCTTTGTAAACAAAACTCGCTAACAGACACAAGGTGCTTATTGTCTATTGCTGTTATGCTGCTTGCTTCTTTTGTTTTATTTACTACAAATGCAAAACGTCATTTTTATTTTCCAAAAATTCTTTTCTCAGCATGACGAAATATTTATTCATATTTATTGTTAAGTTGCCGCTTATATAGTTGCACCGCATTTTCTAAACCCAACCATAAAGCATCACATATTAAAGCATGGCCTATAGACACTTCTTGTAAAAAGGGAATTTGTTGACCGAAGTATTGAAGATTTTTTAAATCAAGATCATGACCTGCATTGAGTTCTAATCCTAATGCTTGAGCTTTATACGCAGCTAATAGATAAGGTTGAATGGCTTTTGCTTTATCTGTATAATATTGATATGCATAGGCTTCTGTATATAGTTCTACTCGATCAGTTCCAGTATCGTTTGCAGCTACAATCATATCTACTACTGGATCTACAAATATCGAAACTCGTATGCCTGCTTGTTTAAATAATTGTACGATTTCTTTTAAATATATTTGATTTGTGATTGTATCCCATCCATGGTTAGAAGTTAATTGATTAGCCACATCAGGCACCAAGGTTACTTGTGTAGGGCAAACTTCTAAAACCAATTGAATAAATTTTTCTTCTTTAGGATTGCCTTCTATATTGAGTTCTGTGGTAATACTATTTTTTAATTTTCTTACATCATCGTATCGAATATGTCTTTCGTCTGGTCTAGGATGAACGGTAATACCCTCTGCACCAAAGCGTTCTATAGATTTAGCAGTTTCTATAACATTTGGATTGTTACTGCCTCTACTATTGCGCAACAACGCAATTTTATTAATGTTCACACTTAATTTAGTCATAATGAAATAGTGTTTGTATGTTCAATTAAATATTTGAATATCAACCCAATTATAATAGAAATACAAAAACTCATGAGTGTTCCAATAAGCACATATTCTGTTTCTTTACGTTGTGCAGGTCCTTTTATATCGTTAAATCGTAAAATAGATTTTGCCGTAATTAATAATCCAATACCTTCAAAATGATTGGTCATAATAAAAGTAAATACCATTACTCTTTCAAAAATACCAATCCATCTGCCTGCTTCGGCAAGGCTATTTTCGTTCAATGCTGATTGTTCTTGTATTTGCACTCTCCACTTTTGCGTAGCTAATCCTAACATCATGGATAATGGCCATATTACAATAGTGTATCCTGTAACTAATAACCAAAAAGAAGAAGATTGTTGAATATGTTGAAGGTCGGATAGTATGTCTGTGGTATTATTATGCAACGCCCAAATACAGAATAAACAAGCTATATGTAAAAATTGATCGATTAAAAAAGTAGTTAAATTATTTTTTTGATACAGTTTCCATATATCAATAATTAAGTGTGAAGTGAGTATAAGTACCGGAGCTAACCAATTAGTCCACTGCATGGAAATAACATATATAAGTACTCCGTGTAGCAAACAATGAAAATATAGATAGGCTGAGGTTAATTTTGATTTTCTTTTTTCTAAGACCATAGCCTTAGTTTGGAGCACAAAATCTCCAATAAGATGGGCTACAATCCATTTGATTAGCAAAAGCATGCATATTGGTTTTAACTGTTAAATATATAAGATTCAAATCGTTTAACAATGGCATCTACCACAGGCCAACCTGCTGTTTGTAAGCGTTGATGTACAGAGGGTTGGCTAATGTTTAGCTTTTCAGCAACTTCCAATTGTGTAGCGCTGGTTAGGTGTTCATGAATAGCCTCACTTTGCAATGGACTCCATTTTTCAATTAAAAAATTTAATGTGATAGAATGTACACTCCACTCATAATTTGCTGAAGCGTTTTCAGATGCTATCCCAATATATTGATTGCGTTTTTTTAATTCATCTAGTATGGGACCAGATAGTTGAAACGCTGGTCCATCAGATGTTGTTATATTGGTTGCTTGATATGTAATATCTCCAATGCCAATGCCAATACGTATGCCAAAAGATTCTTTAAGCAATGCAGTTTGTATGAGCAGTGCAATACGCAGTGCATGATTTCTATTATTATAAACAACAGCTTGAAATCCATCTCCTCTAAATTCTTCGGCTTTAAAATCAGAAAATTGCTTAGCAACTTGCTCAAAAATTGTGCGTTGAGTGGTTTGCATTTTTTTTCTATCGGCTGTAGATAAATTTCTAGAGCCAATAAGATCACCAGTTAATACTGCAGCAAATTTCTTTTTAGATGACATATAACCGTTTAGAAAATATAGGCCTATAGACCTATAATGAGCAAATATAGGCCTATAGACCTATAATGAGCAAATATAGGCCTATAGACCTATATTAAAAATAACTTAAAGAGTTCTATAACTCTTTTCAGTAAAGGGTTTCATCTGATTTACTAAAAAAATTAGTATTTTGAAGATAGCCGATTACATAGCAAAATTGCATTTTTTGAAGCTAATGTGTTGAGCGTATTTTAAAATAGATATGTTGTTTTATGCCTAATTTATTTTAGGATATCTATTGTTCCTTGGAGTTGATAGAGTTTAGTAGCTATAGCACTTTGCTCCATAGCCCATGTATTATATTCTCGAATGGTTTGAGATATTTCACTTAAATAGCGTACCCGAGATGGTGGAATGATAGCTTCTTTCTTACTTTCTGTTGTGGTTGATAATTTAGATTGACCAAAAGTGAGATCACATTTTTCTTCTATAATATGCATAATTTTTTCGAATAAAATGTTACATCCTGCATCGTTAAATGTGGAAGCGATAGTTCCAATAATAGGAAGCTCTTCATCTTTTGCAGTCCATAATGCATGATTGCGTTTGTATTGTTTACGTACATCATGTAAAGCATCTAAAGCACCTGCTTTATCAAATTTATTAATGCAAACAATATCGGCATAATCTAACATATTAATTTTTTCGAGTTGAGATGCGGCTCCATATTCTGGAGTCATTACATACATGCTTACATCACAATAATTTATAATGCTTACATCACTTTGTCCTACGCCAGCGGTTTCTAAAATAATGCAATCAAATGTGGCAGCTTTGCATATTTCAATGGCTTCCTTTGCATAATGACTTATGGCCGTATTATCGTCTCTAGTAGCCATACTTCGCATGTAAGCTCTGGAATGAGAAATAGCGTTCATGCGAATTCTATCGCCTAATAATGCGCCGCCTGTTTTCTTTTTAGAAGGATCGATAGAAATAACAGCGATGGTTTTATCTTGAAACGTATGTAAATAGCGGCGAACAATTTCATCGGTAACAGAACTTTTACCGGCGCCGCCTGTTCCTGTTATGCCCAGTACAGGTATTTTAAATGTTGAATGTTGAATATTGATTTTTTCTATTTCATTTTCTACATTGGTTATTTGTCTGGCTATTAATCGAATATCTTTCCACTCTCCAAGAGGCTTTTTTTCTCCTCCCCCTTTGGGGGAGACTGGGAGGGGGCTGTCACATTGTCGAATTACATCTTCAATCATGCCTTCTAAACCCATATGCCGTCCATCATCGGGGCTGTATATTTTTGTAATACCATATTGATGAAGTTCTTCTATTTCAGTAGGTAAAATAGTTCCGCCGCCACCGCCAAATATTTTTATATGCTCACAACAATTTTCTTTCAATAAATCTTTCATGTATTTAAAAAACTCTACATGCCCACCTTGGTAAGAAGTAATGGCAATACCTTGAACATCTTCTTCAATAGCGCATTCTACAATTTCGTGTACGGATCTATTATGCCCTAAATGAATAATTTCTGCTCCTTTTGATTGCATAATACGGCGCATGATATTGATAGCTGCATCATGACCATCAAACAAGCTAGCTGCTGTAACTATACGAACTTTGTGTGTAGGCATAAATAAATTAAAAAGTAAAAAGTCAAAATTAAAAATGATTTTTTTTACTTTTTAATTTTGACTTTTGAATTAAATAATTAGTATCCAAAAATTTCTTCTAATGTTAATTGTTTTACTTCACCATATTGTTTTAATGTATCTACATTTATTTTTTTTGCTGAAGCTACAATACAATAGGTGTAAGGTTTATTAGCTATTTCTTGTTGTGCAAATTGCTTTAAATCATTATAAGTAAAATTATTAATTTGGCTATAAACATCTTTTCTGATATCATAATTTATTCCTAAACGTTGTAGTTTAAGATAATTGAGTATAATGTTCTCATCTGTTATGCGCTCTGCTTCAATATCTTTACGGATAGACGTTTTAACATTGGCTAACAATTTATCTGCTTTAGGTAAATCATTTATCAGTTCATTCATTGCTTTTATAGCCTCATTTGTTTTATCGGCTTGTGTGCCTACATATCCCATAAAATAAAATGGATTTTCTTTTTTTGTTGGGCTGCCATACATAGCATGGGTAGAATAGGCTAGTGCCTTAGATTCTCGAATGGTTTGGAACACTATAGCAGACATATCTCCTCCAAAATAATTATTAAATAACTCAACAACTGGTGTTTTATTTGCCTCATATACATCACTATTTCTTAACCATGTTATTTCTGCTTGTACCATATCATAATCAGCAAATAGTACCTGATTATTTTTTTGTTCGATAGGCGTATAATTTACTTTTAATCCATTGCCAAAAAGAGGATCAACTTTAGGTATAACATGCAATTTTTTAATAGTGGCCGTCGCTTCAGCAAAAGTTTTTGGTCCATAATACACAATATCATGTTGATATTTGGGTAATGTATGTAAGATTGATACTAAATCTTCTGCTTTTAAATTATCTAATTCTATATTACTTAATACGTAATTAAAAGGATTGTTTGAACCATATATG
>CAYVXB010000107.1:0-7285 GCA_964454275.1 uncultured Chitinophagaceae bacterium | reverse complement strand
AAGTTCGGCTGTCGTTAAATGGGCCTTTAATTGTATGGTTCGCATTTAACAAATACACAACTATTTTATATATCTTGTTAGCGGTTTAGTCTTAAGCGCTATTCTGGTTAGGATTTTTCTTTTTTAAATTGCTGCATATACTGTTTAGCATAATCGGTTAGAATCAACCTCCCACTCAGTGCAGCCCTTTCTTGTAATAGCTCATCCCAATGCTCTGTTCCTTTCCAACAGATACGTTTTAGCTCTAGCATAGCTTCTGGGCTATATTTACTTAAGGTATTTCCCAAGCGATGTATGGCCTCATCCATATTCTCTATTGACTCGTGTACTTCTGCAAAAAGACCTTTCCGTTGTGCCCAATCGGCATCCCTCCACATACTTGCATCTATAGCTAATTGGCTAAAAGCGCTGGCACCAATTTTTCGTTCTACAATAGGGCCTATAACAAAAGGGCCAATACCCACAGCCAATTCGCTTAATTTCACACTTGCATTTTTGTAAGCAATGCAATAATCGGTTGCAGCGGCTAAGCCTACACCCCCGCCAACACATTTACCTTGTATACGACCAATAATGAGTTTAGGGCATTTACGCATATTATTAATAACATGTGCAAAGCCACTAAAAAATTTTAATCCTTGCGTTTCTGTTTTAATATGTTGTAATTCATCAAAATAAGCACCTGCGCAAAAAACGTTGTCGCCCCCAGATCGTAAAACAATAACATGCGTCGAAGAATCATTGCTTGCGCTATGTATTTCGGTTGTTAGTTCTTCTAAAAGCTTGCTAGGCAATGAGTTGCTATTGGAGTGAAAAAATTCTATAGTTGTAATATGTCCCTCTTTATTCACTTTTACATAACCATTGGGTATTTCATGTATCATAATGTGATGTGTTTATTTCAAGGCAAATTATCTATACTTTTTTAAAGTGCCATAAAATCTTTCATTATGGTTGGTTTAGTTGTAAAGAAAGTATATCACTTACAATGGATTTTTCAAAAAGCATTCTTTTTTAATAAATAGTATTATTGGTATCATCGTTTAATCGAATAATATCTGGTGTTCTTACGTAGTTGGTAGTATATCTGAAAGGGATTTTGGTAGAAAATATTAATTTAAAAGGCGAGGCTTGTTGCGTTGTTCTAGGAAAATAAATGAATCGTAATTCAACCGTCTCAAATATTAAATTCTCATTTCGTGTTCTTATTCCGCCTCCTATGGCAGGGTATAAATCAGATTTTACAAATTGCTCCTGTTCTGGTGTTAATAAGCTAGCTTCAGCAAATGCAAAAGGGGCAAATTTAAATCCAAGTAACTTCCACTTTAAAAAAAGAAAAGACTCTGTACGTAAGCTTATTCTTTGATCACCTACAAGAGAGTCCGAAGAAAAATAACGAATTCCAAACGAATTATCTATTCTTAATGGATCGAAACTAGTTCTATTAAATTGCTTTGTATAACTCAATTTTATATAGTGACGTATTTTAAATTTATGATATATAAATAATTTACTAAACATGCTGGCTCCTAATAAAATACCCGCATCTTGCCACTGGTTATGATTTATAAAAGCACTAGTTCGAATGAAATATTGAATAAAGTTTCCTTGGGTATTTGTTTTATATCGATTGATATCTATTCCCAGATAGGTTCTTTTTAAATCGGATTGATCATATCTTCCCGCAGTTAAAATCATGTTGTAGCCAATAGGGATATCTTCAGTAATGCCAAAGCCGTATACATAATTAGTTTGATAAAAATGCTGTTTGAATAAATTGAATTGCCCTAATACAGCCTCTTGATCATTAAATTTAAGATTATATTGATTCTTAACCTGATAGGGCATCCTTAAAAAATTAGTTTTAAAATAACGCAATGCTAGAAATGTTTTAGGTCTCTTGACAACCTCATTATCATTTTTTTTTGTACCAATATTATATCCAAACCATGCATCATATTTATCATTAGTATAATCATAAAATGTGCTATCTGGTTTAAAATATTTATTATACGATTGATTATGATTGAATGTTATTGAACCTGCAAAGGAAGAGTATTGAGATATTAAAGGTTTTTCAAATTGAACAAACCAACTATACTCATCTGGCATGCCATCAAATAAATTAGGGTTAATAGTTGTATGTAAAAAAGTACCATTTATAAATGTATTAGAAATATTATTTTTTCTATACATAAATTCATATCCAAAATGAGGAGCACGACTACGACTTAGTAATGTTGCTAATTGTATTTTTTGACCTAGTCCCAAAAAATTTGCATCTCCAATCTTTGATTTAAATTGATCGCGGCTGAGGTCACTAATTTCTCCAGTAAGGCTAAAAAGATCTTTCGTAATTACAACTATATCTATAGAGTCTGTATTATCTAAAATGGTATTTACAATGATGCGAGCATCTTGCATAAATTCCAGCGAGCGAAGGTAACGCTCGTTTTCAGCTATCTTGTAGGGATTAAGTTTAGTATTTTCTCTAATAAAAAGATTATTCTTTATTACACTTTCTTTGGTGTTTTTATGAAGTCTATTTAATAGTTTGGTACCAAAATAGTTAATTTTTTTTGTAGTATCTGTGAATATCTTATCAAATCCATATTGTTTAATAATGATATGCCTAATGATTTTTCCTTCATAAGGAAGAAAGGGGGTTTCTCCTTTCATATTCAATAGTGTGGATTCTGTACCAGAATCTGATGGCTTCTTTTTTAAAGCATCTAAAGCTAATCGAAAAATGTTATTCTTGGAAGGCTTTTTGCTTAGTGTATCTGCATTTTGACTAAATGCAAAATGCCCTACTACAATCAAGTTGCAGATAGTAAAGAATAATATCTTACTTAATAGGGGAGTCAATAAATCTTTTTTAGGTCTATTCAAGATTTTATAACTTAATGGTGGTTTTTATTTTTCTATTATTGTTGATTATAATCCAACGTGGCCCTTTTTGTATAATAGATATAATTGTGTTGTTGTAAGTATCCATTCCAGATGAGCGAATAATTTTTATATTATAAGGCCTCCCTTGATTATCAATAGAAAACGCAACGTCTACTTTTTTTTCAATTGCAACGTTTTTTTTCAGTATTACTCCGTCATTATTTTTTTCTCTATTTTGTAATACATTTTGCACATATAGCTCAAATTTTTCCCATCCCCCTTCAGGATGTGTTTGTGACATTGATCTTCCATAGCCTTCAATGACTTGCTCTTTTGAATTGTGGGTAGAGTCATATTTTTTTGATCCGTATGTTACAATCATTTCATCCTTATCACCGGTGCTATTATTGATTTCTTTCCCTTTTTTATTATAATCTCTTGGTTTATTTCCCTCTAATTCTTCTTGAATTTTAGGTTTCTTTTTTTTGGATTCATTATCTATTTTGGCGATCTCTAAACGCGTTTCTGGAGAACTAATTCTGTAATCTCGAGACTGATTTTGAGATTGATTGACACTTGGGCTAGAAGTATTATTTACGACCTTATTTCTTGCAACATCAGCATTCTTTATTTCTTTGTTGACATTATTATTTGCATCAACCTTTGATAAACCTACAGGTTGAGATGTTGATACGGATTGATTTCCTTTTTCAGTTTGGGTGATATCAGTAGTTTGTTGAGGCGTAGGTTCAATATCAGTACCCCTCTCTTTTTGCTCGCCTATTACAGGTTTATTAGTTGATAACCTCTGTTCATCTATCTCCGGATATTTTTTTGTAGATGATGGAGATTGATCTTTATTCTCTATTAATTCCTTTTCTTCTAGAGGAGCATCATATAGATCCGTAATAGTACTACTAGGAGGCATTATTTGCTTTTCGAAAGCACTATCTTTATGCGATTTTTTTTCTTCATCAAATAGTAAGCCTGAAATGGTGTATAAACAAGCAAAAAAAACAACAGATGCGGCTGCTTTGAACCAAAATGTATTTGTAAGAGATTTGCTTCTTCTTTGTTGTAGAGCCGTTAATTTTTGTTGAAAGAATGCTATGTGTTTCTTAGCCACATCTATTGAAGTAGATGTGTATCCTTCGATAGCTTCGGCCAAAAAAGGATCTTGCAGAGCTGCTTTTTCTAATGCATACATTTCTGTAGCAGACATCTCACCCAACAAATATTTTTCAATATCTGTTAAAGAATATTTTTTACTATGGTTTTGCTGGTTAAGCATTATTTTCTATACATAGTTTTAGATTGCGACGACCATTTTGTATAAGGCTACGTATTTTATTCCAATCATGACCCGTAATAGAAGCTATTTCTTTATAACATTTTTTTTCTAAATAAAACATACGAACACTTATTTTTTGCTCAGTAGCAAGTAACTCAACACATTCTTCCAATCGGTTTAATTTTTTTTCCTTTTCCATTATACTATCAAGATGTGAAAAATCTTCCGAATACACAATATTTTGTTCAAAAGCAACTGTTCGGGTTTTATTTGTTTTTCTCAGCTCCATTAAACAGTAGTTTCTAGTAACAGAGTATAACCAATTTTTAAAATAGTTTACTTTGTGTACCTGTAGCTTAACAATCAATTCTTCATAAATGTTCATTACAGCATCTTTTGCTTTCTCTTCGTCCTTAAAATACTTCATACAAACTCCATATACTAATTCTGTATAACGCAGATATAATATGGCTATTAAGTTCTGTTTATATTCTAATTGATAGGCCTTTAACAACTCTTCATCAGACCTCGTATCTTCTGCTATATTCATTATAACAGCCATGTATAATTTTTTTTATGCCGATTTATGTAATTGCAAAACTAATGGCATCTATACACAAAACCTACAATTATGAAACAAAATCTACAGGTACACATTTCAGAACCTTGCCATGAGGACTGGAATAAAATGACCACAACCGATCAAGGACGTTATTGTCAAAGTTGTTGTAAGCAAGTAGTTGATTTTACTATTATGAGCGATGCCCAAATTATGGAATATTTATCTAATACAGCTCAAAAAACATGTGGAAGATTTAATTCTGAACAATTGGATCGGCCTCTACAAAAAAATAAACGGGTAATGAAAAAATATTGGAAATGGTTGATGGCAAGTGCTGCCTCATTGTTTTTCTTTTTTGACAAAGCTTCAGCACAAAAGCAACAATGCACTACAACAAAGGGAAGAGTTGTTCAAGCAAAAACAGATACCATTCCTAAACAAACTTTGGGTGCGCCTATTCAAATGATGGGTGATGTAGCAGTAGATACAACTAAAACCCAGCCATATAAAAGAATGGGTAAAATAGCTGTTTATCCTACAAAGGATAAAAATGTGCCAAAAGGAAATAAGAAAGGGAAGAAAAAATAATTACATCTAAATACGATAGTATGAAACAAAAATTACAGTTACATATCCCAGAACCTTGTCATGAGGACTGGAATAAAATGACCACCACCCAACAAGGGCGTTATTGTCAAAATTGTTGTAAACAGGTGGTTGACTTTACCACAATGAGCGATGTTCAAATTATGGAATATTTATCTAATACAGCTCAAAAAACATGTGGAAGATTTAAGAACAGTCAATTAGAAAGACCATTGCAAAATAATACTAGGAAAAATTATTGGACATGGCTAACAACAAGTATGGCCATGCTATTTGTTTTTTTTAGCTGTAAAAGTAAAAAGCCTGTGGTTGGAGAATTGCAACCTGTTGAGGTTAAAAAAGATACAGTTAGGCAATGTAATATAGAACCTATAATGGGTGTAATTGCGACGCCCCCCAAGATGAATGATTCTACTACTAAAATGTATCTGCCTCAGAAAAATAAAAAATAAGTTAGCATTGTTAAACAACATAATATGAATAAACCTCTACTTTCTTTAATTGTATTTATCACAATTACATTGAATGCTATGTCACAAGCAAAGCCCCAGACTACTATTACAGCAGTTATTATTATGGCAAAAAAAACAGTGTAGAATGGAATATAAATTTAAAACCAAATGAAGAAAAAGAAATTACATATCAATATAAAGTATATGTAAGAAGATAAATGTTGACAATGATTTTTCATTCAAAGGCATTAATTACATATAGTTAATGCCTTTTTAATATAAAACTTTTTGCATAAACATTACAAATCCGCAACTTTGCTAGTCTATATGCAATCACTCAGTCAACTATACAATCAACTCCATATACCTAAAAACAGTACTATTGTAATGCATCAAAAGCCTGATGGGGATGCAATGGGATCGTCTTTAGGGTTATATCATTTTTTGCAACAATTGGGTCATAACGTTACGGTTATATCTCCTACTAATTGGGCTTCGTTTTTATCATGGATGCCTGGATGCTCTAAAGTATTGAATTTCGAGCAACAGCAAGATAATGTCAAGGCATTAGATGTACTTCAAGCAACTGAATGGTTATTTTGTTTAGATTTTAATGTGCTTCATCGCACAAAAAACATGGAATCCATTTTACTACAATTACCATGTACTAAAATTTTAATTGATCATCATCAAGAACCAGCAATAGAGCAATTTCAATTTGGAATAAGTAATACAGCGAAAAGCTCTACGTGTGAAATGGTCTATGATTTTATAATGGCATCAGGTTATGCGAATGAAATCAATACTATTGTTGCACAGTGCTTATATACAGGCGTTATGACAGATACAGGAGCTTTCCGTTTTCCCACTACTACAGCTTCTGTGCATCGTATGGTTGCACACTTAAAAGAAAAAGAAATCAATCATACTGCTATTCATGAATTTATTTTTGAAAATTTTTTAGAAAGCAGGCTTCGATTTTTAGGATATGTGTTGTTGCATAAATTGGTAATTTCCTATGAGTATAACACAGCTTTAATGGCTATTTCAAGAGCTGAAATTTTGGAATACAATATTCAAACAGGAGACACGGAGGGTATCGTAAATTACGCTTTTGGTATTAAAGGTATAAAGCTATGTGCACTTATTATAGAGAGAGAAGGGGAAATTCGGTGTTCCTTTAGAAGTAAAAATGATTTTGATGTAAACGTTTTTGCAAGAAAATATTTTAATGGAGGAGGACATCGAAATGCGGCTGGAGGGGTGAGTAATGATTCTTTAGCTACTACCGTTGATAGATTTTGGAAAGCGGTAAAAGAAAACGAATTACAATTACAATAGTTTTATAATTATATATACTTCCTTCCTCTCTATATCGTACAATTGAATTCGAACAATAAATTTTTTAATCTTATTTTGGTATATCTATCTCAACGCTTATTTTTGCAGCGGAGAGATGGCAGAGCGGTCTAATGCGGCGGT
>CAYVXB010000106.1:4030-7340 GCA_964454275.1 uncultured Chitinophagaceae bacterium | reverse complement strand
TTGGGTTAGGCTTAAGTATTTTTTATATAAGTTATTGTTTTTTCAATAAGAGCATTATTAATGGTGTAGTGAAGAATAGTTTAAACAACCAACATATTCTATATAATGATTATTTTACTACGCCAACATTATTAAACAATTGGCTATGGTATATTGTAGTGGCTGCAGATAGTGGATATTATATAGGATATCGATCAACATTTGATACAAAAAAAGAAGTTGACTTTACCTTCTTTCTTCGTAATAAGCAGTTATTATCTTCTGTACACGATCACGTTGAAGTGCAAAATTTGAAACGGTTTTCGAAAAATTTTTATACGGTAGAATATTGGGGAGATACATTGGTGTTTAATGATTTGCGTTTTGGTCAAATAGCTGGTTGGCAAAATCCTCAGGCAAAATTTATATTTCATTATTTTCTACAACACCCTACAGATAATGATTTGGTAGTACAGCGAGGTCGTTTTATGGGGTGGGATAGGAGTGTCTTTAATGCGTTAATAAAACGAATACAAGGGAACTAGGTAAATGAATGAACATGCCTACATTTCAACCAACTATACATTAACGACGTTTTTGTTTGAAGTAAAATGTACATAAATTAAATACTACTCTTATTATTTGATAGGATGTCCAGTATAATGCGTATTTAAAAAAAGGTGTTGTTTGGTTAAATTTTTCTTCTGTAATAGGGATACATTCATTCATTATTATACCGTCAATAGTGCTTTCTATTTCTCTAGAAAATTCAATATTATTTATATCTACATTTAATTCTAAACTAACATAAGCACTTAAATTATTTATGTTATAAGATCCAATAGTAACAAGCCTTCCATCGCATACAGCTACTTTTCCATGTAAGATATTTTTTTGATACTCATATATTTCAATTTTATTTTTTAATAGCCATTTATACATAAATCGTTCTGCATATTTAGCTAACATTACATCTGATAGGCCAGCTACTATAATCTTTACTTTTATTCCTCTTTTTGTAGCTTTTGCTAAATGTTTTCGAAAAATACGACCAGGTAAAAAATAGCTGCTCAAGATGGTAATGTGCGATGTGCACGTTCTAAACATTTCAAAATAAGTAGCAGATATTTTGTTTTCAGCCCATACCCAATCGTTGCGACGCATACGTATCAAGCAATTGGGAAGATTTGTGTAATGTTGTGTTGAAACAATTGGAGCGCAATTATTTTTAGAATCTATCTTTGGTGTTTTCCAAAACTTCTCACAAACGAAGCACAGTTCTTTAGAAATTTCCCCTTCAATGGATACTGCAAAATCGAGCCATGCATTTCCTTTAATCGTATCATTATATTTGTTACTGATATTGATCCCTCCAACTAAAGAATACAGGGCATCTACAACCAATACTTTATGGTGCAAGCGTCTTCCAAAATAAAAAAATTGACTTTTAAAAATAGGGTTAAAAAATTTGAAATGAATGCCCGAAGATTCTAACTCTTTTATAAATGATTTTGATAATCCTTTAGATGCGTATCCGTCAACTATTATAAAAACTTGAACACCTCGCTGTGCTGCTTGAATAAGGACTTTGGATACCTCCATTCCAGTTTCATCATCATCATAAATGTAATATTGTAGATGAATCGTTTGTTGTGCTGCATTAATAAGTTGTTTTAATACATCAAAATAGGGTTTCCCAGCACGAACAAATCTTACTTTATTATGTTGTGTGTATGAATAGGAATATGGTTTGATTAATTTATTAAACATGATGTATGAATGTAAGCAGTACCAAAAAAGTTATTTACCTTAAGCGTATAGATTCGTACAGAAATAAAACGGATAAAAATCATATTTAGCAGTGATACTTCTCCTTTAGTATCAATGGGCATCTAAATACATTTGTGCATAACTTATTTTTTAACACTTAAAAACCATTAACTATAAATACAAAAACTGTATCTAAGTTAGGCACTTTACGTCCATCTTTGTTTGATAATTTCTTTAAACCCTGGAATGAATGGATTATTTCAAATACAAAGAAGAAAAACCACATGCTTTAATACGAATGCCTCCTAAAGAGAACGGAAATGAGGGTAATGAAACGTTGATTATGGGAAGTGTATTTTTTTACACAACAACTTAATTTATATAAATAGAAGAGTAGTCAAAAATTGCGGAATGCGATTCTATCACTTTTGAAGGGCTTTTAGAGATTTAATTTGGTTATCAATGGTTTTCATTCAACAATTAATGTAATTCTTTATTTAGTTCTTTCCACAACAGATCTTTTAGGTTCATTAATCCTTCCTTTTTAATAGCAGAAATAAATATATGCGGAATGTTTTTAGGTAACTCCTGTTCAACGGCTTCTTGTAATTCATTATCTAACAAATCAGATTTACTTATAGCTAACACAAATGATTTATTCAACATTTCTGGATTATAACGGCGTAACTCATCTACCAATACCTCAAATTCTTTTTTATGATCATTGCTGTCAGCTGGGATAACAAAAAGTAATATAGAATTACGCTCAATGTGTCGTAAAAATTGGTGACCTAAACCTTTTCCTTCTGCCGCACCCTCAATAATACCAGGTAAATCGGCCACACAAAAAGATAATCCATTTCTATATTCAACCATACCCAATTGGGGAATTAAAGTGGTAAAAGGATAATCAGCTATTTTAGGTTTGGCAGCACTAATAGTGGAAAGGAGAGTGGATTTGCCCGCATTGGGAAATCCTACTAGGCCAACATCGGCTAATACTTTTAATTCTAATACTTTCCATGCCTCAACACCAGGTTCTCCGGGTTGTGCATGTTCGGGAGCTTGGTTTGTTGGTGTAGCAAAGTGTGCATTTCCTAACCCACCCCTACCTCCGGGCAGCCAAATAATTTCCTGATCGTGTTCTAAAATTTCTACTTCAATTTTTTTTGTTATTTCGTCTCGTGCTATGGTACCTAATGGAACTTCAATAATAGTATTTTTGCCGTCTCGCCCTGTGCAATTATTTTTACTACCATTTACACCATCTTCAGCTAAGATATTTTTTTGATATCGTAAATGTAATAGAGTCCATAAGTTTCTATTGCCTTTTAAGATAATGTGTCCGCCCTTTCCACCATCGCCACCATCTGGCCCTGCTTTGGGATTAAACTTAGTACGTAAAAAGTGTTTGCTTCCTGCGCCCCCATGTCCTGATCGACAGAAAACACGGATGTAATCAACAAAATTAGTTTTTACCATTGTGGGTAAAAGTATTCTATACAAATGAAATAAAAAAGAGAAGCATAATTAAATCAACTACAAATTATATTGTATGTCT
>CAYVXB010000106.1:2327-4020 GCA_964454275.1 uncultured Chitinophagaceae bacterium | reverse complement strand
TAATTAAATCAACTTCATTTTCTGTAACCACTCTCGCTTTGTTGTCTAAGCAAGGCCTTTATCAGAAACTATAAAAGCTGTTGGGTGATGATATTAGAGTTTATAAATCAAAAACTTAAATAATTATGAAGAGTAAATTAAAATTTCTAAGCTGTTTTTTTTTGCGAAATAAAAAATTTTTTTTTCAACATATTTTTTTGATATTCGCCTCCCTATCTTTTTTAAATAGAGATTTTTTTGCCACTTACCGTATAGTTAAAATATTTGAATGCTTATGAATAATAAACCATGTGCGATGATTTGGAATGATTGCTTAAATATCATTAAAGATATTGTTGAATGGCAGCATTTTAAAACATGGTTCGAACCTATTAAACCTATAGAGTTAAAGGAAAATGTTTTGCTTATTCAAGTTCCCAGTCAGTTTTTTTATGAGTATTTAGAGGAACATTATATTAATCTTTTAGCAAAATCACTAAAGCGAGTATTGGGTAAAGATGCTCGTTTGGAATATCGTATTATGGTGGATAGCGGGGTTAAAAATAATGGAACAGTAGACCTGCCTTCGAATAATGTGCATAAAGCATATAGTAACAATGAAATGGAGTTTCCATTGATGTTGAATACACCTGTTAAAAACCCCTTTGTTATACCAGGATTAAAAAAGGTTCAGATTGACCCCCAATTAAATCCTATTTATACATTTGATTCTTTTATAGAAGGCGACTGTAATCGTGTTGCACGCAGGGCTAGTAAAACAGTTGCTGAAAAGCCTGGAGCCAGCTCATTCAATCCATTGGTTATATATGGTGGTGTGGGGTTAGGGAAAACGCATCTAGTGCAAGCCATAGGAAATGAAATTAAACGATTGCATGGTAATAAGGTAGTATTGTACGTAAGTTCGGAAAAATTTATTAACCAATTTCAAGATCATAGCCGCAATAATGCTATTAACGACTTTATTCATTTCTATCAATTAATTGATACACTAATTGTTGATGATGTTCAGTTTTTCAATAGAGCGGAAAAATCTCAAGATGCTTTATTTGCTATTTTTAATCATCTACATCAATCTGGAAAACAGTTGGTGTTGACATCTGATAAACCTCCTAAGGATATTGAGGGTTTGCAAGAAAGATTATTAAGCAGATTTAGATGGGGTTTAAGTGTTGACTTGCAAGTGCCAGACTACGAAGTGCGGATGAAGATTTTAGAACATAAAATGAAAAATGATGGTTTGGATATGCCCAAAGAAGTATTAAAATATCTAGCTTTTAACATCAATACGAATGTGAGAGAGTTAGAAGGAGCGATGATTTCATTATTGGCACAGTCATCATTAAATAAAAGAGAAATAGACGTAGAGTTAACTAAAAAGGTATTACGTAATTTCATAAAAACATCCAACAAAGAAATTACGTCTATTCAAAAAATGGTATGCGCCTATTTCGATGTTCCTTTCGATAAGTTATTGCAAAAAACAAGAAAAAGAGAAGTGGTACAAGCCAGACAAATATCCATGTTTTTGGCTAAGGCATTTACAAAAAATTCTTTGAAAACAATTGGTGAACATTTTGGAGGACGTGATCATACCACAGTTATTCATTCTTGTCAAACAGTAAAAAATTTAATGGATACAGATGTGATTTTTAAAGATGGAGTAGTAGAATTACAACAAAAAGTACAATTGTCT
>CAYVXB010000106.1:0-2317 GCA_964454275.1 uncultured Chitinophagaceae bacterium | reverse complement strand
TATAATGAATACATTATTTTTTATTTTCGAAAAACGAAATGTACCTTCGCAACATTTAGCAAAGGTAGAGGTGAGGTGCCTGAGTGGCCGAAAGGGCCGGTTTGCTAAACCGTTGTACGGGTAACACTGTACCGAGGGTTCGAATCCCTCCCTCACCGCCAACAAATTCGGGATGTAGCGTAGCCCGGTATCGCGCCTGGTTTGGGACCAGGAGGTCGCAGGTTCGAATCCTGCCATCCCGACAAAAGCCTATTCTATTTTTAGAATAGGCTTTTATATTAAGGTATTATAACAATAATGTTGTTGATTAGGAAACATGTAAAATATGTACTTTTACAATCTAAAAAATGTAGTGTATGTATATCGCTTTAGGTATTATAGGGTTTTTACTTCTCATGATCATTTTCATGAACAATACGCTTGTTGTACGAAAAAATGCTGTTAATAACGCTTTTAGTAGCATTGATGTTATGCTGCAAAAACGGTACGATTTAATTCCAAGTTTAGTGGAGACGGTAAAAGGCTACACTACTTATGAGCAAGAAATACTTACTAAGCTAACAACATTGCGAGCTGCTGCCACAAGCCCCTCTGCTAACATGGAGGAAAAAATAAAAATAGAAAATGAACTACAACAAAATATGGGAAAGTTAATGATTGCAGTGGAAAACTATCCCAATCTAAAGGCTAATCAGAATTTTTTACAATTACAAGGATCTCTAAATGAAATGGAGGAGCAACTTTCCGCTTCTCGTAGAGCTTTTAATGCAGCTATTAATGATTATAATAATGCGGTAGAAACATTCCCTACCAATGTGCTTGCAAATATGAAGCAGTATAAAAAGAAGGGTTTCTTTGAAATTGCAGATGAAAAGAAGCAAGTGCCTACAATAAACGTATGAGTTAGTTAGACAAAAGCTAAATTTTATTTATGGAGACATATGATGCGTTCAAGTCATATTATGAGAAAGAATTACTTTCTGATTTAAATCTTTTAGAAGAAGAAAGAAAAAAAGTATTAAAGCAGTTTTTAATAGCATCAGTATTTTTTTTAGTTGGAGGTATTGGTTGCTTAGGCGTTTATTATGTACATGCTACGCCCGTTCTATATGTTGTACCTGCAGCACTCATAATCTATGCCATTATTTGTTACATGAAGTACAGCAAATTAAAAGCTGCGTATTCCATTAATTTTAAAAAGAACATTGTTCGTCGTATTGTTGATTTTATAGAACCGGGCTTGAATTATTATCCTGAAAAATATATTTCTCAAAAATTATTTACAGATAGCGATATTTTTAGACAAAGTATAGATAGTTATGTTGGGGATGATTGTATTAGTGGAATAATAGAAAAAACCAACTTTAGTTTTTCAGAATTACATGCACAACATAGAGAGGTTTATTATAATAACGGTCGTAGACAAGAACGTTGGGTTAAAATTTTTAAAGGAATATTTTTTGTAGCAGACTTTAATAAACACTTTAATGGTAGAACATTTGTATTGCCTGATAAAGCAGAAAATTTCTTAGGAGGCATATTCAAATTTGTACAAAAACTAACTGTAGGAAGAGGTCAATTGGTGAAACTAGAAAATCCTCAATTCGAAAAAGAATTTGTAGTGTATAGCGATGATCAAATAGAGGCACGTTATATCCTTTCTCCAGCTTTAATGGAGCGTATTTTAAAATTTAGACAAGAAGCCAATTCGCATATATTACTTTCTTTTGTAAATTCTTGTATGTTTTTGGCTATCCCTATAGGCGTTAATTTATTTGAAGCTAAAATATTTTCTTCAGGAATGAAGTTTGAATACTTGGCATCCTACTATCGGTATATGAATTTAGCTATTAGTATAATAGAGGAACTAAATTTAAATACTAGAATTTGGACGAAAACCTAGTTGTTTATAAGGTTTATAAATCATTAGCGGAAAAACTTAATGGTAATAAGTCTTTTGCGGCATGAATAACTATTATTTCCCCCTGTTGTCCAGCTAAAATAATTTTTAAAGGGTGCTTTGTTCTCATTTCATATTCCACCAAACTTTGCCTGCAAATACCGCAAGGAGAAATAGGATGATTACTTTCCCCTTTATTTTTTTGATACGTAATAGCCATCGTTTCAATGGCTTCTCCTGGAAATAAAGAAGAAATAGTGGATAATAAAACCCTTTCTGCGCATATGCCTACTGGAGAAGAGGCATTTTCTTGATTTGTCCCTGTCAATATTTTCCCATTTTTTAATCTAGCGGAGGCGGCCACCTTAAATGTAGAATAGGGGGCGTAAGCATTTGCTATAGCAGCTTTGGCATGGT
>CAYVXB010000105.1:3134-7399 GCA_964454275.1 uncultured Chitinophagaceae bacterium | reverse complement strand
CTATGTCTTTATAGGATATGTCTTTGGTATTAAGATATTTTTTGTACCATTTTAGTGCAGTTGAATAATTTTTTTGCTTATCCTCAATAGATGCAATTTTATATATCGCTTCTATATCATACGAGATATAATAAATTTTATAATAGATTGCTAAAGCTTTTTCATACCGTTTTTTTTCTTCTAATAGATAAGCTAGTGATTTAGCATTGAAAACATAGTCCGAACTTATGCCAATTTCGCAAGCCTTAGTATAATACATTATAGCACTATCTAATTTCTCCTTTTCAGAATAAGCGGTTCCTATAGAAGAGTAGGATTTTTCATCCTGCCAAGTAGATGATTTTATGTATTGATGTAAATAATGAAGTGTAGAGTCATATTGCCCTAAATCTAAATAAGCCAATCCAAGAGTTTTAAAATATGGTAAAATAGTATCTCCACATGCAAATGCTTTTTTTATGTAAAAAATAGAAGTATCATTCTCTCCTAATAAATAAGCAACCCCTCCCTTCTTATATTGCAGAGCGCAGATATCAGGATTAGCTTGTAAGGCAATATTTACTATGCTATCTGCTTTTTTGAATAGCGATAACTTTAATAAGATATCACAGATGTGTGAAGCTATTTCCCAATCTTTTTTATTTTTTAGAAATATACTTTCATAATGTGTTAGTGCATCTTCTAAAAGCATTTTTTTTTCTAAAATACCTGCTATTTGCTTTTGATATAGATTAGTGTTTAAAGTGTCTTTTTTTAATAATTGATAGTAGAGAGACAAATTCTCTTTTGATTTGCCTATTTTATCATTTGTATTGGTAATTCTTAAAGCGGTAGCTATACTGGTACTGTCTAGTCTGTAAGCATTATTATAATAAATTAGGGCTTTACTATATTCTCCAGTTTCAAAATAATGATTTGCTATTAATGATAGAGAATCAGATTTTGAATTTGGGTTATAATTTATATTGTAATTAATAGCATCATAATGTGTCTTATTATTAATGTTTTTTTGTGCTTTTATATATATAGTCAATTGAGTTAATAAACTTAATAATATTAAACGTAAATACATATTAAAAATTAGAAATAAAAGTTGAATAATTTGAGGGCACTTCAATATCCATATTTTCGTTAATTATATTAATTGCATCATTATAAGTTATTTTACTTAGCTCACTTTCTGCTATAAAATCAATAGGTAGAGCATCTATAACAGCATTTTGAATATGAGTAATTAGTTTAAGAAAATCATGGCAATAAATAGAAGGGTTATTAAATCCGTTTTCTTTACTATATCTTGTTTGAACAGGGCCACCCCCACATACTTCGCTAATGGGGCATGCTAAACATTTTTGAGAAAGGTATTTGTGAGCCATTATATACATTTGAGCAAGAGGGGTTTCTATTGCATCATCAAAGCTGTGTGTGCTAACATTAGCGCCAGCTTTTGTAAATCCATCTCCACATATTTTTAAAGTGTCTACTGCTTCAATACCACCATCTGTTTCAATAACCAACACATCATTGTGCATTATACCAAATGCCTCAAAATATAAGTTGTCCCCTAGAATTATTTCAATAAGTAATTCAAAAATTTTTATTCCAGTTCTTGTTCTTTGATCTTCTTTAATCCAGATATCAAATATAGTTATTAGCCAATCTGCATAAGGTGTTGAGGAAGTTATATTTTTACTTTCTACAAGTGGAGATTCAAAATTGGCATCTGGGAATAAAAAATCAACTATTGATGTATTAAGTTCTTTGAAATGCTCATACGTTTTAATAGGATCAGCATTAATATTAAGAACACTTAAAAATCCAGGTCGTCTTTTTGATTCTACTGAATTTTGTGCTATTCTGTATCCTTTAATAATATCATCATAAGAACCTTTACCTGAATGGTATATTCTGTATTTATCATTATCTTCTTTAAGGCCATCAAGACTTATACCAATACTTACATTTAATTGATTTAATAATTTACACCAATCTTCATTTAGTAGTGTAGCATTTGTTTGAAGATTAAAACTAGGTTTAGTATCAGGAAGGAGTGTCGCATTAAATACTGCAACAAAATTTCTGAAAAAATTTAACCCTGCTAAAAGTGGTTCGCCACCATGTATAACTATATTAAAGTTTTTTATTGTATGCTTTTTACAATGTTCTTTTACTCTATTTGCGAGAGATTGTACTGTTTCAGCAGACATAACTTTTGGCTGTTTTTCCCAAGTATTATCGCCACTATTATACATATAACAATATGTACAATTTAAATTACAACGGCTTGCAATTTTAACTACAATAGTATTACATTTCAACTCTAAATCTTCCATAATTGTCTATAATTTAAACTAGCATTTTGTTTGTCTAAAAATACTCAGGAGAATAAAATTTCTCCTGAGTATATACGAATTAAGCTTACAAAAAAATTAAACTAATCAAAGTGAGGTTTCGTTACATGCTTAAGATGACCAACTATTATTTTACCCCATGTTGTATCACCACCTCCATCACCGCCAGTATGATTATCAACTACTTGTTTAGCAACATCTTTAACAGCATCATTTTTAATGCTATTCATAGATTTTTTAAGTAAATCTATTTTTGTTGAACTTAATCGAAATCCTTTTTTGTTCATAGAAAAAAATTAAAGATTAAAAAATAATTGCCTCTGATTTAGGTTCTGAGCGCGGTACAACCCAATACATGTAGCCCTTGCATTGTCAGGAGTAAAAAACGATTTGCATTTGCTGCAGACAAATATTGTAATCGCTTTTACAACGTATTTGATCTATTTTATTTACGTACAATTATTTTGTTCTTTCTTTTTCGTCTTCAATACCAGATTTATTTTCTCTTGATTTAGGAATAGTATTTTTACCGAATTTGTATGAAAAGGTTAATCTTATGCCTCTATTATCGTGGTTGCCGTATAATAAGGAATATTCACTTGGTTTATCTATTCTAGAAGCAACAAGTGTTGCATTAAAAATGTCCATTATGTTTATCGATAAAGTTGACCTTCCATCTTTAAACGTTTTTTTAAGACTAGCAGATAAATCGAGATATTGGCCTAAAATATATAACCCTTGGGTTAAGCCAGGTGGTTGATATATGAGGTTGATTTCACCATAAAGTTTACTTTTTTTAGATAAAACAAACTGTTGACTTAGTTGCAGTTGGGTAAAAACTCCAGTAGTTTTATAAGAATTACTATCAATAAGTGAATTAGTGCCATTAAAGCCAGCAGTGAGAGAAAGATAAGATTTCCACCAAGGTTTTATATCTATAGGTAGGTAAGTAGAAAATCCCCAATCATAGCTATTGTTAAAGTTTACACTTAAATATTTATAAGCATACTCGGTTTTGTTTAAGATTGGAATTTCCCCAAGTTCATTATGTGTTGAGTGAAAGAATAGATTAAAATAATACTTCTGCTTAAGGATATATGATAATTCGAAACTGTTTGTTATTGCGGGTTGTAAAAAAGGATTGCCTTCCATATAACTGTTAGGCGTCGTATAATATCTAAATGGATTAAGGCTTTCAAAGTCTGGCCTATTTATTCTTTGCGTATAGTTTGCAGTAAACTGATTATTATCATTATGGCTATATTGTATAAACGCAGTAGGGAAAAGACGAGTATAGTTTTGCTTTACTTGTTGGCTATCATCTTTAGAATTTCCTTCTACATCCGTTCGTTCCACTCTTATGCCTATTTGTGTGGACCATTTAGTATTAAACTGGTTATTCAGGTTAGCATATCCTGCTAAGTTTGATTCTTTATAATTAAAAAGATTGGATTTTGATGAGTCTATAGCTAAAATATTACTTACTGAATTATAAAATTCAATATTGTTTTTTGAGGTTATATAATAAAATTTTGTTCCAAGCTCTAGTGTTAATGTTTTAGTAAGTGGTTTAGAATAATCAGCTTTTAAGGAATAAATATTGATGTTTTGGTTGGATTGATTTTTAAATGCTACATCCTGTCCCATTTTTTGTGAATTGCCGTCGAGCCGTTCACTTGAGGTTGTTGTTGAAAGTACTGGTTGAGTATAATTAAAATAATCAAAATTTATGGATAAGGATTGGCCAAGTGTGTCTAGTGTGCCTTGATAATTTAAGTTAGTAGAATATGTATTACTTCGATTGTCTAAAAGGATATTAGTACGATAAAGAGAATCTATAGTAGAGCTAATTTTATTAAAAGAGGCATTATTCAGTTCATTGCCTTCGCTACTTGAGTTTCTATTTTCAAACCT
>CAYVXB010000105.1:0-3124 GCA_964454275.1 uncultured Chitinophagaceae bacterium | reverse complement strand
TTATGTTATTTTTATTGATAGTATAATCAAAACCCAGCCTATTAAAATTTGATAATGCTGTTTGTAATTTGTCTCCTGTTTCATAATAATAATAAGGAGAAGTGCTTCTATTATAAATATTATCTACTTGTTCGAGGGTGTAGTATTTGCCTGATCTTATATTAGTGCCCCCGAATATATTTATTTTACCAAAACGGTAATTCATATCAATATTACCGCCATATTTTGCATAGCTAGTTTGTAACAAATAAGCATTCGCTGTACCATTAAAGCCAAGTTTCTTATCCTTTTTTAGGATAATATTTAAAAGCCCTGCAAGACCTTGAGCGTCATATTTAGAAGATGGATTGGTAATGATTTCTATTTTTTCTACTTCATTGGCCGCAATAGATTTTAAATAATCCATTATTTGTTCACTTGACATTTGTAGTAGTCTTCCGTTAATCATTACTCCTGCACCAGACATTCCTCTAATAGAAATGCTACCATTTTCATTTGCAAATACTAACGGAGCTTTTTTAAGTATCTCATATGTATTATCGCCTGTTATAGAAATAAGGGCAGATGGATTAAATATGATTCGATCTACTTTTACCTCAACAACATTTTTCTTGGCGGTAACTATAACATTATCTAAATTATTACTGAATTGTTTATTTAAGATTATATGTAAATCATGTTTAGTAGTATCTGAAAGTAATAAAAGAGTATCTCTATAGTTGACCGAAGAGATTTTTAGCAAATAATTTTTGCGTTCAATGAGGGGAAATATAAATCCACCTGCACTGTCTGTAATCGCAGCTTTTATAAAACTGGAATCTTTTGCATTAAGTAAAAAAGCACTTGCATTTTGTATGGGCGTGCTCTGATTATTTTTAATATAACCTTGTATTATAGTATTCTGAGCATTTACTATATTACATACATACGATAGGAAAAAGCAAACAAGAAATAATTGTATATAAACTACTCTTTGTTTTGCAAGAATGTTGAAATTATTTGTAGAAAATATAGTTTTTAACATAGATATTTACTATACATCCTTCTTTCACTATAAATTAAAGGTTGAATATAAGCTTAAAAAACTTAATAATTAAGCATATTTAAATATTTTTAAAATACAAGCATAAAACCTACTTATATCTATATAAACATAGAGCCAAAGTAGAAAAATTGAGACTAAAACTATGAAATTATAGTAACTTTTATATTAAATTATCATTATACTATTAAAAAAATTTTAAAGTTATAATACTTAGTAATAATAAACCTTATACCGGTGTAAGGTTCAGAAACTGCAGGTTACTATACACAGTTCTATTCTATTTAATTATGTTATAAACACTACCTGTTCAAAAAGTAAACTAGATGAATTTGATGTTTTAATTATAATATCTATATTCGTGGTATAGTGATTTGTTATTAATCAATATCAAACAAGGGGGTGAGTGTAATTAGAGTGAGAGCCAAAAGCCTTATTGGATAAAAGGTTTACATACGGGTACAAGTACCTTCTCCTCCGCCAACTAAATATAATACAGCATAATTCATTAGTGCTTATAATTCTAAATTAATGTATGAAATTTTTTTTACTTTTTGTTGGTTTAGTAGGCTACTTTACTAATACTATTGCACAAACCAAGCAAGAAAAAATAAGTGAAAATTTAATTGGTATCTGGAAATTTCAGGATTTCTCAACACCTACTGGCAAAGAAACTTATCCCAAAAATAGCGATGCTTGTATTCCGACCATATTGTACGAGTTTAGATCAGATGGTTCAGCAGTAATGAAATCTGATGATACAACAAAATGCAATACACACTTCCCCCCAAACATACTTTGGAAAGTAATTACATTACACGACTCAAATGGTAAAGAACATTTTGGGGTAAGAATTATGGAAGACGACGCACCAGCCGATAGAGAATCTTATGATAGGAATACATATACAGATATGATTTTTCTACTTGTTAAAATAAAAAAGAATACTTTACGTTGGATACATAAACCCCAATATACTTCCCCATCTATAAAAGATTGGCAGAGTATATATAATAAAATCTCGGAGAATAAATAAAATATTAAACCATAAATTAACAACTGTTACTCAATAATAAAAATGATACATATGAAAAAATATATATTAAAAAACCTACTTGCTTTATTAATGGTTGTAGGTGCATTTTCAACTATATATGCACAACAAGCTATACAAAATGAAAATATTACAACGGATTATATAACGTTTAAAGTTAAGCTGGGTGGGGTAGTAGACTATTTGAGTAAGGATAAATATTATAAAATAATTTTTCCTGTACAAATGAATCATTATAAAGACAAGCAAAACGAAAAATTATGGACTGATATGTATGTTTCTATGGATGCCAAAAAAGCAAAAGGAGATGTAACTCCCAATAAAATTTTTGAAATTGTTACTCCTGGTGCAATTATAATAGATTCATGGGAAAAAATTGATACTAACACTACAGTAAAGTCTTTATATGAAAGCAAAGAAGCTGATAACCCTTCTGTTTATGGTACAAAAACATGGCTTGGAGAAATAAAATATAAATATCCTTTAAAAATTATAGTTAAAAATGGTAATGGAAATATAGAAAAAGAAATCATACTTTCTGATACTAACCAAATATATACTACTACTTATCATCAACAATTTTTTAAAGAAAATACTTTTGAAGGAACAGAGGGAAAAATAAAACCAGAAGTACCATTTGACCAAAAAGAAGAATTAAAAAAATCAGCTGAATATAATAGAATAGCTATTGAAACTAGAATAGAAAGAAATCATACCATAGAAATGCGAGATATGATTGCTAAAACCATATACTTAGGATATGATTATGCTAAAATTTCCAAAAGTTTTTTTTATTTCTATACGTTAAAACAAAATGCAGCGAACAACTACGGAGCTTTATCTCAACAAATAGCAGCCTTTACACAAGCTATGAAAGATTTTCAAGAAGATGAAAAAAGAGAAAGTAGCCTACAAACTCTTGGAAAATGTGCTGCGTACTTTAAACAACAACTTCAACAAGAAAAAACATTACCTAAAGATATTAAATTAAATTTTCACCCTCCAGTACATATTTATGAACCATCTTC
>CAYVXB010000104.1:0-7448 GCA_964454275.1 uncultured Chitinophagaceae bacterium | reverse complement strand
TGCCTTATTTTCTCCACCGCAAAACGCATGGATGCCCCGCTTAAAAATTGCCCTTTTTTTACATTCACTATTTTACCTGTTTTAGCAGCAGCTTGCAATAAATCCGTTTGTCTACATAAAAAAGCAGGAATTTGTAAAATATCTACATAGGATGCAGCAAGTATAGCTTCTTCGGCAGTATGAATATCTGTAGTAACTGGTAGATTATATTTTTCTTTTACCTTTTTTAAAATATTGAATGCTACTTCATCTCCAATACCTGTAAACGATGAAGCACTTGTTCTATTTGCCTTTCGGTAAGATGCTTTAAATATATAAGGTATGCCTAGGTTTGTGCAAATTTGGAATACTTTTTCTGCTACTTCCATTATTATTTCCTCACTTTCTACTACACAAGGGCCGGCTATTAAAAAGAAATTTTTAGGATTGTAGGATTGTTTATTAAATAAATTGGTAAGAAATTGCATGAAATGATATACTAACCAGCGGTTAAAAATTTTACTTATTCTTAGCAAGGCGAAAACCTCCAACTTTAGCATCTGGACTGGCACCAACTCTGGAGGCTGAACGTAAATAAACGCCTCTAGCTAGCCAATCACCACCACGTAAGATACGATCTGTTCCAGTTGCAGGGCCTCTATAGTTATTAATGATTGAGCTATTCTAAATTGTTTTTGGAACATAACAGTATTTTTTAAGAGATTATGATAAACTTGACAAAGATAACAGTATTTTCACTGCATATACTAGTCTATGGACAATGGGCTATATATAGCTCATATCTCGTAAATATACCATCCATTTATCCTATTTACCTTTTGTATAGTATTCTGAACTACGTTAACTTCGCATCTATAAACAAAAGCTATACAACAACTATGAAGGTATTATTAGATATACAAGATAACAAAGCCCTCTCCTTACTGGAAGTGCTAAAAAGCTTGCCTTATGTGCGAACAAAAACACTTACTGAAGCTAAAGCTAAGTTAATGGAAGAAATACAAGAAGCAGTAGAAAACCTAAAATTGGTACGTCAAGGAAAGTTAAAAGCTCGGAATGCGAAAGATTTGCTTAATGAATTATAGTGTTCTATCCATACCACCTTTTGATAAGCAATTAAAACGGCTTGCTAAGAAATATTCATCTTTAAAAAAAGAGTTTTCTAGGCTTTTAGAAAGTTTAGAAACAAAACCAAAACAAGGAACTGCCTTGGGCAACAACTGCTATAAAATTCGCTTGGCTATTGCTTCAAAAAATAAGGGCAAAAGTGGCGGTGCAAGGGTAATTACTAATTTTGTAATTGCAGACCATACTGTTTATTTATTAACCATTTATGATAAGGCCGAAAAAGAAAATCTCAGTGATAAAGAATTAACGGAATTACTAAAATATGTATATCCCTAATCCTCTGTCAATAACAAAAGAAAGCTTTGTTTCAACTGGTATCTAGTTTTATGAAAGAAAATATTTTAATTATAGGTGCTTGTGGACAAATAGGTGTAGAGTTAACATTAGCATTAAGAAAGCAATATGGAGAAAATAATGTTATAGCTACAGATGTTAAACCAGAACACTCTTTGCTAAAAGGCACTGGGCTTTTTAAAAAGTTAGATGTATTAGATACATCGGCGCTTGAAAAATTGATTTCTACACATAGCATACAACAGATTTATTTATTAGCTGCTATTTTATCGGCTACAGGCGAACGCAACCCACAATTGGCTTGGGATATAAACATGAAAAGCTTACTAAATGTGTTAGAAGTGTCTAAAAAACTACATGTTAAAAAGCTTTTTTGGCCTAGTTCCATAGCTATTTTTGGGCCTAATACACCTAAACAACATACGCCGCAAGAAACGATTATAGAACCTACAACTGTTTATGGTATTAGTAAATTTACAGGAGAGCGCTGGTGCGAATATTATTATAAGAAATATAATGTAGATGTTCGAAGCATACGCTATCCAGGATTAATTAGTTATTTGGCAGCACCCGGTGGAGGAACCACAGATTATGCAGTAGAGATTTTTCATAAAGCTATTGAAAAAGGTTCCTATACTTGTTTTTTAAAAGAAGATACTACCTTACCTATGATGTATATGCCTGATGCTATTAATGCTACCATACAATTAATGGAAACAGATAGTGCTAAAATAAAAGTAAGATCTTCATACAATGTATCAGCTATAAGCTTTTCGCCTGAACAATTAGCCGCAGCTATTCAAAAACATATTCCTTCTTTTACTATAAAATATAAACCCGACGAAAGACAGCAGATAGCAGATAGTTGGCCACAAAGTATTGATGATACTATAGCTCGCAAACATTGGGGATGGCAGCCACAATACAATATGGAACAGATGGTTGTAGACATGTTATTACATCTTAACCAAATGAGAAAATGACTCAATAATTTTAGACTCATGTATTTCATTTTCACATTTTCATATTTGCTAATTATCTAATTATTTTATGCCTGATATCATACAACTATTACCCGACCATATTGCTAATCAAATAGCAGCAGGAGAAGTAATACAACGCCCAGCCAGTGCGGTAAAAGAACTATTAGAAAATGCGGTAGATGCAAGCGCAACCAAAATTCAATTGCTTATTGAAGAAGCTGGTAAAACATTAATTCAAGTTATTGATAACGGCAAAGGCATGAGCGAAACCGATGCTCGTATGAGCTTTGAACGGCATGCCACTTCTAAAATTCAAACAATAGAAGATCTTTTTAAAATTAGAACCATGGGGTTTAGGGGTGAGGCATTGGCCTCTATTGCAGCCGTAGCTAAGGTAGAAATGAAAACAAGAAAAGCAAGCGATGCATTAGGCGTTTATATTGAATTAGAGAATAGTACTGTAATAAAACAAGAACCTTGTCATTGTGAAATAGGAACAACTATTAGTATAAAAAATTTGTTTTTCAATGTACCTGCACGACGTAATTTCTTAAAAAGCAATGCTACTGAAATGCGCCATATTATGGATGAATTTCAGCGAGTTGCTTTAGCCTTTCCAAATATATCTTTTACTTTAAAAAATAACAATCAAGCTATTTTTCATTTAGATGGAGGGTCTCTTAAACAACGTATTATTCAACTGTTGGGCAATCATTTAAATAGCAAACTGGTATCTGTTCAAGAAAATACAGATTACATGAATATTACTGGCTTTATTGGCAAACCCGATGTTGCCAAAAAAACACGAGGAGATCAATACTTTTTTGTCAACAATCGATTTATTAAAAGTGCTTACTTAAATCATGCTGTTGCCGGTGCATATAAAGATTTAATACCAACAGACAGCTTTCCTACATATATTTTATGTATTGATTTAGACGCATCACATATAGACATTAACGTGCATCCAACAAAGCAAGAAATTAAGTTTGAGGATGAAAAAATTATATATGCTTTTTTGCAATCGGCCATCAAACATGCGTTGGCTACCTTTAGCATCACCCCTACGATAGATTTTGATTTGGATAAAAACATTCAACAGCTCGATGCTATTCAGCAACCTTTTACAGCCAATGAAAAAAGAGCCGCCACCAACTCCTCTCTATTCAAAACATTCACACAAAAAAACCAAGCACACTTCATTGAAAAAAATAACAATGAACTAAAAAATTGGAAAAGTTTTTTTGAACCCTCTAACTCAAAAAAATATATAGATCAACATAGCGATAATGAGATCGATAACAATACAAATAAATTATTTTCACCCACTACTTTTCCTAATAAAATCACTGTTGCAGAAAATGCAACAATGTTGCAAATTGCTAATACATTTATTTTAGTACCCACGGTACAACATGGTTTTATTGTAGTACATCAACAATTGGCGCATGAGCGTATTTTGTACGAACGCCTTACAGAAGCCATAACAGGCAAACCTATTCCTATACAAAAAACAATGTTTCCTGTTACATTTGACGTATCCGCCTCAGATAGCGCATTATTACAAGAATTGCTCCCAGAGTTAATGTCATTGGGCTACCAAATAGAATTTTTTGGTAAAAATAGTTTTGTAATACAAGGCACGCCGGCAGACGTAAGCAGTGGGCAAGAAAAAAATATAATAGAAACTTTGTTGGATCAATTTAAACATTTTAGCAGCGAATTGAAACTGTCAAAACGAGAAAAAATTATTCGCTCTATGGCGAAACAACAAACTGTACCAACTGGAAAAACATTAACAGTTCCTGAAATGGAACAACTTATACAGAACTTATTTCAATGTGCAACACCCAATATGACCATCGTTGGAAAGCCTACCTATATTGAGTTTAAAGCTGATTATTTAGAACAACTTTTCGAAAAATAACATTTAACGATATTATTTTTTTGCAACAATGTTGCAAATATTATATCTTTGATTTTCACAGTAAAAAGATGCGAATGAAAATTAATTGGGATGCTCTAGGCATTGCTACATCGTTGGCCTGTGCAATTCATTGCGCCATTCTACCTTTGTTTTTAGTAAGTCTACCTGTATTGGGTGCCAATATCATTCATAATAATTTTTTAGAATACAGTATGATTTTTTTAGCGCTTTGCATTGGTACCATTGCTTTATATCATGGGTTTAAAAAACATCACCACAAAATAAGGCCACTGGTCATTTTTATTATAGGTATGCTTTGTTTACTATTGAAAGAGTGGCTATATGACGCCGAGTTGCTGTTGCTTATCCCAGCCGTTATTCTTATTATACTAGCGCATTACTTAAACTATCAGTTATGCAGAAAAGCAAATCATTGTCACACAGGCGATTGTAATCATTAGTACTATTTAAATTATTTGTTGTTTATGAAGTATTTATGGGTCTTATTAACCATTGTGTTATGCTACCATTCTTTATCTGCTCAACATAATGCCTCAAATAATAAGACACAACAAGCACTAAGCGGAATCGTAAAAGACGCTTCTGGAAAATTTCTTCCTGCTGTTAGTATTTATATTGTGGATCTCAAAATAGGCGGCACAACCAATGAACATGGGGAGTTTCATATCAATAACTTACCCAAAGGAACATTTTTAGTAGAGGTTCAATGTATTGGCTACAATCATCTATCTGAATGGATAATTATTGATAGTACAACAACAAAAGAGTTCATACTGCAACAAAAAATCACAGAAAATAGTGACGTAATTGTTACTGGCTTTTCTAGAGCAACCAATACACGCCAATCAACTATTCCCATTAATATTGTACGAAAAGAAAATTTATTACAAACGGTTTCTACTAATATTATAGACGCCATCAGTCGTGTGCCAGGTGTAAGCACCGTAAGCACAGGGCCGGCTATTGCAAAGCCGTTTATTAGAGGGTTAGGATATAACCGTGTAATCGTTATCAATGATGGTGTACGTCAAGAGGGCCAGCAATGGGGAGATGAGCACGGCATTGAAATAGATGAATACAGTGTATCAAAGATAGAAGTATTAAAAAGTGCCGCATCGGTTATGTATGGCAGTGATGCTTTGGGAGGTGTAATCAATATTATTACGCAAAGTCCTGTGCCTACCAATACTATTCGGTTAAACATGTCTAGCCAATATCAAACCAACAATGGCCTAATCGGCAACAATATACAAGCCTCTGGCAATAAAAATGGGTTGAGCTGGAGTATATATGGCACAAGCAAGAATGCGCACGACTATAAAAATAAATACGATGGATATGTATTTAACTCAAAGTTTTTAGAACGCAATATAGGCGCATATCTAGGTTATAATGGGGCTTGGGGTTACAGCCATTTGATCATAAGTAAGTTTGATCAAAAAACAGGCATGATAGAAGGAGAAAGAGATTTTGCAACGGGTGCATTTATCAAACATAATGCAGATGGCACAGAAGTCGCGGCCACGAATGATGACTTTAAACGCTTCACGCCATTTGTACCGTATCAACGCATTCAACATTTCAAAATTACCACAGACAATAGCTTTACGGTTCATAAAAATAGGCTTACCATTACAACTGCATATCAACGAAATCAACGAAAAGAATTTGGTGATGCTGATTTAAAAACCATAAACTACAATGCTCAATTACATTTTTCCGAAAAAAATAATTGGCGTACCAGCATTGGCATCAATGGTATGTACCAAAATAATAGCAATAAATCTGACGAAGCTATTATACCCAATTATACTTTATTCGATGTAGGAGGATTTGGGTTTACGCAATATCGAAATAATAAACTTACATTAAATGGAGGATTACGCTTTGACAATCGAATAATTAACAGTGCTTGGATGATGGATGGCACAAGTGTAAAATTTAATGCATTCAATACCTTTTTTGCCAATATTTCAGGAAGCATTGGATTGAATTATGATTTAAATAAACAAACCATATTAAAAATGAATGTGGCAAGGGGTTTTAGAGCTCCTAACTTATCTGAATTAGCCAGCAATGGTGCACATGAAGGTACTAACAGATATGAAATTGGGAATAACAACCTAGCATCAGAAACAAGTTTACAAATAGATGCCGGAATAGATTGGCGTAATGACCATATTGCACTAAGTATGAACGGATTTTATAACGCCATTCACCATTTTATATTTTATGAAAAATTGCTAACATCTGGTGGTAAAGATTCTACTATTCTAGATGCAATGTCTGGCAATAAACTGAGTGTATTTCAATTTAATCAAAACAATGCTTATTTATATGGCATAGAATTAAATATAGATGTTCACCCACATCCTTTAGATTGGCTACATTTTGAAAATACGTTTTCTTATATACAAGGAAGATTTTTGAATAAAGTAGGTGATACGTATAACCTTCCGCTTATGCAAGCGCCAAGATGGATATCAGAATTACGAGGCACCTTTTTATCTAAAGGGACGGTATTGCGTAACATGTATATTAAAGTAGAACTGGATCAGAGCTTTAAACAAAATAATCCATTTACTGCATTTAATACAGAAACGTCCACCAATGGGTACGGTTTAATAAATACAGGTTTAGGATTTGATATAGTTAGTAAAAAACATATGCTTTGTTCTATTCATTTTGCCGCTACCAATATTGCAGATGTAGCCTATCAAAATCATTTAAGTCGATTAAAATATACAGCTATAAACAATGCAACAGGCCGCCAAGGGGTATTTAATACAGGAAGAAATTTTTCACTTAAAATAAATATACCATTGGAATGGAAGTGGTAAATATATTAGCTAACATGTTATATTAAAAAATAAAAAATCGGCGTAATGGACAAAAAAGGTGCTATTTATGAGATGTTTTATCCAAGTGGACAAAAAAGGTGCTATTTATTTTTACTATTTCCAATAAATTTCGGACTGCAATTAGACCTTTGTATTATCAGGCAAAATGGAAGTAGGCTCTGCTGGAGAGCAACCTATCAGGGATAGCCTGATGACTTCTAAAAATATCGATGATGGGTTATCTTTATGGATAGC
>CAYVXB010000103.1:4960-7916 GCA_964454275.1 uncultured Chitinophagaceae bacterium | reverse complement strand
TACTTTCTGCCATGGTGATAGAGCGGTGCATCATCACTCCTATTAATACATCTTTGCCTGTGTTATGTTTTTCTAATAAATACTGTGCTAGCTGATTAGCAACATTGTTGAGAGTACCATAGTCGATTAATTGTTCGTTGAACTGTATCGCTGTTTTATGCGGTTGCGAGAACGCCTTTGACTCTATATGTTCTATTATATTTTTATCTAGTGAAAAATAGGGTTCTACTTTATTGAATTTTTTGAATAAAGATTCTTCATGATCGCTTAAATATTTTAATGATTGAATAGATGTTGTAGGTTGTTGAAGCGCCGCTTGCAGTAAGCTTTCTAAATGATTAGCTAATTGAACTATCGTGTGTTCTTCATATATGTCTGTATTGTATTCTACATGAACATAAAGTTGATTTTGTATTTCCGCAAAATTAAAGCTGATATCAAATTTAGTAACCTTATTTTCATCTTCATAATTATGAATAGTAAGTCCATCAATAGGTTGACGAGTAGATGTATGATCCGTTTCGGTATTTTGCAATACCACCATTATGTCGAATAATGGATTTCTGCTGGTATCGTGCTTTAAGTGTAAAGCATCTATCAATTCATCAAACGGAAATAGTTGATGTTCGTATGACTGTAAAGTAGTTTGTTTAATATTTTGTACTAATTCTTGAAAACTATTTTTCCCTTTAAATAACGTTCTTAATGCTATAGTATTTACATAAAATCCTATTTGATTTTCAAGATCAGCATGTTCTCTTCCCGCCACCACACTACCAATAATAATATCTTCTTGTTGAGTATATCTATATAATAAAGTGTTTACAGAAGCTACTAAACTCATAAATAGCGTACAACCTTGCTGTTGATTAAACGTTTGTAGCCGTTTAAACAAATCGGTGTGTATTATTTTTTGAACAGATGCGCCACTATATGTTTTTACTGCAGGACGAGGTTTGTCGGTTAATAAAGACAATACAGGAAGTTCGCCTTGAAATTGTTGTAGCCAATATTGTTTGTGTGATTGTAAAGCAGGTTCATGTAGTAGTTGTTGTTGCCATACTGCATAGTCTTTGTATTGTATATGCAAAGGCGCTAATGGATTTTTTTCTTTCTTGCTATATGCATTATATATTGTTAGCACTTCATTTATCAACACTTCCATTGACCATCCATCACTAATAATATGATGCATAACGTATACCAATATCCATTGATTATTTTTTGTTTGATATAGAGCAGTTCGTATTAAGGGCGCTGTGCGTAAATCAAAAGGAGCAATACAGTTTTGATGAATAATTTCTCGAACAGTTTGTGGTTGATCGGCCTTTGATCGCAAATCTTGATAAACTATTTTACTTATTGTTTCGTGATACGGTTGTATAATTTGTTTTATTTCTTGCTGTTCATTTTCTACAAAAAAAGTTCTAAGGCTTTCGTGTCGTTCGACAATAGTGTTGAACGCATATTGCAGTGCTTCTATGTTTAAGTTTCCTTCTAGCACATATACTCCGGGCATGTTATAGGCGCTATTGCTTTCTTCAAATTGACTTAACACCCACAAGCGCCGTTGTGAAGAGGATAATGGATAATCATTTTGTTGTGGTGCAAGGGGAATAGCTGTATATCCTTTTTTCTGTGTTTGTGTGATATATTGTGCTTGAGCTTCTATGGTTGTACGTACAAATAATTCTTTTAATTCAATTTGTATTTCAAATAGTTTATGTACTTGCGCTGCTAAACGAGTAAGTTTTAAACTATGTCCACCTAACTCAAAAAAATTATCGTGTACACCAATCGTTTCTTTCGCTAATATTTTTTGCCATAGTGCTGTTAGTTTTTCTTCTGTTTCGCTTCGAGGCGCTATGTATTGGGCTCCTGTACGCAATCCCCATGTTGCAGGATCTGGTAATGCTTTTTTATCGAGTTTACCATTGGAGGTTAGTGGTATTTGTTGAAGTTGTACATAGTGTGTAGGAATTAAGTAAGCAGGTAAATGTTGCGATAAATAGCTTCGCACATCTGTTGCATTTAATTCTTGTTTACTTACTATATATGCTACTAATTCTTTTTCACCTTCTTCATTGGCTTTGGCTATTACTACAGTTGTTTGTATGTGTGGATGTTTTTGCAATGCTGCTTCTATCTCTCCTAGTTCTATTCTATATCCTCTAATTTTCACTTGTTCATCTATTCTTCCAAGATATTCTAATTCTCCATTCATTAATCGTTTAGCTTTATCGCCTGAGCGATATAATCGTTCGTCTTTTTTATATGGATTAAGAATAAATTTTTCTGCTGTCAATTCTTTTCTATTTAAATATCCTCTGGCTACACCTGCTCCACCTACATATAATTCGCCTGCAACGCCTATGGGTAAAAGGTTTTGATGTTTATCAAGTATATAACAACTAAGGGTAGGTATAGGTTTACCGATGTTACTAATATTATTTTCTATTTCATTATCTGTAATTTCTTTATAGGTTACATGCACAGTGGTTTCAGTAATACCGTACATGTTGATGAGCTGAGTAGTTGGATATTTTTGTTTCCACGATTTTAATTTACCAGGGCTCAGCGCTTCACCACCAAAGATGATGTAGCGTAGTTGTAATGCTGTTGTTTGTTGTGCTAATTCATGTTTAATAAGGTTATAAAATGAAGAAGGTGTTTGATTAAGCACAGTAACTTTTTGTGTACGTAATATATGTAAGTATGCTTCAGGATCTTTTGCAGTTAAGGACGGGATGACTACCAGCTTTCCTCCAAACAACAAAGCGCCATACATTTCCCATACCGAAAAATCAAAACAATAAGAATGGAACATTGTCCATACATCGTTCGGTGTAAAATCAAATAAAGGCTGTTCATTATTAAATAAACGCACTACATGACGATGTTCAATTAATGTTCCTTTAGGTTTTCCGGTAGTGCCCGATGTATAAATTACATACGC
>CAYVXB010000103.1:0-4950 GCA_964454275.1 uncultured Chitinophagaceae bacterium | reverse complement strand
TATGTTGTACATTATGTTTAGCATACTTATTTTCTTCTTGCTTAAATTTTTCTAATTCTTTTTCATCAATTACTACCTTACATTGGCTATCGCTTATAGTATAGTCAATACGTTCTTGCGGATATTCCGGATCGATGGGAACATAAGCTGCTCCTGCTTTTAAGGTTGCGAGTATCGTTATAACCATCCATTCGTTACGAGGCAATTGCAATGCTATTAAATCATCGGGTTGAATGTGATAGTTTGTTCTTAGATAATCGGCTAACCGATTAGATTGTTCGTTGAGTTGTTGATACGTAAGTATGTTATCTTCAAATATTACTGCTGTATGATTAGGAGTTTTTGCTACCTGTTCTTCAAACAACATGGTTATTGTTTTGTTTTTGGGATAGTCAATATTCGTGTTATTTAACGCTTCTAATAATTGTTGTTTTTCAGATATGCCTAAATATTCTATTTGATGAATGTATTGCTCAGGGTGTTGAATGACCTGTGTTATAATAGCTTCTATATGTTTTTGTACTTGCTGAATATATAGGGTGTCGTAAACGGTCGGATTGTATCTGCATTTAATCATTAACACATCACCTGGAATAACGACGAGGGTAAGATTGTAATTGGTTTGTTCAAAAGCATCTGCTGTAATAAGGGTAAACTGATGTTCATTATCTTGATTGTTTATGGTTTGTTGTACCATTTCTTGTACAGGATAATTCTCGAAAACCATAATATGATCAAATAAATCTCTTCCTAACTCACTCTCCGATTGTATTTCCGCTAATTGTGTATAATGATATTTAATGCCCTCGTTAGATGCTTTTTGTACTTGCTTTAATAATTCGCTTACCGTTATGGTATCATTCATTTGTATGCGAACCGGAATGGTATTGATGAACAATCCTATCATCTCTTCTATACCTTCTATCTCAGCCGGACGGCCAGACACTACAGCTCCAAATACTACATCGTTGGTATTATTGTATTTACTTAATAAAATGCCCCATATAGTTTGTATAAATGTATTTTCAGTTATGCCTAATGCTGCACACTGTTTTTTTATGGATGTACGAATTTCTCCTGATATGCTTAATGTTGTTTCCTCTGTAACATAATACTGATCAGCATTTAAAGCCGTCTTAGGTAAACTGCTTACAGTATCGTAGCCGTTTAAATAATTTTTCCAATATTGCAATGATTGTGTTTTATCTATTGCTTCTAACCATTTTATATAGGTTGAGTAAGGATATACTTTAGATAGTTGAGGATCTTTATTTTGCAAGCATGATTCATAGATTTCAAAAAACTCTTTAATCAAAATACCTATACACCAACCATCCATTAATATATGATGAAAGCTCCAGATAAATTCGTATACATCATTACCTAAATCAAGTACAGATAATCGCATTTGAGAGCCGCTTCCTAAATCAAATCCTTTGCTTCTATCTGCTCGTTTATATTCTTCTACATCGTTTTTTTCATTTTTAATACGTATATAATTAAAATTAGAAGAAGCTTCTTTTTTTACAACTTGTAATAATTTCTCTCCCACTTTTTGTGTAAATACCGTGCGTAATACACTATGGCGAGCTACTAATAAAGCATAGCTTTTTTCTAGTGCCGATACATTTAAATTACCTTTTACACGATAGCTCATTTGTTGAAAATAAGCTGATGCATCAGGTGCGCTGAGCCAGTGGTAATATAACCCTTCTTGTAAAGGACTTAAGGAATAAACATCTTCTATCATAAAATATTATTTAGTTCTTGTAATTCTTCTACCGTTAATTGTTTATAAGTTAAATCTACAGGGGTTACATGTGTTTTTTGTTCTGTAGATAATTGTTGTATGATGTTTTGTAATTGTTGTTGATAGTCTTCTAACAATCGATTGATTGTAATGTTGGTGTATTGTTGACTGCTATAACGTACAGATAAACGCATTTTTTTATCTACAATCATACCTGAAATGTCTAGCACATAATCTCTGTGCATATTTTCCGACATATTTTGTCCATGCTCTTTTTCTGAGAATGTAAACAATTGTTCGCCTTGTTGATTGTGTACACCAGTTCCAAAATCACCTAAATAGTTAAATATAATTTCAGGCATAATGGAATATGATTTGTGAGTCAGGTACTTGAGTATACCATATCCTATACCCTTGTTGGGTATGCGATGTAGTGTCTCTTTTACTTCTATTACATGTCTGATTATATCTTCACTATAGCTAGTGTCTATAATTACAGGATAGAGCGATGTAAACCAACCTATTGTTCTGCTTACATCTATATTGGTTCCTATATCTTCTCGTCCATGTCCTTCAAGGTTAATGGCTATATGTTGTAGGTTAAAGGTTGCTTGTATAGCTAAACTTAATGCTGATAATAATATATCATTTATATCTGTTTGATAGGCCTGATAGCATTGCGTTAACAATTGTTGGGTTAGGTTTTCATCTAGCATGAAATCCGCTACCGCGGTGTCTCCTACCCTATTGCTACCTTCGGCATTGTCTTTAGGTAATCGATTGATTTTGGTTGATGCTACACTTGACCAATACGCTTCTTGTTGTTGTATGGTTTTGCTTAATGCATATTCTAATTGTTTTTGCTGCCAGTATTGAAAAGAATCTGTTTTTAGAGGTAATGTTAACGTCGATCCTGCAAGATGCTGTTGGTAAAGGGTTGAGAGGTCTTCTAATAAAATACGCCAGGATACACCGTCTATAACTAAGTGATGGCATACTAATAGTAATTGATCTTGTTGTTGTGTATTTTTAAATAATGCTGCTTTAAATAATGGCCCCGTTTCTAAGTTAATGCTGGATTGTATGCGGTTGCAATGTTCTATGAATGTTGATTCATCTTGTTGGTGGTGGCTAGTGAGGACACTAGCCACGGCCGGAGCCACGGCGAGGTTTATTATTTCGAAACCATACCCTTGTTCCTCCCCTTTATTTTCTTGTATACAACCTACTGCTGTTTTACGATATATCATACGTAGCGCATCATGATGTAACACCAATTTATCTAATGCTGCTTTTAATGCATGTTCCGATACCGTTATGTTGCTTTGTAGTAATATGGATTGATTGTAGTGATGATTATCGACACTATGTTGCTCAAAGAAATAATATTGTATAGGACTGAAAGGTATTAATCCTTCTACTATATTTTGATCTATATGGCGAGTATCTATTTGTACTTTGGTAGCTAAGTGTTGTATAACGGGATAGGTCATCATATCTCGTATGGTTACACTGTAGCCTCTTTGTTTTAAACGAGATACTACTTGTATGGATTTGATGGAATCTCCTCCTAATGCAAAAAAATCTTCGCTAATGCCGATGGGGTGTTTTTTAAGTACTTCTTCGTAAACGGCTACTAAATGTTTTTCTATTTCGTTGGTTGGCTCAACATACGCTACACCACTTGACAATCCTAGTGTTTCAGGATTAGGTAAAGCCTTCTTATCTAGCTTACCATTTGCATTTAACGGTAACGCATCCAGTTCTACGTAATGACTGGGTAGCATATACAACGGTAAACTATTGCTTAAATAATTGCGTATTTCTGTTGTGTTTAATGCTTGTTTACTTACAATGTACGCTACTAATTCTTTTTCTTGTTGTTGATTTTCTTTCGCTATAACTACTGCTGCCGTTATGTTTGCATGTTTTTGTAACGCAGTTTCTATTTCACCTAACTCAATTCTGTAGCCTCGTATTTTTACTTGTTCATCTTTTCTTCCCATGTATTCTATGTTGCCGTCTGGTAGCCACCGGCCTATGTCTCCGGTTTTATACATTTTGCTGCCTTGTTTAAACGGATTGTCTACAAATTTTTCTTTCGTTAGTTCTGCTTTGTTTAAATAGCCTCTGGCTAAGCCATCGCCACTGATACATATTTCGCCTACAGCGCCCATAGGTAAAAGTTGATGGTGCTTATCTATAATATACAGTTGTGTGTTCCATATTGGGCGACCAATGGGTATAATCGTATCTTCTTGAGAGGTTGTGTAGTGCGTAACATCTATAGATGCTTCGGTGGGGCCATATAAATTGTGAATGGGGATGTTTGTTTTTGCATACCAATTTTTTACGGTTTCTACAGATAAAGCTTCTCCGCTGGTTATGAGTTTTGTTACACTGCTTAAGGCTTGTATGTTTTTATCATCATTAAATATATTTGCCATAAAGGCATTGAGCATGCTGGGTACAAAGTGTAAGCAAGTAATTTTATGTTGATGAATGAGTTTGAGTATGCGTTCTGGTGAGCCTATATCTTCTTTTTGACATAATACCATTTTGACGCCCCAACATAAAGGCATAAATATTTCCCATACCGATACATCAAAAGTGAAATTGGTTTTTTGTAGAATAATATCTGCTGTGTTAAAGTTGTATTGTTGGTGCATCCATTCTATTCTATTGATAACTCCACGATGTTCGAGCATACAGCCTTTGGGTTGACCGGTAGAGCCCGAGGTGTATATAACATACGCTACATCTGTTGGTGTATTGATGTTGGGAAGATTGTTGTATGTATAGTTGTTTGCTTCTTTTTTAAATTTTTCTATTTCTTTTTGGTTGATGACTAGTTTGCATTTACTGTCTTCTATTATGTAATTAATCCGTTCTTGCGGGTAAGATGGATCGATGGGAAGATAGGCTCCGCCTGATTTTAAGGCGGATAGTATGGATATGATCATCCATTCACTTTTTTCTAATTGTACTCCTATTAAATCGTTGGGTTGTATGTTGTATTTGGATTGTAGGTAATGGGCTAATCGGTTAGCATGTTGATTGAGGGTACTGTAGCTATATGTTTTTTCTTGAAAAATAACCGCTATGTTGTTGGGCGTTTGTGCTGTTTGTTCTTCAAATAATTGTGTTAGTGTTTTGTTGGTGGAATAGTTTGCTGCTGTATCGTTGAAGGTTACTAACAG
>CAYVXB010000102.1:0-7958 GCA_964454275.1 uncultured Chitinophagaceae bacterium | reverse complement strand
GTTCTGGTATTATAATAGTACTTTATTTTTTTCATGGATCAATACAGAGCTATATATCTTCGGTTGTTCAAATATAGCTATATATTTTTTTAATACGAATCAAACAAATACAACCGTATATTCTTTTGTACTTTTGAAAGCAATATCTTAATTAAGATATCTTATTTAGATGCATATACAAGAACTTTATCAACTTTACCTGCAATATCCTTCTATACAAACTGATACCCGGCTACTTCAGTCAGGTGATCTGTTTTTTGCATTAAAAGGACCTTCATTTAATGGAAACGCTTTTGTAAAACAAGCTTTAGAAAAAGGCGCTGCTGCTGCTGTAATAGATGATGCAACCTATAACGTGCCGGGCAAAACTTTTTTAGTTGATGATGTATTAACCGCTTTACAGCAATTAGCAAAATACCACCGCGAACAATTTAATATTCCTTTTTTAGCTATTACAGGTAGCAATGGAAAAACCACTACAAAAGAATTAATTCATGCTGTATTATCCTCTCATTATAGCACTTATACTACTCAAGGAAATTTAAACAATCATATTGGCATACCGCTTACCATATTGCGTATTCGAAAAGATGCGCAAATAGCTGTAATAGAAATGGGAGCGAATCATCAAAAAGAAATTGAAGGATATTGCATATATACACAACCCACTCACGGAATAATTACCAATTGTGGAAAAGCGCATTTAGAGGGTTTTGGTGGAGAAGAAGGAATACGAAAAGGAAAAGGAGAATTGTATGATTATATCCGTTTACATAAAGGTGCTGTTTTTAGAAACAATGATTATACCTATTTACAAGAAATGAGTAAGAATATAGATACTATTTTTACGTATGGAATATCCAATGCAAACATAGTAGGCTCAATAGTACAAAATGAGCCTTTTCTTACAATTGAGATTTGTAAAGGATTAGAAGAATCGTTACGTATATCTACACACTTAGTTGGCGCTTATAACTTACCCAATATTTTAGCAGCCATAGCAGTAGGCAAAACATTCGGTGTCCCAACTACAAAAATGAAACACGCCTTAGAAAATTATTATCCCAATAATAGTAGATCGCAGTGGATAGAAAAGGGAACCAATAAAATTATTTTAGATGCATATAATGCCAATCCTAGCAGTATGCAAGTAGCCATCGAGAGTTTTGCAGCATTACAAGCATTCCAAAAAGTATTGTTATTAGGAGGTATGGCCGAATTGGGCAGCGAAAGTATTAAAGAGCATCAAAAAATAATCCAACTAATACAACAACATCTATGGCATTTTGTGGTACTTGTTGGAAAAGACTTCAATAATATTCAGCATCCTTATATATATTTTAACTCAACACAAGAAGCTGCCGAGTGGCTTAAGCAACAAGCATTTGAGCATACGCATTTTTTAATAAAAGGATCTAGAAGTATCGCCATGGAAAAAATTATGGACGTTCTATAATCATTCATTTTTATTTTTATTTTAGATGTCATCTACCATACCAAAAAAACCAAATTACATACTTAATATAGTACATAATCGCTGCCCAAGATGCCGAGTAGGTAAAATGTTTATTGTTCGCAATCCTTATCGTTTAAATACGTGCCTAAAAATGCATACGCATTGTCCAACATGTAAACAACCATTTGAAATTGAAGTAGGGTTTTATTATGGAACCGGCTATGTAAGCTATGCATTAACAGTAGCCATTACAATTGCTACATTTATTGCTTGGTGGGTTTGTGTGGGCATTTCCATAAATGATGATAGAATTTTTTGGTGGTTGGGTATCAACACATTTTTACTCATTGTACTACAACCGTTGCTCATGCGATTGTCTAGAAGCTTGTGGATATCCTGGTTTGTAAAATACGAGCCAGAATGGCAACAGTACAAACCCGACAATGTAGAACGTATTATTCCTGATCAAATGAATAATTGGTAATTTGAAGAAATCATTTTAGTGTTAGAAACTACATAATAGACCCCTCAGAAATGCTTGTTTTTTTTAATGTACAAACAGTCTTCAACTACGGTCGAAATGACAATGCACACTGTTTCATCTAACGTTAGATATTATCTACGTTAATATTATTTTATATTGCCGAATGGTTTTCTTTCGCATAATCCCCGAGGGTTTCAAAAAAACCCTCGGGGATTTGGTCTATCTGTTTGTTGATTTATAATTGTTTCTTTAATTTTTGCTCCATATCTGCTACATCTGTAGGGCTGCTTTTATACTTTAAAAAACCTATGCCCATGGAGATATGGAGGAGGATGAGGAAAATACTTTGTATTATCCAAGTTGCAAGAATTATACTATTTAGCTTTTCCTCAATGGCAATATTGTATAAAATAAATATGGGCAAGGAAGTGCTGTAATATAAAAGCTTTCCTTTGTTCATCCAAAATACGGGTTCTTTGTATAACTTAAATGAAGACAATTCTGAATGAATGATAGGCGACGGCTCATAAAAATTCCGAATATAATTGTACCAACTTGTAACTATTATCATTATTGTGCATTGTATTATAAAAGGATAGGTAGGAAATTTTTTTATATCACCAATATAAAAAGCATTTAGTAAAGAAAATGTAATAAATAATACCATCAATAATAAAAATATCTTTCGCTTTATAGATCTGTCTTTAAAAGAATGTGTCTTTTTTAATAATTCCCTGTAAAATAACATATCAAACGTAAATTCCTCTACAATGTAAATATGAAACAAAAATTTACGATTCATTTCAAAAAAATACAACAGTATTATTGATAGTTGAAGCAAAGATGCTATAGCAAGATGAAATTTCATTATCCGCAAAGGGTTAGGCGTGATATTTCTTTTGCAAATAGCGATAAAAAAAGGGAATCCAATAATGAGTGACGCCATCCAAAAAAGTATTGATGATATCATAGAATGATTCGTGATTTTAAGGAATAATAAGCATACAGAAACTTTACTAATTTAAAATATCTCATTTAGAGCTTATTTGAGATGCGCATGTAGGACAAGGATCCATACCATCATAAATTTGTATTTTAGTACCGGGGGCATCGAGTCCAGCGGTATTTGCCTCATTGTTATAATAGAGAATATCTTCTTTCTTGTCTTTATCTACCGGTACATACATAGCTGTAATGCCGCCTTTACCATTTACACTTAAATATAATCGTATACCGCCTAATTCAGTATTATGGGCTGCTGCCTCGTCTAATAATTGCTGTATACCGCCTATGGGTAAGGTAAGTGCTGTTGGCATTTGGTTGTTAAACTCTTTTGCATTTAATGCTCTAAACCGTTCGCCCCATTTTGCAGCAGTATCTTTTGGTATTTTGTAATCTATACCATCTACCCTGCTTGTAGTAATGGTATTTAAGGATATGTTTTTAGGTTGCTGTGTGTGTACATCTCCTTGTTTTTGACAAGCCATAACCATACCTAATAAAACGGTGGCTGTGAACAGCCGTGTAGTTCTTTGTAACATAGTTGTAACTAATTTTTAAAAGATCAATAAACAATAATAACGAACTAGAATAAACAACAGCATTGTTTTTTAAAACAGCATTGGTTATCTAATCATTTTTGTTAAACAACAAACTATATTGTACAGGTTAAAGTATACAACACAGCCAACTGTTTAACGGTTGGTATTTTTGATAGGTAGTTTCCTTTACATTGCTTCTAAAGGAATAAGATAGCACAAATGTAACGGTTTATTTTAATATAATTTTAATTTTCTTGTATTAGACCAAAAATAGGAGCATACTCCCTACATGTACTTGATTACTAAGACCAAGCACCCTAGGTATTTTTTTGAACAAACGTGCTCAATGAGTGTACCCCTAATATTTTTTCTGATATAAATCCCTCTGCATATGTTACGCCAATCATCTTTCCAAACATACGATGTCTATCTATTAATGATTGTAAAAATTCGGGAGTAGAAATATAGGTTTGGGGCTCATTCGTTTTATATGTTTCTGAGTGAAACTGTGATTGATATGCTTGAATAGCTTTTATTTTCACCTCAAATATTGGTGTAATATCATATACAAAACTAGGTGTTAAAAATCTATCTTGTATATAGTGAAATACGTATTTAGGTCTCCAGGCCTGTTGTTCTTTTTTATGGCTATCTGCAGTACCTATTTTTTGTAATCCACTTAAAAAACAGGCATCCGCAATGAACTTGGCAGCCTTTCCATGATCTGGATGTCGATCTGATAAAGTGTTAGCTAATACTATTTCTGGTTGATACGTTCGTATTGCTTGAATAAGTATGCGTTGGTGTGCTTCGTCATTTTGAAAGAAACCATCAGCCATATTTAAATTAATACGCACATCTACATTCATTATTGTGGCCGCATTGGCTGCTTCCTTAATTCGTACTTCTGGTGTTCCACGAGTGCCTAATTCTCCCCTTGTTAAATCAATAATACCTATTTTTTTACCATTCTTTTTTTCCATTATTAATGTTCCGCTACAACTTAATTCTACATCATCAGGATGAGCACCAATAGCAAGAATATCTAATTTCATTGTCTTTTAATTAATAATTGAAAAGCATAATTACTTTGTTATTTAATAAGAAATTACCTGTTCTTCCATTTCTGGCATTTCTCTAAACTCATATTGCTGATTACGCAGTTGTGGCTCAAAACCCGCTTCACGTATAGCTTCTTGAATACCTTTTGCTGTAAAGCGATGTGGTGCACCGGCAGCACTTACTACATTTTCTTCAATCATAATACTACCAAAATCATTTGCACCGGCATGCAAACACATTTGTGCTACTTGTTTTCCAACGGTTAACCAGGATGCTTGAATATTTTGAATATTAGGTAGCATAATGCGACTCATGGCAATCATGCGAATATATTCTTCGGCTGTAATTAAATTATGTACACCACGAATTTTAGTTAATAAAGTATCTACATCTTGAAACGTCCAAGGAATAAATGCAATAAAACCTTTTGCATTAGCTGGTTTCTGCGCTTGCACTTCTCTTATTTTTACCAAATGTTCGAAACGTTCTTGAATGGTTTCTACATGTCCAAACATCATTGTAGCAGAAGTAGTTAAATTAAGGAGATGCGCTTCGTGCATAATATCTAACCATTCTTTTGCCCCACATTTTCCTTTAGATATTAAACGCCTAACCCGATCGACTAATATTTCTGCTCCTGCGCCTGGCAAGCTATCCAAGCCAGCTTCTTTTAAAGCCATTAATACTTCACGATGTGATTTTTTTTCTAGTTTACAAATATGTGCTACTTCTGGGGGGCCTAATGCATGTAATTTTAAAGAAGGGTATAATGTTTTTAATTCTTTAAACAAATCAACATAAAAGCTCAATCCTAAATTAGGATGATGCCCACCTTGTAATAGGAGCTGGTCGCCTCCATATTTAAACGTTTCATCAATTTTTTGTTTATAGGTTTCAATATCTGTGATGTACGATTCAGTGTGACCGGGTATTCTATAAAAATTGCAAAATTTGCAATTAGCTGTACACACATTGGTAGTATTTACATTACGATCAATTATCCAAGTTATTTTTTCATGAGGTACTTGTTTTTTACGCAACGCATCAGCTATAAGCATAAGCTCTGCAAGTGGCGCTTGCTCAAAAAGAAACACCCCTTCTTCAATAGTTAAAAAATCAAATGCCAGTGCTCGTTCGTATAAATTTTTTAATTGCATAAATCAAAGCTAGTTTTTACCTATAATAAAAATAAAAGGTTTTAGCTTTTCATACCAAACTATCTCGGCAACCCTTCTTGGCCGTTTAATTATCCTACACCTTTGTACATCAAGTATTTCATTTGTATTGCAAAAAAGCTCAAAAGATTCTATTTTCATTAAAAATGCATGGAGGTTTCGTATTCTCTTTTCAACTAGACATTCCTTAGCGTAAACATCTTTTACAACTATTAATACTTCTCTGCTGAAGTTTTCTCCTTCTAGAAAAAAATAAGATATAAACAAACTAATAATTTTGGTGTGAAGGTAAGATATTTTTATATGTTACTTTCGTAGTAAATGTGTGTTTAAAATGAATATTGTGTTCTACTAAACGTATTAATGTGCTTAACAATAATAACAATCATATTTATATAAAGGGCGCCCGAATACATAATCTAAAAAATATAGATGTAACCATACCTCGCAACAAACTAATAGTAATAACAGGCGTTTCGGGTTCAGGTAAATCATCTTTAGCTATCGATACATTGTATGCAGAAGGTCAACGGCGGTATGCAGAAAGTTTAAGTGCATATGCTCGTCAATTTTTAATGCGCATGGATAAGCCTGATGTAGATTACATTAAAGGATTATGTCCAGCTATTGCTATTGAACAAAAAGTAACTACTCGTACCCCAAGGTCTACTGTAGGAAGCATGACGGAAATATATGATTATTTAAAACTATTATATGCTCGTATTGGAAAAACCATTTCTCCTCTATCTGGCCAAGAAGTGAAGAAGCATGATGTACAAGATGTATTACAATGTATTCAACAATTGCCTAAAGACAGTAAAGTATTGTTACTCATTCCCTTTAAAAAACATGCTAATAGAAATACACACGAAGAGCTACATATTTTATTGCAAAAAGGATTTTCTCGTTTATATGATGGGACCATTTTACAAATAGATGCATTAATAGAACAAAAAAGTTGGCAACCAAATTCGAAAAAGCCATTGTATGTTTTGGTTGATCGATTTATTGTAAAAGATTTTACAGAAGAAGATTTAAATAGGATAGCCGATTCAATTAATACCGCATTTTACGAAGGTGAAGGAAATGTTTATCTTGAAATAAATGCTCAACAACAAAAATCATTCTCTAATACATTTGAATTAGATGGCCTTTTATTTGAGGAACCTTCACCTAATTTATTTTCATACAATAATCCATATGGAGCATGTCCAACGTGCGAAGGATTTGGGCAAATACTGGGTATTGATGAAGATTTAGTCATTCCTAATAAACAATTAAGTGTTTACGAAGGAGCAATTGCGCCATGGAAAGGAGAAAAATTAAGCTCATGGAAAGATCAATTTATAAAAGCTACTAAGAAATTCGATTTCCCCATTCACAAACCAATAGCTCAATTAACTAAAACACAATATCAACTATTATGGAAAGGAAATGAACATTGTTATGGCATCAATCAATTCTTCAAAGAAGTAGAAGACAACTTATACAAGGTGCAATATCGTGTATTGCTATCTCGTTACAGAGGTAGAACTATGTGCCCAGAATGTAATGGGTACCGATTGCGTAAAGAAGCATTATATATTAAGATAAATAACAAACACATAGGCGAATTATCTAACCTATCTATTAAAGATCTGGATACATGGCTTAAAACAGTAAAGCTCAGTGCGTTTGAACAACAAATTGCTAAGCGTATTTTAGTTGAAATAGATACTCGATTAAAAACGTTGCTACATGTGGGATTAAATTATTTAACCTTAAATCGGTTAGCAAACTCCTTATCGGGTGGCGAAAGTCAACGCATTCAACTCACTCGATCGTTAGGAAGTAATTTAACGAATTCATTATACATTTTAGATGAGCCTTCTATTGGACTGCATCCTCGAGATACGGCAAATTTAATTCGAGTATTAAAAGAACTAAGAGATTTAAATAATACAGTTCTTGTAGTAGAACATGATGAAATGATGATGAAAGAAGCTGATTGTATTATTGATATGGGTCCTTTAGCCAGTCATTTGGGAGGGGAGGTTGTAGCAATGGGCAATTATGAAGAATTCATACATCAGCCTAAAAGCTTAACAGGTCAATATTTAAGTGGGAAATTATCGATCGATATTCCTAAAAAGTTAAGGCAACCTAAGCAATTTATTGTAGTTGAAGGTGCCCAACAGCATAATTTAAAAAATATTACAATAGCTTTTCCTACGCAATTGCTTTGCGTAGTAAGTGGGGTA
>CAYVXB010000101.1:0-7992 GCA_964454275.1 uncultured Chitinophagaceae bacterium | reverse complement strand
AGCATTATAGGAAAACCTGTTGACAAAGCAGACGCTATTAGAATGTTACAAACATTATCGAACAATAAACATACGGTTATCACAGGTGTTTGTATTAAGCAAGAAAATAAAGAATATACATTTATAGATAAAACGCAAGTGCATTTTTACGATCTTACACCTCAACAAATAGAATATTATGTGGATACATATAATCCATACGATAAAGCTGGAGCCTATGGTATTCAAGATTGGATAGGTGTTACAGGTGTTCGCTCTATTGAAGGGGATTTTTATAACGTAATGGGCTTGCCCATAAGCCGTGTAGTAAAAGCATTAGAGCATTTTAGTTAATTTTGCAAAAATTTTCTCCAATGCAGAATTCATAATTCTGAATTCATAACTCATAACTATTAAAATGATTATTATAAAAACAGCGGCAGAAATTGAACTGATGCGCCAAAGTGCTTTATTGGTAAGCCAAGCATTAACACAAGTAGCTAACATATTAAAGCCGGGCATTACTACGCTAGAAATAGATGTATGTATTGGAAATTTTATTAAAGAGCACAATGCAAAGCCCTCTTTTTTAAATTATAGAGGATATCCCTTTAACAGTTGCATATCTGTAAATGATGTAGTAGTACACGGCTTCCCTAATAAGAATATTTTAAAAGAAGGTGATGTTATTTCGGTAGATATTGGCGTATATAAAAATGGATTTCATGGAGACCACGCATATACATTTGTATTAGGTTATGCAGATGATGCGATCATGCAGTTGGTACAAGCTACTAAAACAGCTTTATATAAAGGTATTGAAAAAGCTATTGCAGGAAATTATGTAGGCGACATATCGGCCACCATTCAGGAATACACAGAAAAAAAATATGGGTATGGTGTGGTAAGAGAATTGGTTGGCCATGGATTAGGTAAACATTTACACGAAGACCCAGAAGTTCCTAATTACGGTAGGCGAGGAGTAGGTAAAAAATTAAAAGAAGGAATGGTATTAGCCATAGAACCTATGATTAACATGGGTTCTAGAGATATTTATACAGAAGATGATGGATGGACTGTTCGTACAAAAGATGGAAAAGTATCCGTTCATTTTGAACACGATGTGTGTGTACAAAAAGGAAAAGCAGATATATTATCTGATTATAGCATTATTGAAACTGCAGAAAAAGCAAATCCAAATTTGTACACTAAATCTTTAGTTGTAGCATAATAAATTTTTTGCAACATTGTTGCAAATTCAATTATCATTAATCCTTATTTATTATTATTCTTTCTGTTTTCTAAAATTCTATAAAAAGAACGTGTTTGTATTTCCTCTAAAGTCAAACCTGTTACTATAATATCTTCTTCATTAATAGCCCCACAATTCAACGCTTTTAAAAAGAAATTAAGCAATCCTTGACCTGTAGCTGCATCATCAAAAATATCCCCTGTTAATGTAGAAATAGCAGCCCTTTCCACAAATATTTTTAACCGATTAACAGCATCGGCATAACTACTTAAAAAGAAATTGTACGTAGCTGCATAACGCATAGGCAATTGTGCAGGGTTTAAATCCCATCCTTGATAAAATCAATTCATTAAAGAATGGGTAGTATGATTAAATCCTATTTTCCAAGCATGATGTACAGATTCTCTATTTTCTATTAATTGATCTATTGTTAAATTTTCACCTCTATGTGGCGCAATAGGCATTACATTTGTTGCCCCATCAGAAAGAAAAATGCCTGTTCCACCTAGTGCTACCTTAGTCATATGATGCGCAAAATCGCATACTGGATGTGCCATGGTTTGGTATTTAGCGGTGATACCACAAGATGCTGTATAATCGTACGTTCCAAAATGTGCAGCAATACATCTTCCTTCACTGGCTTTTATAATTCTCATTAGTGGATTTCGACCTTCATCATCCATAATAATTTGTGTAGCCTCAACCATCGTTTCCATTTTCAATGTGCCTGGGGTAAGCTTTTTTTCTTGCTCTATAATCTTAAACAATGCTACCAATGCAGTTACTTGCTCTGGAATAGTAACTTTAGGAAGCATTACAATAAAATTATCAGGCAGCACTCCATTTGTCTTTTCTAAAAGTGTAGTAAGAAATAAATCTAATGTACGAACACCTCTATGTTTTAAATCTTCTGTAAATGGCTTTATACGAATACCGATAAAAGGAGAAATGGTTTTATTTTTCATACCCAAAGCCAATTCATTCGCAGCTTGTACAGCAGTAGCATCTTCCTCTTCATCTGGCCTATTACCAAAACCATCTTCAAAATCAATACGAAAATCTTCTACCGCTTCCGTTGTTAATTTTTGAATCATTTTTTGATACACCGTATAAGATAACCATTCCGGTTCATTTTTTCTTTCTTCTTCCCTCATTTTATCTAGCTTATGAACAAGTCGCTGAATATCTTTTTCGAGCACAGGAAGATGCGCTGAGCCTTTTAACTGTAAGGCTTTTGCTAATACTACAAAATTGGGAGCGTAGTTTTGTAAACTTTTAAGCGCAATTTCCCCCATTTTAATAGCGGTATCTGACTTAAATAAATTTGCTCCTCCGTATACCGTATGTACAGCTTGCCTATCTGGCTTATCTCCTGGATATATTTTTTGGAATTGCAGATTAGCCGTTGCTAATTTATTCAGTATATCTTTTTTTTCTTTTTCTTGTATAGAGAATTGCATCTATTTATAATTTATTTTTTTATTTTTTGATCGTATTTACTTAATTGTAAAAACTTGATTGGATCTTTCATTTCAATAATGTCAATTATAGCTTGTTTCTTATCTACTGCATTTTCATAATACTCTTTAGCAATTTTATATCCAATATAATAACCTAAATCAGCAGGCTTATCTTTTACTGTTGAATAATCATATAACCAGTTTTTACTAGTTTCATTACACAATTCATTTTTAAATTCTATCCAGAGTTCTTTTTCATGGTTATCTCCATATTCTAGAGGTATTTTATTTATTTGATCTCCTGATACTAACTCTCCAATAAAATCACAAAAACCTTCTTGCATTACATCATATAAAAGTGGACATTGTATTGCATCCTTTTCCTTTGGTTGCTTCTGCTGTGTATGAACACATTCATGCGACACTATATTCTTTATTTTTTGAACAATATTACCTCCATCTGCTAGAACTTTACTAAAAGCATCATTATTAAATTCTGACAAGTCAATATCCTTAGTAGATGTAGTTACTTCAGTACCAATAAGTACAAAATTATTAGAAACTGTCCCACCTGTATTTAAAAGTCCAATTGCGAAACAAACCTTAAATGGCTTAAAGTTGGAGTATACTTCATTAAATTTTTTAAATATTTCCTCAATTAATGGTTCAGCCTTTTTAGCTTCATAGGTATTTTTCCTAATAGACGCATAAAATTTTGGAAATCTTGAAATCGTATTTACAAATTTTTTTGCTGTGAAATTTCTGGCTTGAATAAAATCAAGTAGTCCATTTGTAGCCCTATCGAGATATATTTTCTGAATTGTAGAAACACTATCTGCACGTGTTTTACAAGTTTTTAAATTGTCATATGCTTGCCAAAAATGGTCAATATCTAATGTTTGTACATTTTTTCTATTTTCAGGCTCTAACTCTTTTTTTATTTTTTCTTTTAATTGAATTTCGAGCTTTGTAAACTTTTTTATAAAAATGGTAACTTTGCCTTCTGCAGGATTTCCACTTTCATCAATTCTATTTATTTTCAATAAAAAATCTTTAGTTTGTACTGGTACATATTCAATTATTTCATAGCCATTTTGCCCATTTGGTGAATCTTTTTCAAGAATTTGATTATTATTGGCATCTGCCAAAATTAACGAAACATCAATGCCTTGTTGAAGAACAGAAATTTCATATGTTTTTCCTTTTTCAAGATGTAAATTATAATTACGGCTTTCAGATTTGCTAATTTGAATATTAGAATATTCTTTATTTAATTCAATTTTTTGAATATTTTGCCCAAAAGAATTAATTGTAATTAAACTTACTATAAATACTAAAATTATTTTATTCATGTTTATTTTGATTAGTTTATTATATTCAATTCATATTATAAATAAAACGTACACGCATATTAAACAATTATTTTTTTGCTTTTCCCCAAGCACGCATTCTACTTATTCCCCCATCAGGGAAAATATTTAACCGAATGTGCGTAAAGGCTTCTTTACCTATAATTTCTCTTTCAAAGAGATGTTCATGATTGGCGCTTAGTTTAACTTGTGGAAGAATAGTTGTCCATTTAATATTCGAAGTATTTAATTTATCTTCTTCATTAATAGAAATACTACAACCTTCAATTAAACAACTATCTGGATAGTTTCCCTTAAAGTGACAAGTATCAATTAGCATTTTTTCTATCACGCCCTTATGTGCTAGTCGAACAATCACCCAATCTCGATTATTTGGCGTACGATTACGTTTCGTTTCCCAGCCATCTCCCATATTGATTCCTCTACCCGGCATAATCAAATTATCCATATGAGAAAAAAACATATCATTACACAAAACAGATTTAGCTCCATTTATTGCTGCAGCAAGATCAATTACTTCATTTTCTTTTACTAAAGTCCAATCTTTAAAAACCTCGCCATATACTTTTAATCTTGCTACACCGCCGTCGGGATAAATATTTAATCGTACATGCGTATAAATATTTTCATCCCCAATTTCATAAAAATTTTGAGACCCAGATTGTAAAGAAGATTTAGGTAAAATTTCTTTCCATTGCACTTTATTAAAATCAATAGTTGATGTAGATTGAATATGGCATGCTTCAATAGAAGCATATGGTGGATGATTTCCTAAAAAATGATTGGTATCAATATCAACACCATGGATTTTTCCGGAAGTGGCTAATTGAATGATGCACCAATCATGCCCTGGAACTCTTTTCCGACGGGATTCCCAACCATCCATCCATTTCCCTCTATCTGTATACTTATCAGCAATAAAAATACCGCGACCCGGTTTTAATAAATTTTCTTTTTCGGCAAAAAAATCATCGCTGCACATAAGCGCTTTGCCACCTAAGCGTTCAGCAGCAATGTCCGTAAGTTGGGTAAAGGATGGTTCTGTCATAACTGTTAAATGAATAGATCTAGTAATACATATTTCCTGTCATCCTGAGTGTAGTCGAAGGATGCCTCGACAAGCTCGGCATGACAAGATAAGATTCTTATATTTTATTAATCCCCTTAGAGGAAATAATTATTTCCCCCTTATTCAAATGTAAAAACTTTCCAGTATCAAAAACTTTCTCCCCCGCTAAATATGTTTGTTCCACAACTCCATACAGTTTCTCACCAAGATAAGGGGTTATTTTATTTTTATGTTGAATCATAGATTCTTTTACAGTAAAGGTTTGTTCATCATTCAAAATCAGAAAATCTGCGTCATACCCTTTTGCAATTTTACCTTTTGTATTTTCTTTTTTAATTAGAATAGCAGGTTTTTCGCAAAGCCATTTGGCTATATCATTCAAGCTGCAATTATGTTTTTTAGCAGCAGTCCATAATACAGGTAATGCAAATTGAAGAGAGGCAATACCACCCCAGGCTTTCATAAAATCTCCCGTTTGTAATTCTTTTAAATTAGGTGGTGCAGGCGAATGATCAGTGGCTACAAAATCGATGATTCCCTCTTTTAATGCTTGCCAAAGCCTATCTTGATTTTCTCTTTCTCGTATGGGAGGAGCACATTTAAACTGCGTTTGACCACCTTTAATTTCTGCTGCTGTAAAATATAAATAATGCTGAGCCGTTTCAACCGTTAATGGTAAGCCTTTTTGTTTGGCTTTTTCAATTTGTTCTATTGAATTGGATGATGATAAATGTACAATATGTGTTCTGCAATTATATTCTTCACATAAACGAATCATCAAAGCTATAGCATCATCTTCCCATTGTTTTGGCCTAGAATTTAAATAATTCTGATAAGAATTATGTTGAATGTTGAATACTGAATGATTGTCTCTAACTCACAATGTACTAATAGCGGCAAATGATGTTTTGCAATGATCGGCATGGCTTTCCTCAAATCATTTTCTGTAATATTTGGGAATTCATCAATTCCGGAATGAGTAAGAAACGCTTTAAATCCTAATACACCTTTATCAATTAACTTTTCAATTTCATTTTCATTGCCAGGAATGATGCCTCCCCAAAAACCAATATTGGTGTGCAATTTGTTTTTTGTAGCTGCAATTTTTTCATCAAATGCTTTTGCCGTTGTAGTAACTGGTGTAGAATTAAGGGGCATATCAACTAAAGTAGTTATACCCCCAGCAATAGCTGATTTGGTAGCCGTTTCAAAACCTTCCCAATCTGTTCTCCCCGGTTCATTAATGTGCACATGTGGATCAATAACACCAGGCATTAAGACTTTATCTTTTACATCTATTACATAACCTTCTAACCGGCTAGGGAATCCTTCTATAACGTCTACAATAATATTATTACTAATAAAAACTGTTGCATTTTTAATGCCTTGTGGCGTTATTGTTCTGTTGCTATGTATTGCTATATCAACATTCATACAAGCAAAAGTAAATAGAGTTTTGTTTCTGCAAGTATATATAGATTAGATTATTGTAAATATTCTTGCGTGAAAAAGTTTCAAGATATTGTTAGTTTTTGGGTTCCCATAGTTCAATCTTATTTCCTTCTGCATCCATAATATGAATAAATTTTCCATAATCGTAACTGGCTATTTCATCAAGTATGGTTACTCTGTTTTCTTTAAGCTTAGCTACCAGTCCTTCTATATTTTGCACTCGATAATTGATCATAAATTCTTTTTTTGAAGGCGAAAAATATTCGCTTCCCTTTTCAAAAGGGCACCATTGAAGAGTGTTTACCTCTTCAGGCTTGTGAATATCTCTAGATTCAAAACTACTAGAGCCCCATTCATTTATTTCAATTCCTAAATTTTTTGAATACCATTCTTTTGTTTCTGCAAGATTGTCTGAAAAAAAGAAAATGCCGCCAATGCCGGTAACCTTTGGGGTTATGTCATTGGATAAGCCATTGTTATCGATTTGCTTTTCCATACTAGATGATGGTTTAATTTTATATTTAAGCCTATAATACTAAACTGCTAACAAGCGTAATAAAAAATATTCTTTAAATAGCATTAAAATTTTTTCATTCAAGCTGAACAAAGTGGTGGCATTGCGAGAATTACGCTGAAAGCGTGAGCAAAACCAGTCAGAACTAGATACAACAAAAATGTACATTGACAAAAAAATCAGATTCCTTCTCACGCCGTTGGCGTGATCGGAATGACGCTTTACATCATGCAAAAGGTTTAGTATTCTGGCCAACTCCTTCAATAGTCAAATTATGCATCTTGACAGCAATTTTATATAAGAACAACTTCAAACGAAACTACTACAAAGGATCTTATCTTTTATTCTTACTGTGGAAGAAACAAAAAAAATCGCAGGACATTTGAACTCTGCGATTTTTTCAAAAAGTAATACAAAAATTATTTAAAAACATATGTAGCATCATACTCCCCATTGATAGGCTGCACACATGAGAATGAATCTTTTGTGACCGCAAATGCAGGCAATACTTCTGTTTCTATAGGAGGAATAGGGTCTGTAACGATTTCAATATCCTTACCCCCATTAACAAATTTCCATGTAGTGGTAGCCTCCACAATTCCTCCTTCTTTACTCACGAACGTACCATCACTCTTAAATATAAAACTTACTCCCTTATAAGAATTATGCGTTTCCGAATACGCTTTTTTATCCCCCTCATCAAGGTTTTCATATTTTGCTGGAAGGTTAATAAGTAACGTATCGTATTTCCACTCTTTGGAAGTGAGTAGATTTAATACCTCATTCGGAGCATCACTTTTTTTACCACATGCAGCCATAATACTAACAGACAGTACTAATAAACTCAAGTTTCCTAAAATAAAGGAGCAGGAAGGAATGGTAATTTTGGTTTGTAC
>CAYVXB010000100.1:5316-8019 GCA_964454275.1 uncultured Chitinophagaceae bacterium | reverse complement strand
TAGGTGGCACACAGGCTACTTGCTGCAAATCAGGCGGGGGTTTCCGCTCCAATCCCGCAGCCTATCGACTTAAACCTATCCATCAGCATAAAAAATGTATAGTAGTAAATTAGAATGTATTAAAAATGATTTTCTCTATCTTAGCTTAATAAATTATTACAGAATGTCACATCAATTACTTAAAGGAAAAAAAGGAATCATATTTGGTGCTTTAGATGAAAAATCTATTGCTTGGAAAACAGCATTGCGTTGCCACGACGAAGGTGCACAACTTGTGTTAACGAATGCTCCTATAGCATTGCGTATGGGCGAAATTAATAAGTTAGCGCAACAGTGTAATAACGCCCCAGTTATTCCCGCCGATGTAACGAGCATGGATGATTTAAATAATCTTTTCACTAAATCTATGGAGCATTTTAGTGGAGGAATCGATTTTGTGTTACACTCTGTAGGTATGAGTATGAACATTCGAAAAGGAAATGCCTATACTGATTTAAATCATGAATTCACTCATAAAACATTAGATATTTCTGCTATGAGTTTGCATCGTGTATTGCAAGTGGCCTATAAGCTTGATGCTATAAAAGAATGGGGAAGTGTGGTAGCGCTAACATACATTGCTGCGCAACGAGTATTTCCTGATTATAGCGACATGGCTGATGCTAAGGCATTATTAGAAAATATAGCTCGTAGCTTTGGCTATCATTATGGTACAAAAAAGAAAGTTCGTATCAATACTATTTCACAATCGCCCACTCGAACTACAGCGGGTAGTGGTGTAAAAAGTTTTGATGGATTTATAGACTATGCCGAAAAAATGAGTCCTTTAGGAAATGCCTCTGCAGAGGATTGCGCTAATTATTGCGTTTCGCTGTTTAGTGATTATACAAAAATGGTAACCATGCAAAATTTATTTCACGATGGTGGCTTTTCGTTGATGGGTGTAAGTCAAGCGGTGATTGAGCAAATGGGGAAATAGACCTATTTAAGTTGCCTAAAAGACAGAATTAATTAAACATCTTTTGAATTGTAACACAAATTCTCTTATGAGAGAATTAACGTAAACTTAATGCTACTTAGTTTTCCACAATTCATTAAAGGTTTTGGCAGGAAATGTAATAGAGTTCCTATGAGCAGACCAGCCTTTTATCAATTTATTTACTACCCAATTTTTTATTTTACTTGAGCCCATATTCATAAATCTTCTATGTAAGCTCGCTGTACGCCACATACGCCAAGCTAATTTTTCTGTAGTACTATTACAGCCTTCATCTACTGCTTCTTTTCTGTTTTCTAATAACAATTCGTGTATCTTAATATGAACAGGACAAACTTCTGTACAATTACCACATAAGGAGGAAGAATAGCTTAAATGTTTATACGCTTTCATATTGCGCAGATGCGGTGTTATAACACTTCCAATAGGGCCGCTATACGTTGTACCATAAGCATGTCCCCCAATATTTTTATATACTGGACAAGCATTTAAGCAAGATCCGCAACGTATACAATACAAACTTTCTCTTACAGTAGCATTAGCTAATATGTTCGTTCGACCATTATCTAATAAAATAACATACATTTCTTTAGGTCCATCTGCTTCATGCGCTTGCCGTGGGCCCGTTATAATAGAATTATATACAGTAACATTTTGCCCTGTACCATAGGTAGCTAGCAATGGCCATAGTATTGATAGATCTTTTATAGAAGGAATGATTTTTTCTATACCTGCAATAACAATATGTACATTAGGAAAGGCGCAACTGAGTCGTGCATTACCTTCATTTTCTGTAACACATATAGCGCCTACATCTGCTATTAAAAAATTAGCTCCAGTAATGCCGACTTCAGCTTGTGTATACTTTTTACGTAAAATATTGCGAGCCACTTGTGTAAGCTGATCTGGTGTTAAGTGTGGCTCCGTATTCAATTTTTCTGCAAATAGTTTAGCTACATCTTCTTTGCTTTTATGCATAGCTGGTGTAACAATGTGGTAAGGAGCTTCATTATCTAATTGTTGTATATATTCTCCTAAATCTGTTTCTACACTTTCAATATGGTGTTGTTGTAAAAATGCATTTAAATGAATTTCTTCGGTGACCATCGATTTGCTTTTTACAACTGTTTTACATTGGTGTTGATTACAAATGTTCAAAATAGCCTCCACGGCTTGTTGTGCATCTTCGGCCCATATAACTTTTGCGCCACGTTTTGTAATATTATTCTCAAAATTCTCTAGATGGGTATCTAAATGTTGAATGGCATTCCATTTAATATTTTTTGCTTGCTCACGAGCTGTATTTAAATTAGCAAACTGCTGTTTACCTTTTACTACTGTAGCATTATATTTACTAATGTTGAAATTTAATTTTCTGCGGTGCTCAATATCTGCTGCCTTAATAGTGCTTTTGGCTAAAAATGTTTTTAGTGTAGACATTTATTATTTTGAAATTTAAATATTGAACATGTTTTATTATGGAATACTGATTCTCTATGGTTTATACAACCTTAATAAAATTATTTTTAGGTACCTTTTAAGATGATTGAAAGTGTATATTCATAGTACTTAACTCTTTAAAAAATTGTTTTTCTTTATTTAAATCAACAAAATGGTATACCAAAAAATCGAACCCAATCCATAATAAAAACCAAGCAGCAGGCTCAAGCAAGAGCTTTATTGTTGTTAACATAAAAGTATGCGTA
>CAYVXB010000100.1:0-5306 GCA_964454275.1 uncultured Chitinophagaceae bacterium | reverse complement strand
AATGATAAAAAAATAGATTGGAAGAGCGTCGTGTAGGGAAAGAAAGTCTTCGCCTGTGTAGATCTCGGTGGTCGCCGTATCATTAAAAATAATAAACCCGCTAACAATAATACAATACCATTTTGTAATTTTTTACTACTTTTTATTTTATAAAAACTAAGCTGTTGTGCAAAAAAATTCTTTAAACTTTCTATAATCAATATTTCGTTTTTATTGTCTCTTTTTTCTTTAGGTAGAATTAATACTAAGGTGTCTGATTTTTCATCTTTATATTTTAAAGCAGTTTTTAATTCATTTAAAAAATCTGTGGATATTCTACGCTTTGAATAATGTCGAGAATCAAAATCGGAATAAATATCTGCATACTCATCTAGCCATAGGCTTAATTCTGTCATGGGCTGTATTATTTGATTTTAATCTTTGTGAACATGTTTTGCCGTTGCTTCTAGTGCGTCATAAAAAGAGGTTCCAAATTTTCTAATTAAAGGTTCTTTTAAAAAAATATAAGCTGGAATTTTTAGTTGACTACCAAGCTCACATGCAGGCTTACAAAGGGTTTTACGAGGCTCATAATTTACGTATGTATACTGCCCATCTTCACTATGCGATATTTTTATTGGAAATAAATGACATGATATGGGTTTTTTCCAATCTATTTTTTTATCATTATATGCTTGTTCTATAGCGCATTTTACTAATCCCGTAGCATCTTTAAAACCATAAGCGCACATACCATTTTCAATAGTTGGTGTAACCCAATCAAATGTTTTATCATAGTAATAAGGCCCTTTTTGTTTAATGGTATTTTTGCATTCGTCTGTTAAATAAGGTTCTACCATATCAAAAATTTGATCGAGTTGTTTCATTTCTTGCTCGGTAAGCGGAGCCCCTGCATCACCATCCACACAACATCCACCTTTACATTTTTGTAAATCGCACACAAAATATTCTTGCACTACTTCATCGCTTATTAATACTTCATCAATAGCTATCATAATTACACTTTTAGCGAAGGTACTATTAAGAAATAAAAAGAGCACCCGGTTTGGATGCTCTTTAAGAAAAAATAGTTGTGTGTAGTACTACATGGTGGGGCCTGCGTCCACCTTTGTTTCAACTACATCTTGTATAGATTTAGGTACTTTTGATAAAAAATCAAAACCCGTTTTGCTTTCAATATCCCGAACAGTTGTTCTATATGAACCCCAATCTGTTCCTTTAACACTATTTTTATTTGGCATATCTATGGCTATTACACGAGTAGTAGCACTCACTCTATTTACATCATCATTACCATTAGGCAACACTACAATTACCTTCCATGTACTTGTAGGTACTGTTATTTTTCCCATACCAATGGTATTAAAAAGGCCTTTATTGCCTTCTCCACCCATTCCCCTTGGACCGGAAATAATGTATAATTCATTTCCTGCTTTAGCTAAGGTTCTACAATAACCTTCTAACTTTCCCCAAGGACCTTGATTACTCTCAGGTGCTTGAGGTACCATGTTCGTCATTAAGAAGGTTGCTGAATTCTCAGTACTGTTTAGAGATCGATCCGCAGAAGGACACATGTGCCCACGATCAAAACCATTTGTTGTAAAATCATAGCTTCTCTCATTAGGACTACAATAGCCCATAGGCAATGTACTATCTGCAGAAAAACAGTCACAACGAGAAGCGCTACCTAACCAAGCAGTACTTAAATGCCAACTTACCCAATTAGACGTTCCTTTTGAGTTGTTGTATGCTAAAGCATACATATCCTTTCTCATTAGGTAGTTATTTGAATCTGCAGGATTTGCAGCCGCATCGCTGGGGTTGCCCATAGCCATATTATCATCTCTTGTACCTGTAGGCAATGGAGCAGGTGGTGTTGTATATGTGATTCCACCAGCTACGATAAAATTATCAAAATTAATCCTGCCTGTACCTCCCAATTTTTTAATTTGAAAACGTACTTTAGATCCTTCAAATGCAGGATTAGCATATACTTGCTGTTGTAGTGTGGAGTCTGATGAAGTGATTGTATCTCCAATAGGTTTCCAATCGATACCATCATTTGAAGAGTAAAATAATCTCCATTGACTCGGGCCGTCAGTACCATATGTGGCATGATAAACCACAATGTTTTTAACATCTACACTATCAATGTTAAAATTCATACTAATGGATCCACTATTTCGAACTCTAAATGATTTTGTTCCTACTTTTCTGTCGGTAGATAATGTTCCAATAAGTGCATCATCTAAATTCCACGAACCTGTTGTTAGTGTTACATTTCCTACAGCGTATCCGGTTTTAGAGCCTTTTTCACAATCTTCTAATTTATAGATGACGGTAGGCAAGTCTCCAAAATTCTGTGTAGTTAATCTTTGAACATTTTCATTTTTGGGTGGATTAATGAACTCTTTTCGTGTGCATGCCAATAGCATAACACAAACGAAACTGACATAAAAAAACATGTTTTTTTTCATAATCAAGGGGGTTTAGGGTTTATAAAAAAATTTAGGTTATGTACGCAGTATTGTTTTTTACAAAAACAGCCTAGTGTTTTTTACTAAGCTGTTTTTGTTTTGGGTCGTCTTAATTTTATTCGATTAAAAGTTAATTCTTAATCCTAGTTGGCTTGTCCAGCGAGAGCTGGTAGAAGGGTTTGCTCCATCACTAATAAGACCTGGGTTATCTGGATTACCTTTAATTGTTTGAAAATTATATACAGGTTTTCCATCGGTGGTTAATCCCAAAAATGTAATAGGTTGAAAATTATCATTTGTTAAGAAATATTGCCTACCCCAGTTCCTATTAAGAAAATTAGTAAAATTGAATATATCATAACTAAGTTGAATTTTATACATTTTTTTTGCAACCTTTATGTTAAAGTCTTGTGCAATTTTAAGATCAAGCACATGTGTAAAATACAATCTATCCCCATTGCGCTCCGCATATAGTCCTCTACGACTGCTTAAATATTTATTACCATTAATGTAGTTATCTAATTCTTTCCACATAGCCGCAGACTCTGTAGCATTTAGCAGTGTAAATTGGTTCACAGAAGGGTTTATAGCGCTATTGAATTTTCCAAAAACGATCTCATCAGCCCCCTTAGGAATATAAATTAAGTCGTTGGTACCACTTCTTTCTTCTCCAACAGGGCTATTTTGATACGTATAACTAAATGGATTACCAGACTGTCCATTATAAAAAACCGTAATAGTAGTGGCTAACTGTTTATGAGCATATTCAAATTTTTTGCTTACGTATGAATTAACTCTATGGCCAATAGAGAAATCAGATTCTGTAAGATATAGGCGATTTCTGCCACCTACTGTCTCCATAAAACGCCATTGAGAACTATTTTGAGAATTCGTTCCTTCGTTAGACGCAAAAGAAGTACCATAAGTATACGCAAGGTTGTAGGAAAATCCATCTTTGAATGCTTTATCTAAAATGAAAGTGATGTTTGCGGCAAAGCTTTTGCTATTTTTATTGTTGCTCAAAAGATATATACTATTGTAGGGATTATTAGCTGAGCGACCATTTATGGCTATTACTGTATCTGCAGATGCAAAATAACCTGATGCTCCTTTTACCCAATAGGTAGGCCTGTTATCTGCACCCGCTAAAGTGCGATCAGAAGGAGTAATATTAACATTAGTATAATTGATTTCATTGATGGCCTTAGTAAAAATAGCTTCTGTAGTAAATGTCCATCCATCACCAAATTTTTTATCCGCTGCAATTGAAAATCTTAAACTTTTAGGTAATTTAAAGTTTTTAGAAATAAGGTTGATTTCTCCTTTAGAGTTGATATTTGCCCCATTAACCTGAGTTGGAAGATATTGCTTGAATGGATCAGCAACAAATGGTAATGGGTTCTTTGCAAGATCAGCTAATCGAACTACAAGCGGGCTAGTTGGTGTGCTTTTGGTAGTTGGATACCTAGGATCTATAAGCGTAACTCCATTATTATTGTATACACCACCAGGCCATACCAAAGGAACACGACCCGTAAATAAACCCACACCACCTCGTATCACCACTCCTTCGTCGTCTATTTTATAGTTGAACCCTAGTCGAGGAGAGAAAGATATAGACGGACTAGATATTTGGCCTGTTTTTGCACCTTCTAGATTATAATACTGGCTAATTACAGGTATTACCCTATTATTAAAAAATGTATCTTCTCTGGGTGTGGTTATGAACGAAGTTGCATCCAATCTCAACCCCACATTTATAGAAAAATGGTTGTTTACGCGTATATCATCATTTGCAAAAAGGCTTAAACGCAGCGTACTAAATTTTGCAGCAGCATTTGTATTATCGCCTATCACATCGTCAATAGCAGAATAAGATCTGTTATATAAGCTAGGGCCTGTATTATTCAGAAAAGCATTCAAGCTACCATATCGATATGCTCCAAAATTGTTTCGTATAAAAACATTGTTAGAATAACTAAACTCATTATCCGTTCCAAAAGTTAAGCTATGCTTACCTAAATTTATTTTAAACGCATCAAACAATGCAAGGTTGTGTTGGGTAAGCTTGTTGGCTGTAGAATTATTTTCAGTTCCAAAGACTAGATAATTTCTAAGTGTATCATCAATTATAACTCTTGGAAAAGGATTGCCCATAGGGCCTCTATCATCTTTAGAACTAACGTAGGTAAGTAAAAGCCTATTCGTAGCACCCTTTCGTAAATTTGTTTTCAGTTCAACACTAGTAGAATGTGTAGTATTTGGATGTAAATAACCATTATTATAAAAATTAATTGTATTCTTACTACTTTGAGAGACATTTGTTCTTTCTGCCTGATTGTATCGGTAGCTAACCGAAAGTTTATTATTATCACTAATATTCCAATCTACTTTGGCTGTTATTCTATTTGCAACAATTTTTTCATGATTATCCAAAAAACCACCAGGATCATATTGATACTTACTTATGAGCGTATCTCTCAATTGATTAATCTTGTCGATGGTTAGTTTACCTTCGTAATTACTAAATTCAAATGGCTGAGCTCGATCTTCTCTTTGTATTTCAGCATTTAAAAAATAAAATAGTTTGTTTTTAATAATGGGCCCTCCTATTCTAAAACCGGCTACCTGAGCCAGAGAGTTATTTAATTTTTTTGCTTGTTCTTTGGCAACTCCGGGAGTTTTTCCTGCTAAATCCTGATTTCTGAACAGGTAATAAACAGAGCCGTCTAATTTATTTGTTCCAGAGCTAGTAATTGCATTAAGGCTGCCCCCTGTCAAATTACCTAATGAAGCATCGTAAGGAGATACATCTATTTGAAATTGATC
>CAYVXB010000099.1:289-8051 GCA_964454275.1 uncultured Chitinophagaceae bacterium | reverse complement strand
GGCTTGATTGCAGCTGCAGAGAAAACAAAATTATCTTTATTTTTTGGCTCATATCCTATCACACCCGCTTCAGATATTTTACATGAATTAGCAAAGCATAAAAATTTTAATGTTCGTACTTTTCAAGCAGAAGATGAAATTGCTGCCATAACAGCGGCTATTGGTGCAAGTTATGGGGGCTCATTGGGAGTTACGGCTACTTCGGGGCCTGGCATGGCTTTAAAAGCGGAGGCAATGGGCTTGGCGGTTATGTTAGAAATTCCCCTACTCATTATAAATGTCCAACGAGGAGGGCCCTCTACAGGATTGCCTACCAAAACAGAACAAAGTGATTTATTGCAAGCATACTATGGTCGTAATGGAGAATGTCCTATGCCTGTATTAGCTGCTTCTACACCAAGTGATTGTTTCAATATAGTATATGAAGCGGTACGTATAGCTGTGGAACACATGACTCCTGTAATTGTATTAAGCGATGGTTATATTGCTAATGGATCAGAGCCTTGGCGCTTTCCACAAACAGTTGATCTACCTAATATTAACGTGCATTTTACTACTACATTAAAAAAAGACCAAGAAAATTTTTTACCCTATATAAGAAATGAAAAAGGTGCTCGACCTTGGGTAAAGCCCGGCACACCTGGCTTTGAACATCGAATTGGTGGATTAGAAAAAGAAAATAGTACTGGTAATATTAGCTACGATCCTGAAAATCATCAGTTGATGGTTCAATTACGTCAACAAAAAATAGATACGATAGCCGATTATATTCCTGAACAAACAATAGAAATTGGACCGGATAAAGGGGAGGTATTAGTATTAGGCTGGGGCTCTACCTATGGCGTTATTAAAACAGCAGTAGAAGAATTATTAGATGAAGGTTATGCTGTTGCTCACACACATCTTAAATATCTTAGGCCCTTCCCCCAAAATTTAGGTTCTATATTATGTAATTTTAAACATGTGCTTATTCCTGAAATGAATAATGGACAATTGATTAAAATTATTCGTGATCAATTTTTAGTGGATGCTAAAGGATATCATAAAATAATGGGCATACCATTTACAAAAGAAGAATTGGTACAATCAATAAAAAGTATTTTTAATGACTAATTGTAGTATAACAAATATCAAATCAATAATAATGAAATATAGCGTAATTCTAATAGCGATAGCAATGTTTATTGCTTGTAAAGGAAAGTCGAATCATGACTTTACCATAACAGGTAAAATAAAAAATTATTCTAGAGACCTTACCTTATATACAAGTGTATTGGATCTAAAAACACAAGAGTTTAGAGATACAGCGTATAAAGTACCTGTGAGTACTGATGGAAATTTTAATATTACAATAAAAGCAGATCGACAAGATTTATATGTTTTGTATTGGAGTACATTAAAAAAATTTCGAGAATCCTCTATTGTTCTAGTAAATGATACTTCTAATATAATTATTGAGGGAGATGCCGAGGATAAAAAAACATTTAGTATCAAAAATTCTAAAACCTCTAATGCTATTTTAGATATGGAACGGTTTATTATAAACCAAGAACTATTACTGGAAAGGTACCTATATCAATCAGATAGTATAAAAAAACGTTCTTCTAGCAATGCTCTTAATGCGTACGATTTAAAAATAAAGGAGCTACAAGTCACTACAAAAAATCAACTGTTGGAATACTACAATAAAGCCAACAATCCATTTATACAAGTAAATGTATTAGGTAACATGTCTGATATCATTTTTAAACAATTAGGTCCTATTGCTAATATTGATAAGAAAGAATTCTTAACACTAATCAATCAATCTGCAAGCAAGTATCCAGACAATAAATATTTGACACTATTTAAAAAACAGATGGATGCATATAGTAATCAGGAATCAATGTTAAAAAACGAAACAAATAATAAAAGAAAAATTCCATCTTTCTCTCTTCCTAATACCCAAGGAAAAACAATAAGCATAGATGAGTTTAAAGGCAAATATTTTTTATTAGACTTTTGGGCTAGTTGGTGCGGCTATTGTCGTCAAGAAAGTCCTTATTTAGTGAAAGTGTACAATCAGTTTAAGGATAAAAATTTTACTATTGTGAGTATCTCACTGGATGAAGACAAGAGCGAATGGCTTAGGGCTATCCAGCAAGATAAGTATACTTGGACTCAGCTCGGTGATTTAAAAGGATATGGAAGTGAAGTAGCTAGATTATTTAATATTAATGCCCTGCCTTCTAGTTTTTTGATAGATCCTCAGGGAAATATTATAGCTACTGATTTGAGAGGCAATATGTTAGAACAGCAATTAGCTCAACTATTAAATAAATAATTTTAAGTCATAAGTCTTATTAACCTTTCAACTTTTACGTATACCTTTGCCTCTGCATTTTTTTGCCACCCATAATTTTTATTTGTGAACAAGCATTTACAAAAAGCCTCCGTAGCAGGATTGTTAGTAGCCTTAGGTATTATATATGGAGACATTGGTACATCGCCACTATACGTTTTTAAAGCTATTTTAGGTAATAGAGAAATTTCAGAACAACTTGTTTTTGGCGGTATCTCTTGTGTGTTTTGGACACTTACTTTACAAACTACATTTAAATATGTTTTCCTTACCCTTCGAGCAGACAATAAAGGAGAGGGCGGTATTTTTTCTTTGTATGCCTTAATACATAGATATGCCAAATGGTCTTATTTGCCTGCTATTATAGGAGCTACTATGCTTTTAGCAGACGGTATTATTACACCACCTATTTCTGTTGCATCGGCTATCGAGGGATTAAATGGTGTAAAGGGATTAGAGAAGGTTATTGTGCCTGGTAACAATCTTACAATTGGCATTGTAATAGGCATCATTTCACTGCTTTTTTTCTTTCAACGGTTTGGTTCAAAAGTAGTAGGTTCCACATTTGGTCCTATTATGTTGGTATGGTTTAGTATGATACTAGTATTAGGCGTACTGCAAATTACACAAGCGCCACACATCTTATCTGCCTTAAATCCTTATTATGCTATTGATTTTCTTGTGAATTATCCACATGGATTTTGGTTGTTGGGTGCTGTTTTTTTATGTACTACAGGGGCTGAGGCTCTATATTCAGATTTAGGGCATTGCGGAAGAAAAAATATTCAAATTAGTTGGATGTTTGTAAAAACAGCATTAGTAGTTAACTACTTAGGTCAAGGTGCTTGGATTCTTTCCCATCATCAATCTAAACTGAATGGGTTAAATCCGTTTTATGAATTGATGCCTCATTGGTTTTTAATTCCAGGTATTATTGTTGCAACATTAGCAACTATTATTGCCAGCCAAGCCCTCATTAGTGGTTCCTTCACGCTTATTAGCGAAGCGGTTAGTATGAACTTTTGGCCAAGAATTAAAATTAAATTTCCTACAGATATTAAAGGACAAATTTATATTCCGAGTATTAACTGGATGTTGTGGATCGGCTGTGTAGGCATTATGCTCTATTTTAGAGAATCTACACACATGGAAGCAGCTTATGGCTTTTCCATTATTATAACCATGCTCATGACAACACTGCTAATGTACATGTACATGAAATTTGTGCGTAAGTGGAATTGGTGGCTTACACTTCCTATCATAGCTATATTCCTTAGTGTAGAAACTTCATTCTTTATTGCTAATGCGGTTAAAATAAAAGAACGTTGGATGTTTTTATTTTTTCAAGTGGGATTAATATTGGTCATGTTTATTTGGTTTAGGGGTAGAAAAATCACCAATCGTTATTTGCAATTTGTTCGGTTGCAAGATCATATTGATGCATTGAAGGATTTAAGTAAGGATAAAGATATTCCTAAATACGCCACCCATCTTGTATACCTAACAAAAGCGGACAATGATAGCGAAATAGAAAAACGCATTATCGACTCTATTCTAAATACAAAACCTAAAAGGGCCGATATATATTGGTTTATACACATTGATAGAGCCGACTACCCATACACTATGGAATATAGCGTAAGAGAATTAGAGAACGATAAAGTCATTAAAGTAAATTTTAAACTTGGCTTTAGAATACAACCTAAAATTAATTTACTATTTAAAAAAGTAATGCAAGAGATGAGTGAACGTAAGGAATTAGATATTAGTAGTAAATATGAATCGTTACAAAAACATGATTTTCATGCAGATATTACATATGTAATTATTGAAAGCTCCCTATCTGTAGAAAATGAATTTTCTGTTGAAGATGGCTTTGTTTTAGATACCTACTTTACATTAAAGAGATTAGCACAATCCGATCAAAAGGCTTTTGGTCTTGACCATGCAGATACCATCACTGAAATTGCCCCACTTATTATTAGCCCAACAACCAACTTGCCATTAAAACGGAAGGAGGAATCAAATACATACGCTTAGTAGGTATAATTATATTTGATCAAAATATTCTTTCATTTTTTTTACTTAGCTTTAGTCCGTTCTTATAGTGGAATTGTTTATGTATTTATTACAAAAGTGGTAGAGTGTTTTGTGTCAAAAAAATAACACTGATTAAAAATATTATTGATGAAAACAAAAGAACAAATAGTACGTAATTGGTTGCCACGCTATACGGGTGAAAAATTAGAAAATTTTGGTCAATATATTTTATTAACCAACTTCAGTCATTATGTGGACATGTTTGCGGCTTGGCACAATGTAAAAATTAAAGGCCAGGATAAGCCTTTTCAGTGTGCTACGGCTAAAGGCATTAGCATCATTAATTTTGGAATGGGAAGCCCAAGTGCAGCTACCGTTATGGATTTGTTAACCGCTATTTCGCCTAAAGCAGTTTTATTTTTAGGAAAATGTGGCGGATTAAAAAAAAGAAATAAAATAGGAGATCTTATCTTACCCATTGCTGCTATAAGAGGAGAGGGTACATCAAACGATTATTTCCCTCCTGAAGTGCCCGCATTGCCTGCATTTGCTTTGCAAAAAGCTATTTCTACCACTATACGAGATCATGATAGTGATTACTGGACGGGAACAGTATATACAACAAATCGTAGAGTATGGGAACACGACGATGAGTTTAAACTTTACCTGCAACGTATTCGAGCATACGCCATTGATATGGAAACAGCTACTATTTTTTCAGTTGGATTTTACAATAAAATACCTACTGGCGCTTTATTACTGGTATCTGACCAACCCATGATTCCTGAAGGCGTTAAAACAGCAAGCAGTGATAAAAAAGTAACAGAACAATATGTAGAAAAACATTTAACCATTGGCATCGATTCTTTAAAACAACTGATCAATAATGGGCTAACCGTAAAACATCTACAGTTTTAATACTATTTTGTTCAATATCTACGGTTTATTCATTATTTTCTTCATACCTTCGCAAACCTGAATTGTAATAACTACATGCCGTAACATGTGGCTGCATTTTTCTTCCCCAAAAATTGTAGACGTTCTATGTTACTGTTGTATCTATTGCATTTGAAAGGTAACATAGGTTAAAAAAATGTACATCTCACTTTCTCAACATAAATCTGAATAAAAAATGAAATTATCAAAGTTTATATTTGACATTCCCGCTAATCTTATTGCTCAACAACCCAACAAACGAAGAGAGGATAGTCGTTTAATGATTGTACATCGTAAAACAGGAAAAATAGAAAACAAAGTTTTTAAAGATATTTTAGAACACTTTGATGATAAGGATGTGTTTGTTGTAAATAATACAAAAGTATTTCCTGCAAGAATGTATGGAAGTAAAGAAAAAACAGGAGCCAAAATAGAAGTTTTTTTATTACGTGAACTCAATAAACCTAATTATTTGTGGGATGTTATTGTTGACCCTGCTCGAAAAATTAGAGTTGGTAATAAATTATATTTTGGAGATAATGAAGAATTGGTTGCAGAAGTAATTGACAATACAACCAGTAGGGGCAGAACCATTCGTTTTTTATGGAACGATACAGAAGAGGCCTTTAGAAAAATGCTTGAAAAATTGGGAGAAACACCGTTGCCTCGCTACATCAAACGCAAGCCAGATGATCAAGACAAAGAACGATACCAAACAGTATATGCCAAGTATGAAGGAGCTGTGGCTGTTCCTGCAGCAGGATTACACTTTAGCAGAGAATTAATTAAACGTTGTGAAATAAAAGGCATTCGTTTTGCAGAAATAACTTTACATAATGGTTTGGGAACTTTTCGTCCTATTGAAGTAGAAGACTTGAGCAAGCATAAAATGGATGCTGAATATTTTAAAATTGATGAATTTGCTTGTAAAATAGTGAACAAAGCAAAACAAGAAGGAAGACGTATCTGTGCTATAGGAACCACTACTATGCGAGCTTTGGAATCGTCTTTTACAGCAGAAAAATTGTTAAAGCCAGCTGAAGGGTGGACCAATACGTTTATACATCCACCACATCATTTTTCTATAGCAGATGCCTTAATCACTAATTTTCATTTGCCTAAAACAAGTTTACTTACTATGGCTTGTGCTTTTGCGGGATATGATCTTGCTATGGAGGCATATAAAAAAGCTATTAAGGATAAATATCGTTTCTTTAGTTATGGAGATGCTATGTTAATTTTATAAGTAATCTCGAATTCATTTTAGATTTTTAAAATAATATGTGTATGACTCATAAAAGCCATATTCTCCTTCTTGTTACTGGATCAATAATATTTTTTGGTTCTTGTGTGGCTAAACGAAAATATTTAGACTCGCAGGTTAGCATTCGCTATTTGCAAGCAGATAGCATTAGACTTGCTAATGCTAATAAACAAGTAGAAGAAAAATTAAAAGCATTAAATCAAACATACAATAGTTTACAAAGTAAATTAGACAGCACAGAAAAAGAGGCGCAAGCCCGTATCTTATCTCAACAAAATGAGCTTTCACAAAGAGAGAAAATAATTGGAGAGCAACATAAAAATTTAGAAGCGTTACAAAATTTAATGAATCAACAGAAAGAAGCTACCAATCAATTGAGAAAAAAGATGGCAGAGGCATTGGTGAAATTTAAATCAGATGAATTATCTGTAACGGTTAAAAATGGAAAAGTATATGTTTCTCTACAAGAAAAATTATTATTCAAATCGGGTAGTGCAGATGTAGATCCCAAAGGCAAAGAGGCTTTAGCATCCCTAGCACAAGTGTTAAATGTTAATCCAGATATTACAGTTGAAATAGAAGGACATACGGATTCTTTACCCATCAAAACACGTTATGAGGATAATTGGGCTTTAAGTGTAGCCCGTTCTACATCAATAGTAAGAATATTGGTAAACGACTATATGGTGGATGCAACCAAGGTAAAAGCTTCAGGACATAGCCAGTTTGAGCCTGTTGAAAATAATTCAACTCCTGAAGGCAGAGCTAAAAATAGAAGAATAGAAATTATTCTATCGCCAAAATTAGACGAACTGCTTAAGTTAATTAATAATTGATCCTACGTATATTTTTCTGTTTTCATTCAAAATTCAATATAATTTATGTGTGGTATAGTAGCTTATATAGGTCCTAGAGAAGCATATCCTATTATTCTGAAAGGTCTCAAACGACTAGAATATCGTGGTTATGATAGTGCAGGTATAGCACTGTTAAATCATGGATTAACCGTTTATAAAAAAAAGGGGAAGGTGGTAGACTTGGAAGAAACGTTGGTGGGCAAAAATGTTCAAGGAAACATTGGCATTGGCCATACCCGATGGGCTACTCATGGTGAACCAAGTGATCGTAATGCTCACCCACACACTTCTGCTAGTGGTAAATTAGCTATGATACACAATGGA
>CAYVXB010000099.1:0-279 GCA_964454275.1 uncultured Chitinophagaceae bacterium | reverse complement strand
CAACTAAAGAATGAATTGCTAAAAAAAGGATACACTTTTCAAAGCGATACTGACACGGAAGTGTTGCTCAATTTTATTGAAGACATCAAAAAAAATAATCAATGTCCTTTAGAAGAAGCCGTTCGTATTGCACTTAAAAGGGTAGTAGGGGCTTATGTGTTGGTATTGATTGATGAAGACTGCCCAGATACACTTATTGCAGCCCGTAAGGGAAGTCCATTGGTTATTGGCATTGGTAAAGGAGAACATTTTTTAGCGTCTGACGCGTCTCCTATTATT
>CAYVXB010000098.1:0-8216 GCA_964454275.1 uncultured Chitinophagaceae bacterium | reverse complement strand
CAAACAGGATGCTGATTCCAGCATCCTGTCTATATTTTGCCTCTAGTGTATTAGATAGAGAAGTGTGATCCCGCTGGGTCAACAGATAAACAGCGCAATTATTTGACAATCAATGCTTTTAAAATTAATGTTGTCGCAAATGCAATATAGATACATTCGCTTCACGAATATAGATATATTTTAAAAAATGTGATCTAAGTTTAGAAAAAGTTTTTTGGTTTAAGAAAGAATCTAGAGAACTTTTTGAAATAGCAAGAAGAGAACTCAATTCGTATTTAAAGTTAGCTGTACATGATCTACCATTTTCCTATCGGACATTCTTCTTTTTCTACTAATACTTTTTGATGACAAGGACATTTGCAAAGCGTACAATAAATAGAACCTATCTTATTCATTTTACCATCCATAACTTTTAACAATTTATGCTGTTTAGCATGCGTGCAAGCTTTACATATTTCAAAACGTTTTTCAGCAAGGGCTTCTAATTCTTTAGATATAGGCAGTATTCCTAAATGTCTGGTCCAGCCTTTACTAATATGTAAGAGGTTAATCATAGTATAATTTATTTATGGTTTTGTATTGCACCCGCAAGAATTCATTTCTTCATCATAGATATTAGTCAGTATATCCGTTTTTCTTTTATAACTAATACCATTAGCATCACAGTCACAAGGCTTATTGTACAATAAAAATGATTTTGGATTATTTTTCTTTTGTATACATAACCACTCGTGCATAGCTTCTATTAAAGGATCAATTCCATCTTGCATCGCTTTATCCATTAACCATTTAGTTGTACGTAATTCTGGTGTAGTAGTTTTTTCTCCATCTAATCCTATCGCTACTGGATTGTTGTGTATTAACCCTTGACTGGTAAACTGCACATAGTTTTGTGGTAAGGCAATAAATCGTACCGCTTCTGCGGTAAGTTTCCATAGGTACTCATTCCATAAGAGTAAATCTTCTGGATTTAAATAAATGCTTGCATTGACATAACTGCCTATTTCTAAGATCACTTTATCAAAAGCCTCTCCTACAGGTAATACATCTTTAATACTATCATTAACGAGCTTTTCCAGTGCAACTTTATTAAGTGTAGTAACTACTACATTTTTTAGTTCTCTTAAATGTTCATAAAAATCAAATCCTAATGCTTGTCGGATAATTCTTTCCTCTGCTATAATAATAGCGGGCTCTATGGTCCTACGATCTAGCGTATGTGAAGTATTAGTCATACTGATTACTTCATCTACGGTAATCATTACTTTTCTGGGTAATGTATTTACTCTATACATTGGTTCCTCCGCTTTTACGTAGTTCAATAAGCAGCATATTACCTTTTTGTTTATCTTCTAGTGGAGGAAGTCCAACAGCACTGCGTACTTCATTTACGGTCATTCCATCTATGCTATCTGTACCATCTATAGCGGTAATAGGAATATTAGTTTGTAGGGAAAAATTGTAGCTTGACCATTTGGTATTCATCCATTCATCATAAATACTAAGTATAGGTTTTAGCATTTGCTCTAGTATAAACTCTTGAGCGGGTTTGATCACCGTATTATACTTTGCTTTAAATACGCTGAGAAAATAACTATTGCCCTTTCCCATAGCATTACTACTGCTATGTTGTAACCCTGCTAATACACTATCCCATTCATTAGCAAAAAGAATTTTTTCTGTGGCGCTGTGGTCTAATTCATTAAAGCTACCTTCTTGCTGTACACTTAACTGTTCTACCTTAGAGCTTTCTATACCTTGCTCACTAGCCATCACAATCCAGCGTCCTCGTTTTCCTTTACCGCTGTGTTGATGAATAATACTTTTTCCTAGCCGGTTAGCTTCTTCTTGAGTTACATTACCTTGTAATAGAATGACGCCACCCGGCTTCATATTATTATCCAGATTATCTAAATTGTAGCGAGTAATTTCATATTCTAAAACTTGTTGGGATAATCCTGATATGCTAGAAGGTAATCCATAATAACTATAGCCATCCATTTCATTTTTAATCCAGAGCATGGTGCGTTCTACAGATCCATCTTTTAACCAGCTATTTTTTTTATTCAACGCATTATAAATTGGGATAGTAATAGCCCCACTACTGCCTTTGCCAAGTCCATACCAAATCCCTTTTTCTTTAAAATGTTTGGATATAATGACTTGCTCACAACTGTCTTCTGTGTTAGGTAATGATAATCTACATTCCAGTGGACTGCGTACATATATTTTTATAAAACGTTTTCCACCAGCTGTTCCCCGAACAATTTCTACAGGCGTATTACCAAAACAAAAATGAGATCCAAATGCTTTGGTAAAGATGTTGTTAAGCGTTTCATTTTTATTGTTGATGCAGGCAGCCCACGCTTCAAACAGTGGATCTATTTTTTTACTCGTAGCAAGATTGTTAATCGTCCAACCAGAACCTAAACAATAATTGCGTTTGGTATGAATGCAAGCATTTTGGGTTACGGATAATAATCTTGCTTCTAACAAGGTTTGAAAAAATCTATCATCCGGAGCAAAAAAAGGGAGATACTTCGCTCCATTCAATGCAGAGAAAGCTATGCCTCCATACTCAAAAGGTATCGGACTTTCTGCATTTAGTTTAACAGCATTAGATATTTTTAATTTGGTTGTGCCTTGCACATTGGGTGATAAAGGCATAGAGTATGATTAGTTCATTTTATTTCTTGGCATTAGAAGATGTTTTAGACAGCTCCGGTAATTCTGGTAAACTCTGTTCTACTTTCTGCTTTTTTAATTCTTCTAGTGTAGGAAGTGTTTCAAATACTTCCAGTAAAGATGGATCACCACTTTCTAAAGCGATAATAGCTAGTTCTCCATAATCGCTACGTTGCCCTAACGGTAATGCCCGACCATTGTAAGCAATTAATTTTTCTTTAGCAGTTTCTTTTATTTTGATAAGCATAAAAATATTTTTATTGTAGATCAATAATCGATTGTACTTTATCCGAGTATTCATAGAGCTTACGTACATGGTCTCCTTTAATGATAACCGTCTCACCATTAAAATCATCTTTGAGTTTACCACTGGTTCCACTACTACCATCTTGTTTCATTTCCAGTGGAATATCTATAGCCGCACTATTCACCCATTTTTCTCCGGCTACAAATATTTTTCCACTATTGAACTGTGCAACGATGCCTACCCCACAGCAACAACCCGCTGTATCTATAGCAGCATTCCAATTGGTAATGAGTTGGGAGAGATCTGCTAATTTAAATTCTATTTGATGCTCATATTTTACAGAGCATCCTTTACGACTTTGTTTAAACGTATACTCGGCTTCATCTTTTTCAAATTTAATGGGGAACATTTTAGCACCAGAGGCAGGCATGGCTCCTGTTCTCAGTGCAATAGCACTATACGGTTTAGCGCCAGAAGGATCAGCAGCTGCCTGCGTAAAATTAAAATCATCAGCATCAAAAATCCATAGGCGAGCTAGACCTCCACTAGTCGGTCCGCATGTTCTATTATAGGGTCTAAGGGTTGTACAAAGCATAAGATAGATCGGCCCCCTCTAACTCCCCCAAAGGGGGAGAATAGAAAGGTTTGTTTTAATAGGTTATAGAATATTATTTTTCATCTTCATTATTTGTCCGCCTTCTTATCTCCCTCCTTTGGAGGGATTAAGGGAGGCTTTTATAAATTAAATTTGGGAAGTGCAATTACAATATGTTCTGGTAATGCGATTTGTGTACCTGCTTTTAGGAACATCTGATAATACCAACTGAGTTCTCTTTCTTCATACCATACCATCAGCGCCTCATTTAACTCAGGGCCTTCTCCATATCTTTTATCGGTAGCAAATACAAAGTTTCCTCTAAGGGTAAGAATAGCTGCATGCGTGTTAGCACCATTTAATTCTTCTAGAATAGGTTCCCATATAGGCTCTACATAGATTGGTATACCATTATAAGCTAGAATGTCTATACCATTAGTATAACTTTCAATTGCACAGCAACTACCATTTCCAAGTTGTTGTAGGTATGTTCTATAACCATCGGCTACAGCTTGTGATACATAGAATGCTTTTTCTTTAGCGGGGAAAGAACGCATCATTGTATTTTGTTTATCATAGAGTTGCTTAATCAATTGATAAGCATCGGCTGTTTTTTGTCTAAGATCAATAGCCGCAGGGATAGTAATAGTCTGAGCAGCAGGGATAACACCCGCATTGATGTATTTAAATATCCATTCAAACACACCATCGTATAAATTAAGGCTCCACTGCCAAGCAGGATTCACTACACGAGATACTTTACCAAAATAACTGTTGGAAGCTATATCTGTTTTAGCTGCATCTTGAAAGAAAGGAAGTACCTTATTACCAAACAGAGGATCATCATTGCGCCAATCTTTTAGACATCCTTGGTAAAATTCATGTTTGCAATGTTTTGCTCCGCCAGCTAGTTCCATTACTTCGATTTGACGAGTACCTACACCCGCTACTCGTTTATAATTGATATCACAGCTAGCATCTCTGCGTTGTAAAATATTTTTTACTCTACGGATATCAATAATGGGACGCTTATTGACCACATCATCCATTAAAGTAAATTCATGCAGTGTACCATCATAAGGCATATTACCAGGTACTAAATCAGCAAATGTTGGAGCGATGGTAGCTTCAAAAAACTGAAGAGGGGGTATCGAAAAATGTTCAAACATAGGTTATGTGTTTTTTAAAAGGGTTATAGTGTTTATTCTAAAAACATTAAGCAATAACAATAACAGGGTTAACGATCCATTCTATTATTTTTCCTTTGCCGTCTGCGCTGAGCACAATAGTTCCAGTAGAGGTACAACCTCCTTTACTCGTTATCTTAACCGTAACGGTTAGCTTTTTGGTTAGGTCCATCATAGAGATATCTAAAAGTGTAGTAGATCCACCAGCTACTTTAATAGTTTGCTGTACTTTTTTACCATCTTCATCTATTACGGTTACATCCATAGACAGCAATGTGTCATCAGTATCAAATACAGTAGTGTCTGTAATTTTTATATATTTCCCCATAGCACTATAATCATAGTTTGCTCCGGGTTTAAAGTTTTGACAGCTACAGTTTTTACAATAGCTTTTTAAAGCAGTGTTATCTATACTAATCATGATAAAAGTATTTTAGTGTTTAACAAAATGGCCAATAGGTTGAATTGTATTGGTGTTATCTATTGTAGGTTGAGCTGAGCCACCAAGTAGGTTAGCAATATCGGCCTGTAGTTGCTCTATGTTCTTAGTGGCATTACTCAACTCAGTTTGTAAAGAAGCAAAAGTTTCCGACTGTATTTTTTCTTTTTCTATTTGTTCTACTTTGTTTTCAATGGCTGTTAAAGTTGGAGTAAGAGCTGCTTCCAACCGATTTAGTAAGGTTGGTATTTCTACTAAGGCTATAGATTGCTCAGCAGATTTATCTTCAGTAGCAGCAGTCCTATACTGATCTTTTACACCATCAAAGGCTTCTTTGATTTGATTAACAATATGCATAAACTCTTGTTTGAGGTTATTAAAAAAGGAATAGGGTGCTTTAAGAGAAGGTTCATCTGTAGTTTCCAGATGTTGATTTTCTGCTACAGGTTGTATGTTTTGCTGCTGCTGTTTAACCGCTATAGATTTATTATTGTTATAGTGTAGCTTATCTTTTATGTCAACAGGAACATTCTTATATTGCGCAGGTAGATGAATTAGATGGGCTGCTACCAGTAATTGTGCGTTGTCGTTAAATACACTATCTGCAAAACCTTGTTCTACAGCTTCTACACCACTCATCCAGTAATCTCCATTTTCAATAAGTGCTGCGATCTCCTCCGTAGTTTTACCGCTGCGTTGTGCATAGATGTCTACCACTTGTGCGGTATATTTATCAATAACATCGGCTGCTTGTCTGAGCTCATTACTATTGCCTATACTGGCACCCCAAGCTTTATGGATGACCATAAAAGCATTGCGAGCAATAGAGAGTTTTCCTTTGCTAGCAGCCATAGCCATCACAGAAGCAATGCTGCCAGCCATGCCGATAATTTCTACTTCTACTTTTGCATTGTAGGATTTTAAAAAATTATAGATGGCAAGGCCAATACTGGCATCTCCACCTATAGAATCTATCGTGCATTTTATTTTGCTGGGACTGGCTGCTTTTACTTGAGCGATGGTTTCTTCTACGAGACTCGTAGTGAGAAGTTCTCCTGTAGTCCAATCGAAATGAGTGCTATTGGCTATGGTGTCTAGAAACTGAAGTTCTAGTACACCATCTCCAATAGTGTTTTTCATAGCGATATGGAAGCTCGGTGTTGGCATAGTCATCTACAAACACAAAGTTCTTATAACACTATAATTTATAGTACAGGATCTATTAAGTATTGGGATGTTTTACGGCCCAAAAGTTTGAGGCATTGTGTACATTTGAACATTAAAAATAGGTGATGGCAAATAGAGAGAATTATAATAAAATATTTGAAAACGGATTAAATCATATAAATGCAGCTAAACTTCTAGCAAACTCTTCTCTGTTTGGGTTTGCCATATCACATTTGATTCTTGGAATAGAAGAGTTAATAAAATATCAGGTTATGCTTAGTTATTTTGCTGATACTAAATTGTTTGATGAAGATATAAATCTTAAAAATCGGAAATCGATATTTAGAGACCATATAAAAAAACATGATTTAATAAAAGAGTTTCAACAATCAATTTCAAAAGAATTCTCAAGCGATTATTTTGATTATCTTTTTCATAAATGGACAGGACAAGAATTAACTCAAAAACATTTAGAAATTGAAAAGAATAGATTTAAAGAGATTGGTAGCTTTATATCAGTATCATATACTGACATAAATATTCCAGAAGAAGAAAGAGATGCATTTTTTAAATGGTTAGGTAATGCAAATAATTTTAAAAACAATGGATTTTATGTTAATTGGACAGGAGAATTAACTTTTGAAACGCCAAGTGATATTAAAAAAGAAGATTATGACCTTGCATTAAAATTTACAGAAGCTTTTCTAAAACAGACAGAAGAAGTTATTAAAGATTTAGATATGACAGGTGATGAACTTATGGCGTATTTAAATACTGAATTATAATCATTAATGTTGCACTATTAATATTGTAAGAGTACATTAGTTCCAGTTTATAGCCTTAATCTTTATACTTTTTTAACTGCACTATAAAAAGTGAAAATTGTATATTGATAATTTAATATTATGACTAACATTTCTTGGCACCACCACTATATTCCAGAGTTTTATCTAAATGGATTTACTAATGACTTAAACCGATTTTACATTTATCTTGTGAAACAAGATCGGTTTAAAAAAGGCGGACAATTATTTTCTCCACAATCTCATTTTTTCAATCCTGATGCAAATACTTTATCTACAATAGATACACAAACAGACTTTTTAGAAGAAAGCTATAGTAGAATAGATGATATGGCAGGTAAAGTATTTCAAAAGATAAAAACTTCAACTGAACATAAGTTCGGAATTACAGGCCGTGAAATAGCTTTATTACAATGGTTTGTTTCAATACTATTTTGGCGATTACCTACAAATGAGGAAATAATTTCTAAAATTCAAAAAAATAAGACTTTAAAAGAATTAGGCTTGATCTTAACTAGTATGGAAAATGATCAACCTGTTGAGGATAGTGAGTTTGACAATAAATTCAAAGAAGATCCAAACTTTTTTAAATTTTTAAGAGCATGGTTGCCTCATGCAACATACAAAACAATCTTTGAGTGTAATTCACCACTCACGATACTTCCATTTCCTTCTGGTTTGCCAGCAATTTGTAGTGATAATCCCTTAATTCTAAAAAATCCAGATAATTTAGATTTATACCGAGATGATTTTATTTTACCCCTAACAAAAGATAAAATCTTTATTCGTACAAAAAAACTAAAGGAGCAAATTGATTCTATTGTCAAATTAGAAATTGATACATTAATTCTAATGCAGGCAGAAGAATATGTTTGTTGTACAGATTTAAGATATCCTAAAATATTAAAGGACTTTTTTTTTAAAAATTTTAAAACTGTAGACGCCTTAAGAAAAAGTATTTTCAATAAAATGATTGAAGAATAATAAAAATTTCTTATTCACTTTTTAAATAAACTATTAACATAAATAATAAAATAACACTATTGTCCGACTAAAAATTTACAATAATGGGTGAGATAATCTCACCCATTTA
>CAYVXB010000097.1:0-8317 GCA_964454275.1 uncultured Chitinophagaceae bacterium | reverse complement strand
ATTAATGAAATCAATCCTTATGATTTTAGTCCATCCTACTAAATGGAACCTCTATTTCTACAAGCGGGTGCGCTTTTTCCATAAATAAATATACTTTATGAACATCAACATAGTAAAATTAATTATTACTACAAGAAACAAAGAAAATGTTTCAGCTATTATGAGCCTCTTTCATTGAAAAAGGATGGCCGTAGCTCCTTATCTTTACTCCGTAAAATAAACTGTAGTAAGTTGTTATACTCAAAGCAATACATTAATTCGTAGAAAAATTATTTGAAACTAAAAAATATGACTAAAACAAAAATTACCGTAAACAACAACGGATCATTAAAAATAGAAGGAGAATTTGAAATCGTAGATTTTAAAGGAAATACCTATGGATTAGCTGGTAGAGATATTGTTTCTCTGTGTAGATGTGGACTTTCTAAAAATAAACCTTTTTGCGATGGTGCACATAAAGGTCATTTAGAACATGAGGCCGTAGCGTTTGATTTACCTCCTAAAAAAGTGTAGTACACTCAATCTGAAGGATCTACACCTATAAGTAGAGCATATTAAACAGGAACTTTCCTTTTATGCAAAATTTTATATATAACCAAGCAATAGAATTTGTTTTCATTCATATTATTGCCTTTTTAGAAGGACTATTGGTTGTGCATTTACATTGGAAAGTAAATTATACTCGAAAAATTAATCATTTTTTTGTTTTTGCTTCTCCCTATATTATTAAAATTTTCTTTCCGTTTAAGGAAACGTTATATACTCAAATTGCTATAGCAATAGTTGGTCTTATGACGTTATTAATATATCTAAAACCAATAAGAACAAATATCAAAGTAGTTGGACTCATGTTTACTGCTTTTGATAGACCAGAGGATAGGCCACACACTTTGAAATGGTTATTTACACAATATTTAGCCACCTACTTAGTGGCATTGCCTTTGTGGTTGCTTTTTAATTATGTGAATCATACAGAAGCTATTTTGATCATTATTTTAATTAATGCCATTGGAGATGGACTTGCAGAGCCTGTTGGTATTACATGGGGTAAAAATAAATACGCCGTGAAAGCGCTATTTACATCCACTTTTTATACAAGAAGTTTACAAGGAAGTGCATGTGTGTTTGTAGTAGCTTTAGTAGTTATTATAGGATTTTATCACACGTTTACTACTTCCCAATTTATAACAGCATTATTGCTTATTCCTATAACAGCTACTTTAGCAGAAGCCAAATCGCCCCATACCTGGGATAGCCCTTTTATCTTCTTATTTACAGGCTTGGGCTTGCTATTGGTCTATATGATCTAATTTGTAGAATGCACCTATTTTATAGCTTTAATATTTTTGGTGAACAAAGTGTAATGCAAAAAATAATCTTTATGCTATCCTTTGGCTTGTTGCCATTATCTAACATAAATTGTACTCATTAAATTACTAGTACTTGTTTTTCACCATATATGTTTTCTCAATAGTTGGTTGTTGTTTTGCTATCTTTTGCTTATTTGTATGTATTTGTGCTAAAGTAGGTGCAATAACGAGAGATACAATACTCATTAACTTAATCAAAATATTCATAGATGGCCCAGAAGTATCTTTAAAAGGGTCTCCAACCGTATCACCCGTTACCGAGGCTTTATGTGGTTCCGATTTTTTATAATACATCTCTCCATTAATTTCAACGCCTTTTTCAAAACTTTTTTTAGCATTATCCCAAGCGCCGCCAGCATTGTTTTGGAACATTCCCATTAATACACCACTTACGGTAGCGCCGGCTAAGAATCCACCTAATGCTTCAGGGCCTAGTACAAAGCCTATAATTAGGGGAGAAAGAATAGCAATAGCACCTGGCATCATCATTTTTTTAATAGATGCTTCGGTTGAAATAGCTACACACTTATCATATTCTGGTTTCCCTGTACCTTCCATAATACCCGGAATGGTTTTAAATTGACGACGTACTTCCTCAACCATAGCCATAGCCGCTTGTCCCACAGCACGAATAGCTAGTGATGAAAATATAAACGGAATCATTCCACCAATAAATAAACTAGCTAATACATCTGCTTTATAAATATTAATACCGTCAATACCTGCCACGCCTACAAATGCAGCAAATAAGGCCAGTGCTGTTAAAGCAGCAGAAGCAATAGCGAAACCCTTACCTGTAGCAGCTGTAGTGTTACCAACAGCATCTAGTATATCTGTTTTTTCACGAACTTCTTTTGGTAGTTCACTCATTTCTGCAATTCCACCTGCATTATCTGCAATAGGTCCAAAAGCATCAATAGCTAATTGCATAGCTGTAGTAGCCATCATACCAGCGGCGGCAATGGCTACACCATATAATCCTGCAAAATAATAAGATCCGTAGATGCCGCCTGCTAATACCAATATGGGTAATAAAGTGGATTCCATACCCACTGCTAATCCTCCAATAACGTTAGTAGCATGACCTGTAGCCGATTGGCGAATAATGCTTAACACAGGTCGCTTACCCATAGCTGTATAATATTCTGTTATAATACTCATTAACGTACCTACTACTAAACCTACCATGATAGCGCCAAAAACATCCATACGGGTAAATGTAAAACCACGTAATACCATATTAGTTTCGGGTAAAATATATTTAGTTAAAAAGAATGCAGCAATAGCTGTTAAAATAATAGAACCCCAATTACCCATGTTTAAAGCTTTTTGTACCGTAGAAGTGTTGATGCCTGCATTTTCGGAAATACGTACAAACAGTGTACTAAACATAGATAGAATAATCCCTATTCCTGCAATAAGCATAGGTAGTAGGATAGGAGAGTAGCCATTAAAACTATCTATAGCCATGGTTTCTTGTCCTAATACCATAGTAGCTAATACCGTTGCTACATATGATCCAAATAAATCAGCACCCATACCAGCAACATCCCCTACATTATCTCCTACGTTATCAGCTATGGTAGCCGGATTTCGAGGATCATCTTCCGGAATACCTGCTTCTACTTTACCCACTAAATCAGCACCAACATCAGCTGCTTTGGTATAAATACCACCACCCACACGAGCAAATAAGGCTATGGATTCAGCACCTAATGAAAAACCAGTTAGTACTTCAATAGCTTTAGTAACTAAATGATCTGTGGCCATGACATGTGGAGCAAAATATTGTATTAATACGATAAATACACTGCCTAAGCCTAATACGGCTAACCCTGCTACACCTAAACCCATTACAGAACCCCCAACAAATGAAACAGACAATGCTTTGCGTAAACTGGTGCGAGCAGCTTGTGCTGTACGGACATTGGCTTTGGTAGCAATGCGCATACCAATAAAACCGGCTAATGCGGAAAACACAGCGCCTATAACAAATGCAATGGCTATTGACCAATGAGAATTAGCATTGCGGCTACCCATAAAACCTAATAACAATGCGGCTATTATAACAAAGTAGCTTAAAATTTTATATTCTGCTTTTAGAAAAGCCATAGCGCCTTCAGCAATGTATTTTGCTATTTCTTTCATACGATCAGTGCCGGCATCTTGCTTAGAAACCCAACTAAATCGAATAAATGTATATAGCAATGCAATTATTCCTGCAGCGGGAACTAGGTAAAATAAGGTAGAATAAGTCATAAGTAAATTAGTTCTGTTTTATTTAGGCCGGCAAATATACTATGTTGAATTTTAAATGTTATATTTTGAATGGAGAAAAGTTAATTATTATAAAAGATCATGGTATTGTTTAGTTTTTGAATGCTTATTTATTACTTAAGGATAGCTTTGATGAATCTCTCATATATTCCGCTATCATTTGCTCATTTTGATCATTACTTTTTTCAAAAGCGGAAATAATATTTTGTCGTTCTACTTCTGTTTTATTTTGGCTTAGTTTCTTTTTGGCTTGTATATCCGTAACTGTTATTTCAAAGGGAATAATACCATGAAGCATTTTTAATTTATAATCTTTAGAAAGCGCATCCCATTGTGGTTTATATGCTGCTTCATAATTATTGATCATATTTTCCAATAGGCTAAAAGATTGATCTTCATCCGTAATAATAGTTCCTTTTCCATAAACATGTACAGCAATATAATTCCAAGTAGGAACATTGATGTTTGAGGTATAATATTTAGGGGAAATATAGGCATGAGGCTCACTAAATACAATCAACACTTTATTATCAAGAATATCTTTCCATTGCGGATTGGCTTTAGCAAAATGGGATGTTAAAACAATTTGATTATCTTTTTCCCTAACAATAAAAGGTAAATGCGTAGCAATAGGAATATTATTTTTTGATGTTATAATGCTTGCAAAGCTATACTTCTGCATAAAAGCAATAATGTCTTCTTTATCTTTTATCTCGTAATGTTTGGGGATGTACATAGAAATTTTGTTGATTGATACTATCATACCAAAGATATTAATAATGCTTTTATTAACTTTGCAGTTGCAAGCCAGGCTATCGTTCTCCCGCTAACGGCGGGAGAGAGGAAAGTCCGGACAGCACAGAGCAATCTACCGGTTAATAGCCGGTTCCAATTTATTGGAAAGATAGTGCCACAGAAAATAACAGCGAGCTTTCTCTTTTCCCTCTTTTGGAGGGGAAAGGGGAGGGCGCTACGGTGAAAATGTGAGGTAAGAGCTCACAATTTGATATAGTAATATAACAAATGGGTAAACCTTAGATGCTGCAATGCCATGTACATGAATCGTAAAGAGCTGCTCGCTCGATGTTGCGACTTTAGTCGGAAGTAAGGTTCAGGGGTAGGCAGATGGATCATGCTAGTGATAGTATGGCTAGATAAATGATAGCCAAGGTATTTTAGGAGTCGTCATTGCGAGCCTTGCACAGCTTGGCGAAGCAATCTGAACGTATGTATTTCGGTGGGCGGGTAGTATTTATAAAGCAGATTGCTTCGTCCCGATGAAAATTTTCTAATTGATATAACTTGCGATGGGACTCGCAATGACGACTTCTAAGAGAACCTAACAGAATCCGGCTTATAGGCTTGCTTTTTTTATTTTCGATCTAAAACTTTTTTAAATCGATTTACATTGGCTTCTGACATAATTTCTTTCCCAAAACATAAATGTTCTGCTAATTGATGGGAAAAATAAGGCGCTAAAGAACAACCTTTTGTTCCCATTCCATTTAGTATACCAATATTAGGTAAATTAGGATGCAGACCCACAAAAGGTCTTCGTTCTAATGTTGCAGATCGGATAGCCGCTTGATGGTCAATTATTTCAAAAGATATTTTTAAAAATTCTTTTAGTTGTGCAATAGCTTTTTCTCTAAATAGTCGGCCCTTAAAAAGCCATTTTTAGTTTTAGGATTATATTGGTTTGAATAAAGCATAAATTTTTGATCATTATAGAGATGTTTTGCAAAAAGCACAAAAAAACTGCTTTCCATTTATTCATCATTCTTTTAAAGTTAAAAGCAGCAGCACTAAGCATTACATTTAGTTCATCTCCGATTATTCCTTTGTAAAAGTTACGTTTAAGTCTGTAATTGGATTTCAAATGTCCAATGGTTGGTTCAATGGCCGCTCTTCTTCTAAAATGTTTTTTAAGTTTTGTTTGCTGATATTGACTTAACCGAGTTTTATTAAATGGTTTGGGTATGAGGATTTGTGTTTCTCCAATCTTTGTATTGCCTTTATAACCCCTATCTACGGTTGCTGTTTTAGGACTTTTGCCCAATAGTTGTTCTACTTGCTTTAATGCAGGGGTTAAAGTATGTCCATCATACTCATTTCTAAAACTTGTAGCGCCTATTATTACGCCTGTATTTTGGGTATAGACAAGGGATACTTTATTACCAAATTCATATTTCCGATATTCTTTGCCTTTAGCTATACATTGTACATCAGGCTCATGTAGCGAATATATTTTGTTGCTATCTGTTTTCTTTTGTGCTAATACTTTTTTAAACAAGTTAATATCGGCTTGATAAGTGGATGAAGGAGTTAGGTTTCTTTCTAATTCTCTTACCAATCTGCCTGCAATGGTTTTTACTTTTTTATCTGCTTTTTTGGCTTTGCTTTTGCTTTTAGGATGATGTCTAAAGCGTTGATTGTAACTCAGTTTCTTTAATGTTCTTGTGTAGGATTGGCGTGTGGGTAATTCTTCTTCTTGTACTATTTGATGGCACTTGGATATAATCTTTTTATACAGCTTATCATCGGTTGGAAAGCTGATATTTTTTTCCTGAACCGTTGTATCAACACTCACATCCTTATCTTCAGCATCTTTTCCATTAATACGAATGCTTTCTTGTAATAGCTGTTCAATGCCTTTGGTCCCAATCCTATTTCTAAAATGCACCAGTTCTGATGCCTCACAAGGCGATCCACAAGCAAACATCTTTTCACCACTAAAGTATTGATAATAGCTGTTCTCAGCCCATTGTTCTACTACGCATTCATCGCTTAAATTGCGAAGATGTTTTAATATTAACAACGATACCATCAGCCTAATGGGTTTGGCAGGACGACCATTATTGCTACAATACAACACAGAAAATGAATCTTCAAACTGCTGCCAGTTAATGGTATTAGCTAAAATATAAAGCGGATGTTGATGGTTTAATTGTTCTTCAAAGCTGCTGTAAAATCCTAACTGATTTTGGTTCTTGGGTTTGAATAGCATAAAAATATTTTGCAAGATTTTGAAAGCAATTTCCGTTTTTTCTGCATATTTTAACCGCTCTTTTTTTCAACAATAGCTTAATAATATTCATTTGTAAGGCTTTTTAAGGATCGACTAAATATTTTGGTTGGTTCAGTATTATCGAAGTTCCATTCATAAGAGGTGCCTATCCAATAAATATCTTTTTCCCAAGGTACAATAGTTAAGGTTGATTTTTTTAAAATGTAATTGTTTGGTAACCCCTCAGCTTTTATCAACAAAAATTGTCCTTTGTTTAAAGCGTAAGGCAAATTTTTAAAGAAAGGATTTTTTGCACCTGAAGCTCCATCACAAAAAATAATTTTTTCTGCAGTTATATCTTTATATGTAATAGAATTAGAATGTATTTGTAGTGCATCAATATTAAATTGTTCATTTAATAACCGATTTTCATCTATCAATTTCTTTCTATAATTATTCAAAATAGATCGAGTATTAACAAGATAGCATGGATTAATTTCTCCATAGCCATAATTGGCCTCCACTAGCTCCTCCAAAGGGGAAGTATGGGAAGACCTTAAGTATTGAGGGTCTTCTTGTAATCGGTTATAAAAAATATTTTGTGATTCTTTATTTGAAAAAAAATGAATAACATTTTTTTGTTCGATACAATTTATCCCTCGACTGCGCTCGGGATGACAAGAGGCAAATTTATTAAGTGTTTCACTTATTTCGGTATAAGCTTTGTTTGCAAATGGAAGTAACTCATCAATCATCCAAGTTTTTACAAAACGCCTACCTGTTATCGGATTGATAATTCCAGAGCTTACTTTGGATGCAGTAAACGGCTTGTCTTCATCAATAACTATATAGCTTTTATTGTATTGTTCTAAATACCAACTTAAAAATGTTCCGCATAAACCTTGGCCAACGATGAGGTAATCAACTTGGCCTCCCCGAACCCCTCCAAAGGAGGGGGCTTTTGATTGTTGATGTAGTACGTTCATTTAATTTTCTATGTTTCATTACATAGCTGCTGCTCCTAATCCCTCCCTTTGGGAGGGATTAGGCAGGGCCATTATTTCGCTTTCAATACAAACGCATCCGAATGGCTATTAAACACAGGCGCATACATACATTGCATAGTAGCAACACCTGTGCTATAACTTCCTGCATGGTTTACAAATAAAGGATATTCAAATATATATGTTCCTTTAGGTAAGTAATTAAAGAAAAAGTTTGTTCCAATATCTTTAGTGCTCTCATAGTAGCCTAATCCATCCTGATATTTATACTGACTTAATACATTTAGCGGTTCTGTATTGGAAGCACGTAAATCTTTTAAATGTACATATTCTAAATTGCGATCGCTACGCATTTCTAAACGTACAATAATTTTATCGCCTACTTTTACGGTACTTTCTTTTGTTATAGGTTGTAATTGTTTTCCTGCTTTGGTAACTATTTCTTTATACAATTGTTTTTTTATTTGTAAGCCGTTTCCTACAACAGGTATTTTGTTCATATCTTCTAAATATTGCCAATATACTGCACCCCAGACTGGAGCGGCGGCCTCCCGGCCTCCCCCATTGGTGGAGGAGAGGGAAACTTTGATCCGGCCCATATCTGATTTAATGTTATCTGAAGAAAATGATTTTTTAAAATATCCTGTTCCAGCTTCTGT
>CAYVXB010000096.1:0-8552 GCA_964454275.1 uncultured Chitinophagaceae bacterium | reverse complement strand
AGATGGACTTATTAGAATGAGGGTAGGTGTCGACAATATAGAAGATAGTTTGGAAGATGTTGATCAGGCATGAAAAGTATAAGAAACTTTGGAAACAAAAAAAGTTTCCAAAGTTTTTTATAAAATTAGTTGCAGTAACCTAATCAGGAATAAAATTCCATTTTATAGGTTCATCATCAACAAACTCTTTAATACTTTTTGTTTCAAATAAGCGATGCAAGTGATTACTAGCTAAATCGCTTACTTCAGCGCTACACTCCATTCGGTATGTTTGCTTTTGCCAAGCGCTATTCGGCATGAAACTATACAAACTATCATTATTCGTAGGTGCTATTTTTCCTTGCACTAGTTGATTTTTTTCATCAAATACCTTAAATCCAATACGCAATGATCCATAATCCATTGCTTCCGAAAATTTTATCTGCAGAGGGTTTCGAGTGCCTGATGCAGGTTTTTTAAACTCCTTTTCCATAAGCTTAGGCATTTGGCGGTCGGGAGCAATGGCGGTAAATGTTTTTTTATATTCTTTGTGTAATGGTCGGTTATATTTGTCTTTTAATTTGGTAGTTAGTACAATAGTATATTTTTTACCTACTTCAAATACTGGCCCTAATTGAGAAAGATAATTGATGCCTCGTTTTATTCTTCCTGGATGAATCATAAGCACAAGGCATTTTGCACTATCCGTCCAATATGATTTTTCTTTCCACACTTTTGGTTTTATACTTCCTGCTTCATCTATTAATTGCACTTTTGTAAAAGCCACTCCATCTTCATTCATAGGAGATGAAAAGAGGGCATGAAAGCAAAGTATATTGGAGGGAATCTTATCTGTTAAAGGGAAAATTTGAATAGCCTCTGTAAGAGGAGCTGTAATAATGGGTGCTTTAGGTGTAGAAAATCTTTTTTTAATAGTATCTCCATTAATATATAATTGTACCTCAAAATCTAGGCCATATCCTAATTCAAAGTAGGGTATAAATTGTAAGGAATCATCTTTTAAAAAATAATTTCCCATAATTTTATTGGCAGCAACGGTGTTGTCTGTAACTAAATAAACGGCCATAATTTTTGCTGCTTTTTCCTCGTCAACTGTATGTATATTTATTTTTAAAGAATCACCAACTGCATTGGGAATAATTGCTGCAATAATGGGTTTTGTGGGATTAGATGTATTAAAATAAATATTTCTTTCAGACTGTTTGCAGGAACAGATTAAAGCAAAAGTAATTAGACTAAATAAATTATTTTTCATATTAAAGTATAAACAAATGCCTCATAAAAAATGAGGCATTTGTTTAGTTATGTACGTTATACTATAAGGTTATTAATTTTAATTGATCTGTGTTATCAACAACAAGCACCTTATTTTCACTGTACTTTGCCATTACATAGCAAACATCAGTATAAATTTTTATGTCGTTATCAGTAAGGCCGGTAGTTCTGACTTTGGGGAATGTTGTTGGATCAAATAAAGATGTAGATCTATCATTACTAGGTTGAGTCTCATCAATAAATTTTTCACCAATTCTAACTAAGAAAGGGGGTTCACTATGAAGCTCTACTAGATAGGTACTAGTGCCTTGTGTAACACTTATTACTTTTTGTGGCTGCCCACCCATTAAATCAAAATATTCTTTTACGTCTAAAGCTCCTGTTGTATTTAACGCACTAGTTTTAAAGGAATATCCAGGAGCACAAGTAGTTACGCCCATTAATCGGCCTTCGTTTTTTACTTTACCATATACCATTTTTTCAAGTGGGGCTTTAGTGTTGTATCTGCCATGAGTAAACACTGTTGTATTTTTCTTTGTTAGTGAGCTGTTGTGGGTAAAGGGGATGCTTATTTTTCCAACCTCGCCATCTAAAAGATTTGCCCAATTTCCCCCCATACTAACATATAATTCATTTTCTCCCCAAGTCATATCTTGGATGAGTTTATTGTTGGTGGAAAATGTGATAGCAGCATAAGATACATTACTTAAATTAACAGGAACAATGGTTGTGCCGCCTATTACCTTAAATAAACCAGCTGCATTGCTTGTATTATTTTTGACCAACACATAAACTGCTTTAGAAATAGGATTAACCTCCATATCCATTATAGCTATTTGATTTAGATTGGTAATACCCATAAACTGAGCAATTTTAGCTTTAAAACTCGGAATGTTGGTAATGGCATTTTGAGTAGCCTGTGTTGCATCATTATCTTTAATATCAATTGCATACAATTTGCCCGAAGCATTGTTGCCAATTATAAGCACCACATTGGTATCTTTTGATACAAAAGTGAAATTGTTAATAGTACCTGTTGTAATAGGTTTGCCTTGTTGAGGATTGGCTAAAAGTGCATTAGTATTGGTTCCTGGGTTAGGATTAGGCTGGTTTACTGGTTTCTCTTTTTGGCAAGATAGCAGCAATAAATTTGTTAGTAATAGTATTGCTGTTAATAAGTAAGAAAATGATTTAAGCATAAGTAACTTGATTTATTTTGTATAAAAAAATGATCATTATGTGTTGGACACCATATAGGAGCTTCCCGTTGCATGGGTCATAAAATTTTTGGTAGTAGGCTAAATCGGTTGGTACTAGATGATAAAATATTGACAAGCAATTATTTAGGAGTTGTCATCAACTCGTTTAACTCATGACCCAAAATTATTACAAACACAAATGTAAGATTTTTTTCAAAGTTTCTACAACACAATCAACTGCACCAATGCACTTTTCTTTGGATAATCGGTATTATATACAACAACCATAGTTCCTTTACAAGAATAAGTATTTTTATACATATCTAGTATTCATTTACTAGTAATAGTTGTAAAAAAATGTTTAATTTCGTACTATGCAATCATTAAAGATTGAAATATTAAATACTAAAGCGCTTAAGCTTATTAAGGGTATGCAAGAGCTTAAATTAATTAAAGTTTCAGAACAACCTGTTACTAAATTGAAAGTATATCTAAAAAAAATGAGGCGAAATGCATTTTCTGCCCCCAATCTTGATGAAATAACTAAAATCATGGAGCAAGTAAGGGTTGATAGATATGCCAAAAAGTAAATCACTTAGAATTATAATTGATACCAATCTATGGATAAGTTTTCTAATTTCTAAAAAGCTGCTTAGGCTAGATACGCTTATCTTTTCCGGAAAAATAACACTTCTCTTTAGTAATGAATTGGCGAATGAAATTCATCAAGCCATTACAAAGCCAAAATTGAAAAAATACTTTGGCGATAATGCTTTGGAAGAAATGCTTCTTGCTTTTGAGGACTATATTGATTTAATACATGTAACAAGTAAGATTAATATTTGCCGAGATTATAAAGATAATTTTTTGCTAGCTCTTGCGAAAGATGGAAATGCTGGTTATTTACTAACAGGAGATAAAGATCTGTTAGTACTTGAGAAATTTAATACTACTAGAATTGTTACCTTTTCAGAATTTCTAAAAAAATACACTTGAGAAACTTTAGAAACTTTTTTCGTTTCCAGAGTTTCTTTCTAATTCAATCCTTACAACACAATAGACTGCACCAATGCACTCTTGTTTGGATAATCGGTGTTGTAATGCAAGCCCCTACTCTCTTTTCTAAATTGCGCACTTTTTACAATTAAATAGCCTACGGTTATTAAATTACGTAACTCACACAATTGTGGTGATACTTGCGTTTTTTGATATAATTCTTCAGTTTCTTCAAACAATATATCTAATCTACGCATGGCTCTACGCAATCTTTCATTCGTACGTACAATGCCAACATAATCGGTCATTAACAGTTGTAATTCTTTTAAACTTTGGGTGATTAAAATCATTTCTTTGGGTTCGCTTGTTCCTTCTGTATTCCAAGCCCCCACCTGACCTCCCCCAATAGTGGAGGAACAATTAGCTTCATCAAATTTATTAATACTATCTATATATGCTTGATGGGCAAATACCATAGCCTCCAATAAACTATTACTCGCTAACCGGTTAGCGCCATGTAATCCAGTGCTAGCGCATTCTCCACAAGCATATAAATGTTGTATGGATGTTCTTCCCCATTCATCCGTTTTAATGCCACCACAACTGTAATGTGCCGCTGGAGCAACGGGTATCATATCTTTTTGTACATCAATACCTATCGATAAACATTTGGCATAAATATTCGGAAAATGTTGTTTGAATTTTTGTAGATCCATGTGTTTGCAATCTAGCCATACATGTTCTATTCCAGCACGTTTCATTTCATTATCAATAGCACGGGCTACAATATCACGTGGGGCTAAATCCTTACGAGCATCATATTTTTCCATAAATGCTTCACCTTGTTTATTTCTTAATATACCGCCATCACCCCTCACCGCTTCTGTTATTAAAAAACAAGGGCTTATACCTTGCTCATATAATGCAGTAGGATGAAACTGAATGAATTCCATATTTTCAATACGTGCTTTAGCCCGGTAAGCCATGGCTACACCATCGCCAGTAGCAATGCTGGGATTGGTTGTAGTTCTGTAAACTTGCCCATTTCCACCGGTAGCTAGTACGGTTATAGCAGCTTCTATTTTTTCTATTTGATGAGTTTGTAAGTTTAATACATAAGCACCATAGCATTCAATATTGGGTGTTGATTTGGTAATTAAATAACCTAAATGGTGTTGTGTAATTAAATCCAATACAAAACAATAATGTATAAGTTGAATATTAGATTGCTTTTTGATAGCCTCTAACAAAGCTCGTTCCATTTCTTTACCTGTAACATCTTTATGATGTAAAATACGGTGTGTGGAATGCCCACCTTCTTTTCCTAATTGATATTTTCCTTGTACATCTTTATCAAATTGAGTACCCCAATTAATAATTTCTTGTATTCGCTCCGGACCTTCTTTAATAACTAGATGCACAATTTCTTTATTACATAAACCATCTCCAGCAGTAAGCGTGTCTTGTATATGTTGATCAAAACTATCGTGTGCCAAATCGTTTACCACAGCAACGCCGCCTTGGGCATACTTTGTATTCGTTTCATCGGCTACTGCTTTTGTAATAATCGTTATTTTTTTATTAGGCTTTGCTTGAGCTACTTTTAAAGCATACGTTAACCCTGCAATACCAGAACCAATTACTAAAAAATCTGTTTTCATAAAAAATACTAATGTGCGAATGAGAGAATGTGCTGATGTGCTAATGCGATACAAAAATACTTGAATTAAAGCTAGCAACTTTTATTTTACTTTTACATTCGTAATTAATCGTTCGCAATTCGTAATTTCCCACATGTCTATTCAAGTACAACATTTAACTAAAATATATGGTACACAACGAGCCGTTGATGATATTTCTTTTTCCATTTCAAAAGGTGAAATTGTTGGATTTTTAGGCCCCAATGGTGCAGGTAAAAGTACGACTATGAAAATGCTAACCGGCTATGTAACACCGGATAGTGGTGTGGTTTGTATTGGTGGAATAGATATGAGTAGATATCCTTTGCGAGCAAAAGCAACAATTGGGTATCTACCCGAAGCCAATCCTTTATATACAGATATGTATGTTAAAGAATATTTACAATTGGTTGGAAAAATTTATTCCATTCAAAATTTAAAATTCAAAATTCAAAATATTGTTGAGTTAACCGGTTTACTTTCAGAATGTAGCAAAAAAATGCACCAGCTATCTAAAGGCTATAAACAACGTGTAGGCCTTGCTGCATCTCTTTTACACGACCCAGAAGTATTAATATTAGATGAGCCAACCAGTGGGTTAGATCCTAATCAAATTATAGAAATACGATCCTTAATTCAACAAATTGGAAAAGAGAAAACAGTGTTATTTTCTTCGCATATTTTACAAGAAGTGCAAGCCATTTGTGATAGAGTAATTATTATACATAAAGGAAAAATAGTGGGTGATAATACGTTGCAGGCACTGCAAAATATGCATCAACAAAAAAAACACATTAAAGTACAGTATAAAGAAAATGTAATATTGGAAATGTTACAAAAGCTGCCCGGCATTACGAATATTCAGCAAAACACAGATGGAAGCTGGGTTTTTGAAGGCGAGAAGATGGATGAATTACAAAATGCTATCCTCACCCACGCCTTACAAAATCATTTTAATATTATTTCTTTACAACATAATACAAATTCTTTAGAAGAAGCTTTTCGTTCACTTACTGTTTAGTTTTGTATTAGACCTCTAGCGCAAGTTATCTTATATTATTTTTTATAAATAGAATAGTTTTAAAACTCATTGCTACCCCTCGACTCCGCTCGGGATGACAGTTTGAGAAATTAGCATTTATCTACTTACGCTAGAGGTCTATTATATAAAAAAATAAAAAAAATTAAACCTGAAGTGTCAATGTAAGATGTCCGCCAAGGCCTTGTTGAATAATGCGCATTAATGTAGAGAGTCGAATATCGGAAGCATTATTCTCAATTCTTGAAATGTAAGATTTATTTGTTCCACATTTTTCTGCAAGCTCCTCTTGTGTCATGTGAAGTTTAACTCTTGCTTCTTCTAACAATACGCCAAGTTTGAATGCTTCAAATTCTTGTTCCCATTTTTCCCTTTTAGACTTCCCTTTCTTTCCATATTTCTTGTCAAGAATTTCGTCTAATGTGGTAATGTTTTTATTCATTATTTTCTTGTTACTCATGGTATAATTATTATTTTTTTTGAATTGGTGAACTTTCTGTTTCGTTGAAATATTCCTCCATTATCTTAAGTGCTTTTTTAATTTCCTGTTTTGGCGTTTTTTGTGCTTTCTTTTGAAAACCGTTGCCCAATACAACTAAGTTTCCCTTGTCAAAAAATGAAAATATTCTAAAAATGTTATTACCAACCTCAACCCTTATTTCATATAGCCCTTTTGTTCCTGCTATGTGTTTGAAATACTTTTCTGGAATTTGTTGAGTTGTTCGTATTAATTACAATGTCCACTCAATTTTTGCTTGTACATACTGGCCTGGTGCTCATAAAATTCCAAAAAATATTTCTTAAATGCTACTACCTGCCTGCCTATTTTCATCCTACAAAGTTAACTAAATAGACAACATTTTCAAAATTAAAAAAATCGATTTTTAACTAAATGCACTATAGTACTACCTTTGCGAGTACTTTGCGTTTCTTTTTCGTTCTCTGCGATTTAAAAAATTTACTGCTAAGGCTGCGCTGAGTACGCAAAGAGAAAATAGTTTTATTTTCTTCGAATATTTTACAAGAAGTGCAAGCCATTTGTGATAGAGTAATTATTATACATAAAGGAAAAATAGTGGGCGATAATACGTTGCAACAACTACAAGCTCAACACCAAAATGCAAAACAAATTATTGTACAATACAAAGAAAATATTACTAAAGAAATGCTTGAGCAATTACCAGGTATTACTTACATTAGTCAAAAAGCTGATGGAGCATGGATTATGCAAGGAGACAATATGGAAGCTTTGCAAAATACTGTCTTAACACATGCTCTAGATAATCACTTAAATATTATTTCTTTACAACAGAATACTAATTCTTTAGAAGATGTATTCAAATATTTAACAAATTAAAATTGTATGATAAGATATATACCTATAATCATGCTTTCGAGTTTTTTATTATTTTCTTGTAAAAATATTACCCGACAAGCCACTGCATCTATACGTGTAGATAGTCAGAAAATAAAACAAAAAGCTAAAGAAGCATTTCAATTTTGCACATCGAAAAAGTATAACACTCAATTGTGTATCCTTATTGATATGAATATCCATTCTGGTAAAAACCGCTTTTTTGTTTGGGACTTTACTAAAGACACTATTATATATAGCGCATTAGTAAGTCATGGTTGTTACATATATGGATGGAGCAGAGACCATTCAAAAGAAAATCCTGTATTTAGTAATGATAATGATAGCCATTGTACTTCTTTAGGAAAATATAAAATAGGTGAACGTGGGGTGAGTCAATGGGGCATTAAAGTAAAGTATTTATTGCATGGACTAGAAAAGACAAACAGTAATGCAGCAAAAAGAGAAGTTGTATTACATTCTTGGGATGCTATTTCTGCTGTAGAAGTATATCCAGATGGAACGCCTGAGGGATGGGGTTGTCCGGCGGTTTCAAATGCTTGTATGAAAAATATAGATCAATGGCTTAAGGTTTCAAATAAACCCATTTTGTTATGGATATTTAATTAAAATAATTTTACTCTACAAACATCCATTTGTCAGAATGTATGATACTGTCAATGTCTACCTTCCCTCTAATAACTGCTTGCAGGGTAGCTTTTGAAGCATCAGGAACGATTTCTGTATATACTTTTCCATTTCTCCTTTATAAGGAGATTGCTTTTCACAATGCCAAGCAATTCTTTGTCTTATTAATCCATAAATGCTATTTATACTCACTCTGCTAATACCTAAAATATTAGCTGTTTGTGTAGTCATTAAATCTTCACTAAAAAGCTTAATAATTTGCTTAAATTTGACCTTTGAAATTCTTGAACGAAAAAAAATACTTGTTATACTAAACCGCTAACAAGATGAATATGTTATCCAATTAAAATTACATAAGGACT
>CAYVXB010000095.1:0-8561 GCA_964454275.1 uncultured Chitinophagaceae bacterium | reverse complement strand
ATCAACGCTGATTTTTTGTCCGGGTTTTCCTACTTTTTTTTCTACATTTAATTCGGATGCTATAAAGGATATAACCGTTTACAAGGGAGGTATGCCTGCAGAGTATGGGGGCAGATTATCCTCTGTGCTTGATATTAAAATGAATGATGGAAACAATCAAAAATTTGGAGTGAGTGGAGGAATTGGCCTGATTGCCTCTAGAATAAATATAGAGGGGCCTATTATAAAAGACAAAAGTTCTTTTATGGTAAGTGCCCGTAGAACATACGCTGACTTGTTTTTAAGATTATCGAAAGACCCCACCATTAATGGGAATGTTCTTTATTTCTATGACATTAATGCAAAAGCCAATTATAAAATAGATGATAAAAATAGATTGTATTTGTCTCTTTATACAGGTAGGGATAATTTAAGCTTCAGTAAAACATTTGGTATTGACTATGGTAATGCAACAGCCACATTGCGTTGGAATCATACATTCAATAATCGACTGTTTTCTAATACATCGCTTATATATAGTAATTATAGTTATAAAATAAATATTAATGCAGGCAATAATGATATTCTTATTACATCAAAAATTAGGGATTTGAATTTAAAAGAAGATTTACAATACTATGTGAACGCTCAACACAAAATCAATTTTGGTTTTAATACTATTTACCACAACATTATTCCAGGTATAGTTACAGCCTCAAAATCAAGCCTACAGTTTCAAATTGAACAGATACAAAAAAAGTATAGTTTGGAAAATAGTGCTTATGCATCGCATGAGTGGAAAGCAACAGATAAATTTAACCTTACCTATGGCATTCGACTAAGTGCATTCAGCATTTTAGGCTCAGGTACGTTTTATAGATATGATGAGGCTGGTAATGTTATAAGTGCTGCTACCTATCCAGCTAATAAAGTCATCAAATCATACATTCATTTAGAACCTAGAATAGCAGTCAATTATAAATTAACAGAGAGTAGTTCTATTAAAACCTCGTATACTCGCAATGTGCAAAATTTACATTTAATATCTAATTCAACGGCTACAAATCCTACTGATTTATGGATGCCAAGTAGTAACAATGTAAAGCCTGAAATAGCCGATCAAATAGCATTAGGATATTTTCAAAATTTTCATGATAACCAGTATGAATTTTCGACAGAGATATATTACAAAGATTTGAAAAATCAAATTGATTATAAAAATGGTGCAGAATTGAGAGCTAATGAAAATGTAGAATCACAATTACTTTTTGGAACGGGTAGAAATTATGGTATAGAATTCTTTGTAAAAAAGAAATATGGAAAATTAAATGGATGGGTTGGCTATACGTTATCTAAGGCAGAAAAAAAAATACAAGGCATCAATAAGGGTAATTACTTCAATGCCAAACAAGATAGAACACATGAGTTATCAATTGTAGGAATTTATGAGCTTAATAAAAAATGGACATTTGCCGCAACGTTTGTTTATTATACAGGTAACGCGGTAACTTTCCCCAGCGGTAAGTATACAGTAGATGGTAGAACTGTTTTTTATTATACTGAACGTAACGGTTACAGAATGCCAGCATACCATCGTTTAGATTTAAGCGCTACCCTACAAGCAAAAAAAACAAAAAAATTTGAAAGCAGCTGGTCATTTTCTATTTATAACGCATACAGTCGTGCAAATGCTTTTGCTATTGATTTTCAAGAGGACCCAACAAATGCTTTTAAAACTCAAGCGGTACAAACAACGCTGTTTAAAATAGTGCCGGCTGTTACATATAATTTTAAATTTTAATATATGCAAAACATATACAAAAAATATAGCATATGCTTTTTAGCTTTATGCATATTTGCCTGTAAAAGGGTCGTTAATATTGATTTAAAAAATGCAATACCGAAAATAGTTATTGAAGGTAATATAATTGATGAGCCAGGGCCATATACAGTTACTATTTCAAAAACTATTAACTACGCAAACGATAATATTTTTCCTCCTGTTGTAGGGGCTGTAGTAACTGTTAAGGATAATACTACCAATACTACCAATTTGTTAACAGAGACTTCTCCTGGTACGTATAAAACAACTACTATACAAGGAGTACAAGGACATAATTATACACTAACAGTTGTTGCAGAAGGGGAACAATATACTGGAGCGTCTACAATGCCAGCAAAAATATTGCTAGATACAATAACGTTTCTTAAAATCACTGCTTTTGGAAATACTACAATTAATGCAGTTCCTAATTTTCAAGATCCTGTTGGAACCCCTAACTATTATAAATTTCAGCAAACCATTAATGATCGAAAACTTAAGCAATTTTTTGCATTTAATGATCGCTTATCTGATGGACGATATATAGCTAGACAGTTGTTTAACGATAGTACGTATTTTAATGTTGGAGATACTTTATTATTGGAAATGCAGTGTGTAGACAAAAATGTATTTTCCTATTTTAATCAATTGGCACAAATTATAAGCAATGGCCAATCTTCTACACCAGCAAATCCTACAAGTAATATTAGTAATAATGCTTTAGGATATTTTAGTGCACATACAGTACAAAGAAAAAAAGCGGTAGTAAAATTATAAAAAATAACTCTCTAATCATTTATAAAAATAGAATAATGGGAACCCTTCATGGTATTACGCAAATATCACCTTCATTTGTTGGAGATGGAGTTGCTTTATTATGTAAAAAAAAATTTGTCAATAAAGTAAAAGCTATGGCTTCAAAAATTAAAAAAGAAAGCTATGTTGATATACAAGAAGCACAAATTAATTTAAGTATTATTAATCCAAATATTGATGGTAGTAATTTTGTTGATCCAGAAAAAAAACTATACGTTATTATACAAAGCGGCGGAAAATGGGGTTATGGAGAATCATTTATAAAATTGATTAAAGAATTATCACCTTTTCTGGAAAATGCCATTTTTTATTTAGATCATGAAGGAGGGCCTGTAGAAGAATTTAAGATAACAGATGGAAAATTGTATCATTCAATAGTAGCTAAAGAAGAAGACATTGATAATTTTATTTATATAGAAAAGGCTTATACTAAGAATAAAAGTATATCACAAGAATTATATAAACATAAATTAATAGCTATTTATGATGACATCCGAGATGAAAAAGAAGCATTAAAATTTGCTAATAAAGCGATTAAATTAAATAATCAATATTGGAAATTCCATCATTTAAAAGGTTGTATTTGTATTAGAATAGGAAAATATCCATTAGCTATTCGTTGTTTTAAACAGGCTTTAAAGCTAGCCCCTGATCCGGGTACATTAAGGATTACACCCCAAAAAGATACCCCACTTGCAAAAACAGAAAATAATAGTTTAGCAACAGATAAAAAAGCTTTACAATATAATCCATTTGAAGTTGAATTCTATTGGTTTGAGGATGCTGAAAAACAAGTAGTATTAGATTACAAAAATATGTATCTTAATCTTGGATGGGCTTATAAAATGTTAAAACAATATGACGAAGTGCTAATACATTATTTAAAAGCTGAAAAAATTGTACCTACATATCATGATAATACTCCGTTAGAATATTTGAGTAGTTATTTTATTGATGTAAATAAATATGATGAAGCTATTGAATATTGTAATAAACTTGTTAAAAGAGCAAGTAGTGTAAAAGATATAGCAATAGCTTATTATAATAAAGCTTGTGTATATGCTAAACAAAAGGATACCAAAAAAGCGATTTATTTTTTAACTCTTGCTATTGAACTAAATCCTTATAAGTACAAAGAGCATGCAAAAAAAGATGAAGATTTAAAGAATATTAATATGTTAAAAGCATTTCAAAAATTAGTAGAATAAGTTTAACAATTAAATAAAAAAATCTTTTCATTATCAATTATCAACTACCCATTGTCAATTATCCTCGCCATAGAATCTTCTTGTGATGAAACCAGCGCTGCAGTTTGTAGAGATGGGATTATATTATCTAACATTATTGCGAATCAAACGGTTCATGAGCAGTATGGAGGTGTAGTACCAGAACTAGCCAGCCGTGCTCATATACAAAACATTGTTCCAGTAGTAGATGCAGCAATACGCAAAGCAACTGCGCAGTTAAAAGATATTGATGCCATTGCATTTACACAGGCGCCGGGTTTAATAGGCAGTTTATTAGTAGGTGCGAGTTTTGCAAAATCATTGGCTTTAGCATTAAATAAACCATTGATTGCGGTGCATCATATGCAAGCACATGTATTGGCTAATTTAATTGATGATCCCAAACCAAACTTCCCTTTTTTATGTTTAACCGTTAGTGGAGGGCATACGCAAATTGTGCGTTGCGGTAGTCCATTAAAATTAACTGTTATAGGAGAAACGCTAGATGATGCTGCTGGTGAGGCTTTTGATAAATCTGCTAAGTTATTAGGATTGCCTTATCCTGGTGGGCCATTAATTGATAAATATGCACAACAAGGCAATTCATTAAAATTTAAATTTTCTGAACCCAAGATCTCTGACCTGAATTTTAGTTTTAGTGGGTTAAAAACATCCATTTTATATTTTTTACAAGCTGAAATAAAAAAAGATATTCACTTTATTAAAAATAATTTAAATGATTTATGTGCTTCCATTCAACATGCTATTATTCATATTTTATTGAAAAAAATAGAAAAAGCTTCAGTGCAAACGGGCATTAAGGAAATCTGTATTGCTGGAGGCGTAAGTGCTAATAGTGGCTTGCGTAAGGCAATAGCAGAACTAGGTAAAAAAAATCACTGGCAAGTGTATATACCTCAATTTGAATATTGTACTGATAATGCCGCTATGATTGCTATTACAGCATATTATAAATATCTTTCTAATGAGTTTGTAGATTTTATGGTAAGTGCTAGGGCAAGTTGGTGAAAATATTGCTATTGTAGTGGTTCGAAAGTTTTTTCAATTATTAAATTATCTTCTTTTTCAGTACAAGGAGTATTCCCATAATATACAACTACCCCAAGTGTAGTAGCAAGTTTTTTACCTACTCGTTCTACAAAACACTCTATATCTTTATTTTCTAGGACGGAGTATATGCTATTTTTTAAATCTAATATTAATCTTATGGGATTATCCTCTTTGAATAAATGAGATCTAGAAATATTTACATCTATCCTGTTTGGAGTATAAAACTCACACCATTGCCATACATTTTCTAAATCTAAAAAAGATAATCGTTCTTCCAGCGTTTGATTTATTTCTTTCGAATTCAGTACTACTCCAAAAAGAGGTGCAATTTTATTTATACATAAATCATCAAACATACCCATAATAGGATCCCATTGTATAGATATTTCTTCATTTATGTTAGATAGAAATTCATGATATTTATTGATTTCATTTATTTTATGTGATGGTGAGCTTCCCTTGCTTATGCTTTTTATTTCTAATGCACTAAGCTTCTGTTCAATCTCTTTTAAATAATAGAACCAAAAGTTTAATGGTTGCATAAAATTTTAGGGCAAGGGTAAGTTAAGGGAATAATTTTTTAAAATTTTAAGTATACGTTTATATAGATTTTCATTTCTATAATTGAATCTAAATTCAGATTCTTTGAAATGAAGATAGAATGTTTTTTTATGAACACCTTTAAATTTAGTAAGACTTGTTTTAGATAATCCCCAAAAACTTTCAATACCATTGATATGATATGTTGCCTTTACAAATTCATCTTTACCATGATCTACTCTTAAAATTAAAAAGGTAGTACGGTGTTTATACGAAATACAATATGAGCAGTAATGCAGCATTTACAATAATGTTACAAATATTTCGCATATAGGCATAAAAATTGTTTTGGTACTATTGTTTGAACAATTAAATCCTTTTTTATGTATACCATCATCAAAAGTCACCTTTACATTTATTATCCGCTTTTCTTAATGAATCTAATGATCATTACTGTTATTGCTCTAGTACTTGTAGCTTTTTATTCGGTTTTTCGAAACTTTTTTAATGTATTCAGCCATTCTAAGGGTACTATTGCTGTAAAAAAAGCTTAGAGAAGCCGTATTAATATTTTTGCGTTAAGGCGATATTTTTTAATATTTGATCTAACTATGCTGGTGGTTCAGCATAGCAATTTGTCTGACTGCATTACTTGAAAAATTTTCAAACGCTTTTTTTGTAATAATATCATTACCCATCATTACAGGAAGACCCTCATCTCCACCTTCGCAAATAGATTGAACTAATGGGATCTGACCTAAAAAAGGCATTTCATACTCTTCGGCTAATTTCTTTCCGCCTTCTTTGCCAAATATATAATATTGGTTATTGGGTAATTCAACAGGAATGAAATAGCTCATATTCTCTACAAGACCAATGACGGGTGTTTTTAACTGAGCTTGATGTAACATGGCGATACCTTTTTTAGCATCGGCTAATGCTACATTTTGAGGTGTGGTTACTACAATTACACCTGTTACGGGGACTGTTTGTAATAAAGTAAGATGAATGTCTCCCGTTCCAGGGGGCATATCAATAACTAAATAGTCCAACTCTCCCCAGTGTACATCATTGATGAATTGTCGTATAGCACTGCTGGCCATTGGTCCACGCCACACAACTGCGCTTTTAGGATCTATCAATAAGCCAATACTTATCAGTGATACACCAAATTTTTCCAAAGGAATAATCATGCTTTTGCCATTTACCTCTGTCATAAGTGGTTTTTGATTTTGTACACCAAACATAATAGGTATGCTTGGTCCATATAGATCTGCATCCATCAAACCAACTTTTGCATTGCTTTTGGCTAAGGCAATGGCTAAATTAGCCGCCACAGTACTTTTTCCCACACCACCTTTTCCACTAATAACGGCAATAATATTTTTTACATGAGGTAATACAGATTTTGCGTCTGTTCTGTTGCTAGTGGTGTTTGAAGCAAAAGCCACATTTACCCTCGCTTCTTTGTTGACTAATAATTGAATGGCATTGATGCATGCCTTTGCTATCATATCTTTTAATGGGCAGGCTGGGGTAGTTAATATAATGGTAAAAGATATTTCATTTTGCTGAATTTGAATATCTTTAACCATATTTAAGGTTATAATATCTTTTCCTAAATCAGGCTCTTGTACATTACGTAAGGCGTTTAAAATTTGTTCTTGTGTCATTGCAATTAATTTTCAATAATGGTCACAAAGTTAAACATTAGCCGTATGTAATGGTGTTAAGTGATTAGATAAAAGAATAGGATGTTTTATTGCACTTATTTTTGAAAGATTTTTATAATGTTGATTGCTTTTATGAAAAAGATAATTATACTACTTGTATTGATGGTGCATGTATTATTTGCAAAGGCCCAAACAAAAGACTCTGTTGTGCAATTATATGGTGTAGTTATGACAGCAGATAGCTTAATGGGACTGCCTTCTGTAAGTATAGTGGTAAAAGATCAAAATCGGGGAACCATTAGTAACACACAAGGAGTATTTTCTATTGTTGTGATGAAGGGAGATGATGTGGAATTTTCAAGTGTTGGATATAAATCAAAACTGGTGCGTATACCAAAAGATTTAAAAGGTAATCAGTACAGCATTATACAACTTATGGTGTCCGATACAACATATTTACCCATAACGATTATTAAACAACATCCTAGGCGAGAACAATTTGAAAGAGATTTTGTAAACATTAAAATTTCAGATGATGCTATTACTATAGCTCGAAAAAATACGGATGAGGCTAAGCGTAGAGTGTTAATAGCTTCCCTGCCACTTGATGGGAGAGAAGCCGTCAATAATGCACTGCGTCAAAATGCAGCAAAATATTACTCCGCTGGGCAAACGCCACCCATGAACATATTCAATCCTTTTGCTTGGGTCGAATTTATTAACGCCTGGAAACGAGGAGATTTTAAAAGAAAACGGTAAAGTGATCTGTACATAATATTAAAACGTAGAAACCTCGTTCTCATTTCCCTTTTTAAAGGAAAATTTTCCTGAAATATTTGTCTGATTGTTTTTCCAGCTACCACTTAAAAGGTTGTTCGCACTATTAATGACAACATTCGTTAAACTTATCACGTTTGTATTGGTTGCTCCATGGTACATTCCTGTAAGCATTCGATCATTGATAACGACGGATCCTGTATACGTAATAGGATCGGTGCTAAATTGTATGGTTGATGTGTTATCTGCCTGAATACTAAGTGATCCATTATTTGTTGTAGTAACCGTGTAAGGAGATCCGTTACTTGTAAATACTGGTGCAGAAATAGAAGAATAAGTACCTGACCAATAACCTTCTAAATGAGGGGTAGGTAAAACATCTTTCTTATTACATCCAATAAAAAAGACGCTTATTGTGGTTGCTATAAAAAAGCAGTAGATAAGTTGTTTCATAAATTTGAATTTTATTAAATAATGAATACACAAATAGCGTGCTAGTTAATAGTGGCACGTAACTTATTTTTATATCTTTAACCCTTTTTTAATAAATGCTTTTAAACACTACTTATGCACCAATCTAATTTATGTGCCAATGAAAGGCTTTTAATGAGTATTTGTAAATAAGGGTTATTAATGTAGTAAACAGGTGTTACTTTC
>CAYVXB010000094.1:0-8742 GCA_964454275.1 uncultured Chitinophagaceae bacterium | reverse complement strand
ATTTGTATTTGCTTATCAATTAAAATCGATTATTTAAAACAGGAAACTTGAGTTAGTTATATAAAATACTATGTATAACATTTGCTTGCTCCAACGGAGTTAAATAGTTATTGAGCTCTAACCAAATATTACGTCTTATCTTTTCTAATTCTTGAACTACAACAGTAGTATCTAGGTCTGGATATCGATACCTAGCTACTAATAGCGCTCCGGCAAGTAAATCGTGGCTATGGTATGTATGCCAATCTATAAAATCTACTTTTAGATCTCTGTAATGTAATGTATGAATAAGAGCTTCAATACGTTCTTGTACAGATCCATCTATAGTATTTTCCCAAAGGTGCTCCAAATTAGGAATAATACCTTTACCATAAGATACTATACGATCACTAATGGTAGAAAATACTTCTTCGTCCGGATCGTCGATTAAGTTAAGTAGGGCAAGTATTTCCTTATTTTCCTGCATAAAAATGTATGTAATATAATATTTTTTTATATTTAGCCTTTAGTTACTACTATTTGCCAAAACAATAGTAACTAAAAAAGCTAATTTTTTTCTTAACCAATATTTATTATCCTATGAAAAAACAACTGCAAACATGCATTGAGCATTTTCTTTTACAACAACATGCTATTGTAAATGATCCTCAAAAAGGCAAAAAAAATCTACGTTTTTTTTGTCAATACATTACAGAACAAATAGTTGCATTAGAAAAAAGATGCAACCGAAAAGAAATTCTTGGTATACTAGAACCCTTGCGTAAAGAATTAGGCAAGTCGCCTCTTTTGAAACGAGTGCAAACCTGGCCAAGAGGTTACCAGGGCGATTTTGAAACAATTGAAGCAATTATTCAATATAAAAAATTTGCCCCTCAACATACTCTTGCTTATTTATTTGAAAATTATTTTATTCATTCTCCTATTGCACAACAACATCGTAATAAAGTTCATAAACAATATGAATCTATTGTAAAATGTGTTCAACAAAAAAAGAGTGCAAAAATTTTATCTATCGGTTGTGGTACCTCAGAAGATATATATAGGGCTCAAAATGAAATTAAAAAAGCACACACACAAATTACTTTGTTGGATATTGATGAAGATGCTTTAGACTACTCACTTTGCAAATTAGAGGCTATTCAATGCCAAATAAATACGCTGCAAGGAAATATTTATAAACTACTGCATACAATTACAGAAGAATATGATTTGATACTGATAGGAGGGGTGTTTGATTATGTTTCAGATAAATTTATGATCAATATTCTTAAAAAATTATTTGAAAAAAATATTTCTGATGATGGCGAAATACTATTTACAAATATTGGTAAAAATCATTCTTTTAAGATAGCATTAGAGTATTTTTTTGACTGGTTTTTAATGGAACGGAGCGAAAAAGATATTATAAATATTTTAGCCTCCTGTGGAATAAACAAAAATGCTATAACTATAGAAAAAGAAGAAACAAAGCTTACTTATATTGTACACATACATAAAAATGTAGTAAGTAGAGAAGAAAAAGCTAAGGAGCAACAATTGTACTATGCTTTATAAACATTCACTTTATTACCTAAGGTTAGTAACACTACCCTTAGGTTTATTTGTTAAGATGATGTCTTTTGAAATGGTAGCCTAGTTTAATGCCCCCCATTCCAGTAAATACAAATTCTTTTTCTGCTATACCTAGAATCATATTCGAATGTATATTTGAATACATAACTCCTAATTCTAACCCAAGAGATAATCCATCTGAACTTATATAGTATGCCCCTACTGGGGAATACACTCCACTTCCTACAGCAACGGGACCGCCTGCAGTAAAATTAAAATAAAAATAATTAGCGCCGAGATAAAACCCCCATTTACTGTACTCTTTTGCCATAAAAAAATATTTTCCGCCAACATGATAACCAGAAATGCTAAAACCTGCTTCTGCATTTATTCTAGGTGTAATAAACCAATTTGCCGACAATCCAACAGTTAAAGCTGAACCAGCTATATTGAGCGCTAATCCGAAAGGTCTAGACTTTCTAATATTCTGTTCTTCATAAAAATTATCCACTGTTCCATTTTCATATTTTACACTTTTAACATCTAATTTAGGTGTAATATATAACGGTCCATCGGGATTTTCATACTGTTTATATTTTACGTCATTGGCATTGATTTCCCAAACTTTTGCTTTAATAACACTTCCATCTTTTTTAATGATAACATCTTGTGCAAAAACAGGAGTGATAAAAAAATATGAGAATGAAATAAGCAGAATAAATTTTGTCATATTATTTGGTTTAAGAACTATATGACAAGAAAAAATCAATTAACGTTGCTTATGAAAAAATTACTTTTTACTTTTTGTTTTTCCTTTTACTTTCTTAGGTGGATTGGCTTTTATCTCTTCAATAATAGCCTGCGCTTGTTCCAGTGTTAAATCAGCTGCTTGATCTTGTTGTTCTTTAGGAATTTTATAGTTGCGTAAACCTACTTTAATATATGGGCCATAAGGGCCTTTAAGGATTTGTATTTTTTCTTTTTCAAATACTTTAATGGTCCGTTCATCTTTGGCTTTACGTTTTTCTTCAATAATAGGAATAGCAATATCGAGTGTAACGGTATATGGATCTATATCTTTAGATAAGGAATAAAATTTTTTATCATGAGAAATATAAGGTCCAAAACGACCAATGTTTACGATTACATCTACTTCTTCAAACTGACCTAAGGTTCGAGGCAGTTTAAATAAATCCATGGCTTCTTCAAACGTAATGGTTTCAATACTTTGATCGGTTTTCAATTTTGCAAAACGAGGTTTTTCTTCATCGTTTACATCTCCTATTTGTACCATAGGTCCATAGCGGCCCATTCGAGCTACTACTTTTTTTCCGCTTATAGCATCAGTACCTAATTCTCTTTCCCCTTTTATACGTTCTGCTGTTTCAAGGGTTTGTTCTACTTCTTTATGGAAAGGAGTATAAAAATTATCAATCATTTTAGCCCATTTCTTTTTTCCGTAGGCTATTTCATCAAACTCTTCTTCAATACGAGCTGTAAATTGATAATCCATAATATCTTTAAAGTGTTGCTTTAAAAAATCTGTTACAACCATACCTAAATCGGTAGGAAATAATTTCGATTTTTCTGCACCTGTTGTTTCTTGTTGTATAGCTTTTTCTATTGTATTATTAGATAAGATGAGGATATTAAAATCACGTTTCACCCCTTCTTTATCTCGTTTTTCTACATAACCTCTTTTTTGCACTGTAGTAATAGTAGGTGCATAAGTGGATGGGCGTCCAATACCTAATTCTTCCAACTTCTTTACCAGTGAGGCTTCTGTGTATCTTGGCGAAGGACGAGAGAAGCGCTCTGTGGCTTTCATTTCTTTTAAAGGCAAGGGTTGTTGTACTTGTAAGGGCGGCAACATACCTTCTGTATCTTCTTCTTCATTCATATCTTCTTCATCTCTATCTTCCATATATACTTTTAAGAAACCATCAAACGTTAATACTTCGCCTTGTGCCGTTAATTGTGCTTTGTTAGTTGATATTTCAATTTTAGCGGTTGTTTTTTCTAAAACCGCATCAGCCATTTGCGATGCCATGGTGCGTTTCCATATAAGCTCGTACAGACGGTTAGTATCAGCATCACCAGAATTTGTAGTTTCCATATCTGTTGGTCGTATAGCTTCATGGGCTTCTTGTGCACTCTCGTTTTTATTTTTAAATTTTCTTATTTGTACATATTTATTTCCATAATTAGCATGGATGTTATTTGTAATATTTTCTGTTGCAGTATCACTAAGGCTAACACTATCCGTACGCATGTACGTTATTTTTCCACTTTCATATAATTTTTGCGCAAGCAACATGGTTTTGCTTACGGAATAACCTAATTTACGGCTGGCTTCTTGTTGTAAGGTAGATGTGGTAAAAGGTGCAGCGGGTGTCTTTTTCCCTGGTTTTACTTGTATATCTTTTACCGTATAATTGGCATTAATACAGCTTTGCAAAAACTCTTCTGCTTTTTGTGCGGTATTGAAACGACTACCTTCTGCTTTAAAAACTACATTTTTTTGGTTGATATCTTTTGCGGTAAAAAATGCTTCTACTTTAAAAGTACGTTCTGTTTTAAATTGATTAATTTCTCTTTCTCGCTCTACAATTAAACGTACAGCTACGCTTTGTACACGGCCAGCACTCAATGCATTACGCATACTCATTTTACGCCATAATACTGGGCTTATTTCGAAACCTACAATACGATCTAATATACGACGAGCTTGTTGTGCATTTACCAAATCCATATTAACCGTACGTGGATGTTGTACCGCTTTTTGAATAGCCGGTTTGGTAATTTCGTGAAATACAATACGCTTGGTAGTTGTAGGATCTAACCCTAAGACTTCACATAGATGCCAGCTGATGGCTTCTCCTTCTCGATCCTCATCCGTTGCCAACCATACATGTTCTGCTTTTTTGGCTAAGGATTTTAATTCTTTTACCACTTTTTCTTTATCGGCTGATATAATATATTTAGGTTGATAATTATTTTCTAAGTCAATACCCATCTTATCTTTCTCTAGATCACGGATATGGCCGTAACAGCTTTTTACTTCAAAATCTTCCCCTAAATATTTCTCTATCGTTTTAGCTTTTGCTGGCGACTCTACTATTAATAAGTTTTTTGACATAATAAACTATTTATGTTGAATGTTAAATTTTGAATGTTGAACGATTATAATGCTAACACAACATTCAGCATAACAACATATAAAATGATATATTCTTTATACATTACCTTTTGCAATATTAAACGAATCAGTGTAAATCAAAAAAACTATACTTCTAAAAACTGTTTTATTTTCTCTAGTACCTGCTTATCATGATATACTCTCCTATGTCCTAGCTTTTGTGTAATCACATGTTGTATGTGTGGAAGCTGCTTGTCAAAAACTTTTTTAGCATCTTCAAAGGGTGTAATAAAATCGTGTTCGTCATGTACCCATAAAACATGGCAGTGTAACTTGGGCAGTATACGTGAAACAGAATACCAGGCACTGGGGTTTCCCCCATTATGTTTTACTACGTGTTCAAACTCCTGTTGTACTTTAATGGGTAGAGGCAATAACTGAAAAAGCATTTTTATAGCTGAAGTGGTTTCTGTAACAGGTGCTATTAAAATTAATTTTTGTCGAGAATTAGAGCGTTCTTCGAGTGCTAAAGAGGAAGCCAATCCTCCTAACGAATGGGTAAGAAACACATCAATAGGACCATACAATTGTTCAATGTGTTGTATCATTTCTTTATATAACAAAGCATTTAACCGTTTACCACTGGAGTGGCCATGTCCAGGAGCATCAAATGCTAATACCTCATAACCTATGTTGGTAAAGGGTTCTATAAAATGATCAAACTTGGCAGCATGCGATTGAAACCCATGTACAATGAGTAATTTTTTAGATTGTGGGTGGTTAAAGCGATATCCACGAATAATATAACCGTTGAATGTAAATTGTAGGTGTTGAGCTTCTTGAAATTGCTCAGATAAAAGTACTTTGGTCTTAAATATAGGAGTAGAAAAAAGTTTAAATGCTTTTGCAGCAGCTACTTTAGGAGATAAAAAGCTTAAAATTGTAAACTTTTTTTTGATATAAATGTATAGAAGCTTTTGTTTAAACGTTATCATGAATTATAGCAAAAGTAAAGCGTATTCTATAAACGGGTTGCTATTTTAATTTTTGCTCGTAATTTTATCGCATGCAAATTGTTATTATAGGAGCGGGTAACGTGGCTACTATCCTGGCTCAGAAATGTGTAGCAGCAAATCATAGCATCCTACAAGTTATTAATAGAAATCAGGAAAAAGGAGAGGTATTGGCAAAAAAAGTAAAGGCTCAGTCTATAAATAATTCTTTAAAAGCATTACAACAAGGAGCTGATTTTTATATTATAGCTGTAAGTGATGTAGCCATATTAGAGGTAGTTAATACTATTTCAATTAAAAAAGGTATTTTGTTGCATACCGCAGCTTCTGTAAACATGGATGTATTAAAACCTGCTGCCCAAAAATATGGAGTATTATATCCATTGCAAAGTGTGCATATGACAATGCAAAGAATTCCAAACGTCCCTCTTTTAGTGGAAGGAAATACCCACGAAGTAGAACAAGCTATCTATAAATTTTCTACAACACTTTCTTCTGATGTGCAATTGATGAGTAGTGGGGATAGGCTGAAGATGCATGTGGCTGCTGTGTTTGTTTCTAATTTTACCAATCATTTATACACTTTAGCACAACAATATTGTAAAGAAAATAAACTTGATTTCTCTTTACTGGTTCCTCTTATTAAAGAAACAGCCTGCCGGCTAGAATTAAATAAACCATTATTAATGCAAACAGGGCCGGCTATTCGTAATGATCAACATACTGTTGAAATGCATCAGCAATTATTAAATAAGAACCCCCAATTACTGCGTATATATAATATTATGACGGAGAGCATTCAAAAAACACATCAAAGTTGAACTGTCTACTAAGTTTAAATATCTTTGCACAATAAAAGAACAAAATCGAGAGAATGTATACTATAACATTTCAATTTGAACAAAAAGAATTAACTCCCATTACGTTATCAAATATTGAATCTGATCAGTCGCTTTTAGAGGTTGCATTAAACAATAATATAGAACTGCATCATAATTGCGGTGGGGTTTGTGCTTGTAGTACTTGCCATTTGTATGTAGAAAATGGGGGGCCATGTTTAGCAGAGTTATCAGATAAAGAAGAAGATTTTATTGATAGGGCCGTATGTCCAAAAATGAACTCTCGCTTAGGTTGTCAGTGTATATTAAAACCTGGAGCCGGTGAAATTGTTGTAACATTACCTGATCAAACACAATTTTTAGGAGAATGATGAGCTATTTTTAATGCTAAATTTTAAATTAGAATTTTCATTTAAATATAACATTTATAATTTAAAATAAATATGCTATACGAACCGCCTATCCATTGGAATAATTATGAAGATATTGCTTTAAAGCTATATGAAAAGTTCGGAGATGATTTTAATGAAAGTAAAATTTATCGAATTCGGTTTACCGATTTATTAGAATGGGTGTTACAGTTACCTAATTTTGTTGGCAAAAAAGAAGAATCCAATGAAGGGCATTTAGAAATGATACAATCGGCTTGGGTGTACGAGTGGAGAGACAATCAAAAATAATTATTCAATGAATATTCTTCAAATATTTAGTACTATCAAATGGTTTGTATTTGATATAGATGGCGTTTTAAGTGATGGCCTACTAACTGTAATGCCCAATGGTATAATGGTTCGACGTATGAGTATGAAAGATGGCTATGCACTTCAATTAGCTGTAAAGCAAGGATATCCTATTAGTATTATTTCTGGAGGATCGTCTGTAGAAGTAAAAGAACGATTGAATAAATTAGGCATTCATGATATTCATTTACAAGTAAGAGATAAAAAAAAGGTATTGGAAGAATTAATAGCCATTAATAACATAAATGCTAAAGAAATATTATATATGGGTGATGATGTGCCCGATTTAGAAGTTATGAAAATAGTAGGACTGCCCTGTTGCCCAGCTGATGCCTCTAGAGACATCATAGATGTTAGTATGTATATTTCGCCTTATAATGGCGGACAAGGTTGCGTTAGGGATGTGGTAGAAAAAGTTTTACGCTTACATGAAAAATGGATGTAAGAAAATCGTGTTAAATGTTGGATTATACATTTTAAATTAAAAGACCTACTGAAAGTTCAACATTTAAAATAATGCTTAATATGCAATTGTTTTTTTCTTTTCTTCGATTAATTCGTTGGCCAAATTTGGTTTTTATAATATTAGCACAGGGAATTTTTTACTTTTTTATAGAGTTCCCACTTTATGCATCTCATAGTATTTTACCCATTCTTGATTTGCCCTGTTTTGTACTCCTGTGTTTTTCTAGTGTTTGTATTGCGGCAGCGGGCTATATCATAAACGATTATTTTGATGTGAATATTGATATGATTAATAAGCCAGATAAATTAATTATAGAAAAATTCATTAAGCGACGTTGGGCCATTGTATGGCATTTAATATTGAGTCTTGTGGGCATCTTTATGGGGTTTTATATTGATTATAAATCTCCTGCATCGTTTATTGGATTAACCAATATAGGTTGTGTTGTTTTATTGTTTCTTTATTCTATCTCTTTAAAACGAAAATTAATAAGTGGAAACGTAGTTATTTCTATTTTAACAGCTTGGTCTATATTCATTGTCCCCTTTGTAGAATGGAATGCACTATTCCACAACCCCTCTTTAAAAATAGCTTATAAGGGAATCAATTTTAATAAACTATATCTTATTGCTTTTTTATATAGTGGTTTTGCTTTTATCATATCCATTATTAGAGAAGTTGTAAAAGATATGGAAGATGTAGAAGGAGATATGCAGTATAATTGCCATACCATACCCATTGTATGGGGTATTAGAACAGCAAAGGTTTATGCAGCCGTTTGGATGACAGTATTAATAAGTGGGCTAGTTATTATGCAATTATACGCTTGGCACTTAGCTTGGAAATGGCTGGTTGCATATTGTGCTCTATGCGTTATTTTGCCTTTATGTGTTGTATTTAAAAAATTAATTGTTGCTAAAAAATCTAGTAATTTTCATTCTATAAGTACACTTATTAAATTGATTATGATCACTGGGATTCTATCTATGCTATT
>CAYVXB010000093.1:7677-8911 GCA_964454275.1 uncultured Chitinophagaceae bacterium | reverse complement strand
TTTTATGGAGGTTTAATATTTGCGGGTATCGCTATTTATTGGTTTTGTAAAAAGAATAATATTTCGTTCATTCCATTTTTAGATGCGATAGCTCCAGCCATGATGTTGGCATATGCTATTGGACGAATTGGTTGCCAAGTAGCTGGTGACGGGGATTGGGGAATTGAAAACCTTCATCCTAATCCATTGAGTTGGCTTCCCAACTGGATGTGGTCATATAACTATCCGCATAACGTTATAGATGCCGGTATATCCATTCCTGGATGTGTTGGCCCTTATTGCCACCAATTACCTATACCTGTTTACCCCACGCCATTATATGAAACAATTATTTGCCTAATACTATTTGGCATACTTTGGCTTTTGCGTAAACGAATAACCAAACCGGGTATTATTGCCGGTATTTATTTTTTAATGAACGGTATAGAACGCTTTTTTGTAGAAAAAATTCGAGTAAATACACAATATCACTTTTGGGGTATCAATCCAACACAAGCAGAAATTATTGCTATTTTTCTTATGATAGTAGGCCTTTCAATGCTGATCTATTTCAATAAACGCAAAACTACTGTACCAAAAAAGCTATAGATATAGGTATATTAGTATATTTAATTTTACTTCGTAACTTTGCAAAAAAATATTTTATATGGGTATATTTAAATCAGGCAATCCTAGTTTTTCACAAAAAACGTTTCAAAACGTTACATTTACGGATACTGCTAACACCATGACGGTAAAAGGCGCCTTAAACAAACTGGGCTTTTTATTGATAATGGTCATTGCTGGAGCTGTGGTAAGTTGGTATAAATTTTATAAAGATCCTGCAACTGCACAAATACTCATGTGGGTAGGTGCCATTGGCGGCCTCATTGTTGCGCTTATTATCACGTTTAAAAAACAATGGGCTCCGTTTTTAGCTCCTGCGTATGGTATATTAGAAGGTTTGTTTGTAGGGGCTATTTCAGCTGTATACAATCTTTTATTTGAAGCAAAAATGCCCAATCTTATTTTAAATGCAGTAGGATTAACTATTGGCGTGGCGTTAGCCATGTTTATACTGTATCGTTTTAAAATTATAAAAGCAACGGAAAAATTTAAATCAATTATTATCACTGCTACAACAGGTATTGCTATTTTTTATCTGATTGTTATGATACTAAGATGGATCTTTGGAGTACAAATGCCTTTTATGCACGATAGCTCTCCGCTCGGTATTGGTATTAGTTTGGTGATA
>CAYVXB010000093.1:4577-7667 GCA_964454275.1 uncultured Chitinophagaceae bacterium | reverse complement strand
AATTAACTGGAATCCTGATGATTTTTTTAATGCCAAAAATTCCAATAAAAATTTAGTAGATGCGTTCAAGCACTATAGTTTAATAGTTTCCTCTAGACCACATTTATTCGATGAGTATATTGAATACGGTGCTAAAAATAATGCTCCAAAGTATATGGAGTGGTATGGTGCTTTTGGCTTGTTAGTGACACTCGTTTGGCTATACTTAGAAATACTTCGCTTGTTAAGCCGCTTTGCAAGTAGAGATTAAGCCTATTCGTTATATTTTAAGCCATTTGAATTTTATTTCAAATGGCTTTTTTAGTGTCCTATTCTTCTCCATACGCTTTACTAGATTCCCAGGCTATCATAGCCATTTTTCGAATTGCACCCCAACGATATCCGCCAACAGCACCAACACTTTTAATAACACGATGGCATGGGATAAGGAATCCTACAGGATTACTTCCAATAGCATTACCTATTGCTCTTGATGCTTTAGGATAATGAATGGAATGAGCAATAGTACCGTAACTAGATAACTCTGCAAATGGGATAGAAAGTAAGGCCTCCCATATTTTTATCTGAAAACTTGTCCCTTTTAAGTGTAGTTTGATTTTGTTTGGATCATTAAAATCATTACTAAAAAAACGAATGGCTTTTTGATGATGAATATTTTCGCCTTCTTTCCATTTTGCATTAAGCCATAGTTGCTTTAGCTCCTTGTATGCATCATCGTGATTGTCATAAAAAAACAAGTTACATATCCCTTTATCTGTAGAAGCTATAAGATAATACCCAAATTGGCATTCTTGAAAACTGTAGTATATAGTCAGATTTTCTCCTTCATTTTTACATTCCCCCGGAGTCATTCCTTCAATATTTATAAATAAGTCGTGTAATCGACTTGTGGTGGAAAGTCCTGTTTCAAAACTAACATCCAATAAAGTAGCATTTTTATTTTTCAACAATTTTTTTGCATGATTTATGCTTAAATATTGTATAAACTTTTTGGGACTAACGCCTGCCCAGTTCTTAAAAAGTCGTTGAAAATGATAAGAACTCAAATAAACACTATTTGCAATGGTGTTTAAGTTGGGTTGCTGTTTAAAGTTTTCTTTTATATACTGAATAGCAGAAGCAATACATTCATAATTATTCATATTTTTTTCTCAAAAGTATGAGAGAATAAAAAAATATTCAACCCGAAAATTGCTCATTTATGTGAGAAGTTGTACGCATCAATAATTAGTATTCAATCAAAATAACTATCTAAATTAATTTGTGGAATACGCAGCTCTTTTTCTAAAGGAAGTACTATTTAGCTAACCAATACAATAGTACTAGCCAACCCAATCCTTTAATAAGAAAAAATAAAAAGCCAACAAGACCTATTCTTTTAAGCCATTTAATAAAATGCAGGTTGGTTTTGCGTTTATATAGCATTATTTAAATCGTAATAATCATATTTTAAATATACTTAGATCTCTTTCATAATTCAGTAAGAAAGTAAGGTCAATTGCTAGAAACAAGGCGACGAATCAATCCGAATTACAATTAGGAATACGCTCAAATTAATACCTATGGCTTGCTTCACTATCTCTGTCAAAGCGGAATTTCGTTTGCAATGACGAAAAGAATTAAAAAAGAGATCTATTAAATATCTATTGCCTAAATCCTTGGCCGAATGTAGTGACAGTTTTTCTACATCTCCATAAATAGTATATTTTTTTACAAAGAAATTGCAAAACAACCTATATGCTCATGAAATGTATATATAGGCTCCGTTCTGCTTGGTTGTTAATATGTAAAAGTAATACCCGCTCCATAGGCCATGTCGCTATCATAATGGGTGGATAATGAAAAGTATTTAGTAACTATATACCTAAGCCCAATCATATATTCTTTGTCTGTGTTTGCCATAATACTAAATCGTAGCCGACTAGCAATAGGAATATCCTCTCGACTCAACTGAAAACGAAATTTTCCATCGCCATCAACTCTTGCATCCGCAACAAACAGCATAGGCAATGTGTAAGCTATACCTGCTACAATTGTTTTACGATTATTTTTGTTGCTAGTTTGACCGAATCCATTTTTTTCTTCACTGCCAAAAATATTTTTTGGACCACCGTCCATTTTATAATGATAGTCAAATCCTACATAAGGATACCACCATTGCATCTTACCCAAGTAACGGCCAATCATGGTTTCGTTTTCATAGCCATGCATATCATGGTATCCTAAATGCCACATTGTACTTGCCTTCCAACGTGTATTTGCTAGCATGGCCATGCCATCACTACCATTGCTTTCTATACCAATTTTTGTCATAAAATGAAACTTCCTATCATCTGCAAATAATTTTCGTTGTGCCAATTTTGGATTGGGTATTTCAGGATTAATAGGTGAATTTTTGTAGCTAAAAACCCTGCCCATACCTGCCATCATATGGTATAAAATATGGCAATGAAAAAACCAATCACCACTTTCTGTTGCAGCAAATTCTAAGGTATCTGTTTCCATTGGCATAATGTCGATCGTATTTTTTAATGGCGCATAATCACCTTGTCCATTAAGCACTCTAAAGTCATGTCCGTGTAAATGCATGGGGTGGCGCATCATGGAGCCATTATATAAAATCATACGCACTATTTCTCCTTTTTTGATTAGAATTTTGTCAACTTCAGACACTACTTTATTATTCAAGCTCCAAACATAACGGTTCATGTTTCCCGATAATTCAAAACGTAACTCCTTTATGGGTGCATTTTTGGGAAAGGTTGTTTTTGTAGGGGATTTCAACATGCCATAATTTAAAGTAATAATATCAGAAAGCGCATTGCTATTGTAGGGATTATTTGCTTGTATTTGATCAATGTTTTTCTTTTTTGTCTCCCCTGTAATTTCAGGATACATTACTATGTTCATGTCCATTTGATTTAGGCTCATTTGCATATTCATATCGTCAAGATCGCCGTTCATTTTCATCATCCCATTCATCATCTTCATTCCTTCAAAATATTTTAACTTAGGTAATGGGGTGGCTAATTGCTTGATGCCACTGCCTAAATACAAGGAAGCTGATTTTGTGCGATCTTCCGCTGTAAC
>CAYVXB010000093.1:0-4567 GCA_964454275.1 uncultured Chitinophagaceae bacterium | reverse complement strand
TAACTAAAAATTCATAGGCCGTACTATCGGTAGGTATAGTTACAACAACATCATACGTTTCTGAAACGGCAATAATTAATCTGTCTACTTCTACAGGCTCTACATCATTTCCATCATTTGCTACAACCGTTATTTTTCCACCTGCATATGTAAGCCAAAAATAAGTAGATGCTCCTCCATTTGAAATTCTTAATCGAACTTTGTCTCCTGATTTAAATTGTGCAAGTTGGCTTTCATTTTTCCCGTTGATTAAAAATTGATTGTAGTACACATCGCTTACATCCATCGCATTCATTCGTTTCCATTCATTCGTGAGTTTAGTTTTGAAGTGCCCACTCTTTATAGCTTCTGAGTAGCTTTGTGTTGTACCTTTTTGAATGGCAAACCAGTCCGTTGCATTGTGTAATATTCGATGTATATTTTTTGGATTCATATCGGTCCACTCACTTAAAATAATAGGAATAGTGGGAAGCCCATCAATATTTTTGCGCTTTTTAATATCTTCTGGTTTTTTGTTTAAAATCATAGAGCCGTACATACCTATTTGCTCCTGCAAGCCTGTATGACTATGGTACCAATGTGTGCCATGTTGAATAATAGGAAACGTATACAAATGTGTTGTATGTGGTTTTATAGGCATCTGTGTAAGGTTAGGGACACCATCTTCTTTATTAGGCAAAAATAAACCATGCCAGTGTAAAGAAGTTTCTTCATTCAGTTCGTTGTGTACATAAATTTCTGCAGTGTCACCTTCCGTAAACGTTAGCGTTGGCATGGGTATTTGTCCATTTACCGCAATAGCTCTTTTTTCTTTTCCTGAGAAATGAACAATAGTGTCCTTGATATACAAATCATAGCGAACTATTTTACCAGAAATAATAGGAATAGTTTGAGCAGACGCATTCGATAAGAATAGTAAAAAAAATGCTGACAAGGGTACTATTTTTTTGAAAATGACTTTGTGTAATTTCATCCGTTTCTATTTTTTAATGCGTAGGTTATTCTCGGTGCTATTGTTTCCTTGTATATAAAATATTTATTCGTACTTGATTTTACTTAAGAAATCTAATAATTGAATGAACACATGTAATATAATAAAGTAACCTAATACTATGCTTTATAGTGATTTATTGAATTGTTTCTAACGTTTTTCCGCAGGTTAACATTGTAGAACCATAATACGGATTTTTGATTGAACGCTCTTTACTTAACCAATCTGCGCCTTTACCGTTGTTGTACATAGGGCAATGTTGATAATAGATTTTCTGTGCAGGTTTTACAGTTTTCATCAATATGTATAAGTTGTTTGAAAGGGTAGCAAAATGACCTCTCTGGTATTCTACATTTTTTGATGCTGCAATAGATTGCGCATCTATTTTTAAATCTTTTTCTACTTGCATCCAAATAGTATGTTCGTCTGTTTTCAGCGTTTCCATTTTTATGGCATTGAGTGTGGATAATAATAGGTTCGCCTTTGCCGCTGCTGCTATTGCATCTGTTTTTACTAGAGCATCTTTTAATACAAAGTAATTATCAAAAATGATTTGCAGTTGATTTATCTGTTGTTTAGTTGTATCCGTTTTAATGCTTTTTTCTGCTTGATTTGTCATAAGCGTTGCTGTAGTTTTTAACTCCCTTTTATATTTACAACAGTCCGGCAAATTATTGTATGCTGCATCAGGTGCAAGAAAATTTGAATTATCATACCCTGCAAGAGCTATATTTTTTAACACAGCATCTATGCTTGTTTGCTTACTATTATAGGTGATGGTAGCCATTTTGGTTTCTTCATTCCAATTGGCTTTTGATATTTTCTTTTTGTTGGCAGCTTTTTCAATGGAGCTTTTACACATACTACAATTCCCATAAACTTTTACTATTTCTATTTTAGCATTATGTATTTGAGATTGACAAACTGTAGTTAATAACAAACCTCCTACTACCATCGATATAATTGATTTCATTTTATTTTATTTAAATGTTGATTATTACCCAATCATACATAGCATAAAGGCACTCATTACAATCATCAACCCATCTTCTATAATAGTTACTGTACTCATGGGCAGGTTGAAAACTACTCCTAAACAGGCACAATGAATTCGTTTCTTTTTTAATACACTTTGCAAAACACCAATAATACTAATGCTCATAATGATCAATGTGATACTATTTGTAGCAAAAGGTTGAAAATTAACTATATATGCAATACCCAAACTCAGTTCAATAAAAGCGTATATAAAACCCCATGCCTTAAATTTTCTTGCTACCATATCGTACATGGCATAGCTTTCCGCAAATCCTTTCAGATCAAGCATTTTAAAGAATGAAAATGTAAGAAAGAAGCCTGCCATAAAAACATTCATAGCTTGCATCCAATGAAACGTATGTTGATCTGTAGCAATACTAATTGTTACAATAAGTATATACCCGAAGATTAAGAGAATAGGTTTGTACGTTGTAAACCAACTTTTTGTTTCTTCTAGAGCTTCGTTGTGCTCAATTGCAGTAATAGTATATTTTTTGTCTAATGCATTTTGCAGCATAGATAAAGCAATATGCTTATCCATGCTAATGGTAGCGGTTTGCTTTTCTTTTGAAACGGTTACTTCCAGAACATTCGGCAACAGAAGCAAACTGTTTTTTACCTTTGCTTCACAACTATTACATGTCATTCCTGTAACTTTATAGGTATGTGTCATTGTAATTTTTAGGGCAAAGTTAGATTACTTTACTTTGGCCATCAGTATAAAATTTTGCACTTGGTTTGTGGCCATTATACAACTTTTATATTGCATCTCTATTTATCTTCTTTAACGATTTTAATAGGATACTGTAAGGTAAGGCTGATTGTTTTTTTTAAACGTAGTATCATTTCAGTACTTGTTGTACATGCTGTACTTATTGATGGCTGCTTCATGGCCTGTGTTTATGCAAACTATATATAAACAGCATATTCTATTTTCCATACAATGAATAAATAACAAAAACGGGCTAAAAATGCTTATTATCTATGGTTCCAGATGCCCTAAGAAACATCTGAAACAGCAACATTATCAAGACCTAAAAAACAATTAGGTCTCGATTTATACCATTTTTCTTGAGAAAAATCGAGAATTTTTAAAAACAAAAATCCTCGCAACCATTGAGTCTACGAGGATTTGATATTATTTGAAACGTGTTTTTGCGGAGAGAGGGACTTGTGCCTTTATCAGAAATCCGCTCCAGCACTGTATTTTGTTGATTTGTGGTTTGACAGGTCACTGAATAGGTCACTATCAAAACCAAACAAAGAACTTCATTTCTTATTAGTACAACCTTAGTAAAAAATTAAACTACAATTCTAATAAAGTTGTCTGTTTTTTGAACAGATAATATTTATAATGTAATTAAAAAGAAATTGTATGGCATTTCAACATTGATGAAATCAATACATTTGTATTCATTGTTATAGAAATGAATAAACAAATGACCAAAAAACATACCCCAATAGCAAGCACACAAAAGCTGTACAACAATATAAAACAGGTTATTGAAGAAGCCAGAAGTAAAGTCTACCGTGCCGCCAATATTGCTATGGTGCAAGCTTATTGGCATATTGGAAAACTCATTGTAGAAGAAGAACAAAATGGCAAGCAAAGAGCAGATTATGGTAAAACATTATTAAAAGAGCTGTCTCAACAATTATCAACAGAGTATGGAAAAGGTTTTGACGAGAGCAATTTAAGACACATGAGAAACTTTTACATCACCTATCCAATTCAGGACGCAGTGCGTCCTGAATTAAGCTGGACTCATTATCGCCTACTCTTAAAAGTAGAATCACAAGAAGCAAAACAATTCTATATACAGGAAACTATAGAAGGCAACTGGAGCACTAGAACACTGGAAAGACAAATAAATAGTTTATATCATCAAAGAATAATAATGACTCCAAAAAAGGGGAAGGCATTAGTAAAAGCAGAGGCAGAAAATAAAAAAGAAACCATGCAAGCAAAGGATATTATTAAAGATCCTTATGTATTAGAGTTTTTAGATCTAAAATCCAATACTGATTTTTATGAACAAGAATTAGAACAAGCTATTATAAACCAATTGCAAGCCTTTTTATTGGAGTTAGGAAAAGGCTTTTGCTTTGTAAGCCGCCAATACAGATTCACAACTGAAGGAGGGAAACATTTTTATATAGATTTGGTATTTTACAATTACATCTTAAAATGTTTTTTGTTGATTGATTTAAAAGCAGGAGAACTTACGCATCAAGATGTAGGACAAATGGATATGTACGTGAGATACGTTGAAGATAAAATAAAGCAAAAAAATGATAACCCTACTATCGGATTAATCTTATGTACCGAAAAAGATAAGACCATAGTAAAATACAGCTTGCTCAATGACAGTAAACAACTATTTGCATCTAAATACAAAACCTACCTACCAACAGAAAAACAGTTAAAACAAGAAATAGAAAGAGAACGAGAAATCATAGAAATGGAAAAACGATTAAAGAAATAATTAACTCAAGTTTCCTAAAATAAAGGAGCAGGAAGGAATGGTAATTTTGGTT
>CAYVXB010000092.1:1322-9073 GCA_964454275.1 uncultured Chitinophagaceae bacterium | reverse complement strand
TCACCTTACTACTATGCCGATCTACCCTTTACACAGTTATCTTAACACTACCTTTTGATATGACATTCCTAATATAGGACCCTACACTCTTACCTGAATCGAGAATGAAATATAGTCCATTGACGCAGATCTCCTAACTTATACTCTTTCCCTAATAATTTAAGCAATTCAAATATTACAATAAATCATTATTATTGTAGCATTGTTTTAAAATCAAAAATCATCTTTTATGATGCGCAAATATTTCGCATGTTGTTTATTTTTAATAATTGTAGCTAGTCGTGTTCATGCACAATCCAATAACAATCTTGATATTCTTCAATCCTTACAAAAATTAAATACCATTGGCTCTGTGCTTTATATTGCTGCACATCCTGATGATGAAAATACCAGTTTACTTACATATCTAAGCAAAGAAAAAAAAATGCGCACCGCCTATCTATCAATCACACGTGGTGACGGTGGCCAAAATTTAATTGGGAAAGAACAAGGAGAAGCGCTAGGATTAATAAGAACTAGAGAATTATTAGGTGCAAGAAAAATAGATGGTGCAGAACAATTTTTCACTCGAGCTTTCGATTTTGGCTATTCAAAAACCCCTGAAGAGACGTTTATCTTTTGGAACAAGGACAGCATTTTAGCTGATATGGTTTGGGTAGTTCGTAAATTCAAACCAGATGTAATGATCTGTTGTTTTCCTACCACAGGAGAAGGTGGGCATGGGCATCATACAGCCTCAGCTATTTTAGCACTAGAAGCTTTTGATGCAGCAGCAGATCCTTCAAAATTTTCATGGCAATTGAAGTACACTGAAGTGTGGAAAGCAAAAAGAATTTTTTGGAACACCTTCAATTTTGGTTCTGCCAATACCACTTCATCCAATCAATTAAAATTTGATATAAATGTTTATAACCCCCTGACAGGAAAAAGCTATGGGGAAATTGCTGCTGAAAGTAGGAGTATGCATAAAAGTCAAGGGTTTGGTTCTACTAAGGACCGTGGGCAAAGCTTAGAATATTTTAAATTATTAAAAGGAGATTCGTGTAAAACTGATTTATTAGAAAAAATTGACTTAACCTGGAAAAGAATCACTAAAACGAATAAAATTCAATGCTTAATTAATCAATGTATAGCACAATACGATCCAAACAATCCAAGTAAAATTGTTTCTACTTTGGTGCAATTACATAAAGAAATAAATGCACTAGATGAAAAAAATACTACTATAAAATATTGGAAAAAAATTAAACTAGCTGAAACAGAAGCATTAATTGAGTCATGCATGGGGCTTTGGTTAGAGTGCACTGCAGAAGATTTTATAGTCATCCCTGGGAAGGATATTACTTTAAAATTCGAAGCCTTGAATAGAAGTAATATAAAAGCAAATTTACGTAGCGTTAATTTTGGAACAACCGATACCATCATTCAAAAATCATTAAACAACAACAAATTATTAAGCACGAAATATAACTTAAAAATTCCTGCAAACGCCGCTTATTCTAATCCTTACTGGTTAAATAAAAAACACTCAATTGGGGCCTTTGATATTGAGGATAAAACCTTAATAGGAAAGCCTGAAAATGACCCTTCACTATCCATTACTTACAATATAGAAATAGAGGGAAGTATTTTTAATTTTACTAAACAAATAGTATATAAATCTACCGATCCAATAAAAGGGGAAGTTTATCGCTCCTTAGAAATATTGCCTCCTATAACAGTTAATTTCACTCAAAATGTATTGGTTTTCACACAGTCGCAATCAAAAAATATTACCCTTTTAATAAAAGCAAATACGGACAATATAAATGGAAAAATTATCATTAATGCCCCTATTGGATATAAAATAGAAATTAAAAATCCGCATTTCAACTTGGCAAAAAAAGATGATGAAACAACTATACAAGCTACAATTACTGCTAGCAAGAATGCAACGCTAGGAAATCTCGCCGCAAGTGTATTAATGAATGGGAATAGCTATAATAAAAGTATCAAAAGAATAGCCTATGAGCATATCCCTTCTCAGTTTATTTTAAGCGATGCTAGCATAAAGATTGCTACTATTGATTTAAAAAAAGAAGATATTAAAATTGGTTATATATCCGGCGCAGGTGATGAAGTGCCAGATTGTTTAAAACAAGTAGGGCTCCAAGTAACAGAATTAAATGATAATATATTGGAGAATGAAGATATTAGTAAATATAATGCCATAGTTACAGGCGTACGTGCTTATAATACGAATAAACGTTTAGAAGTATATCACAAAAAATTGATGGATTATGTAAAAAATGGCGGTAATTTAATTGTACAGTACAATACAAATAATCCTATTGCTCCTTTAAAAACAGAGATAGGCCCTTATCCTTTTACTATTAGTAGAGAAAGGGTTACGGACGAAAATGCAGAAATGAAAATACTACACCCAGAACATGCCGCATTAAATGTTCCAAACAAAATTGATACGCATGATTTTGAAAATTGGATCCAAGAAAGAGGCCTTTATTTTGCAATAGCGTACGATAAAAATTATCAATCCTTATTTAGCGTTAAAGACCCAAATGAAAAAGCAAGTGAAGGCAGCCTAATTGTGGCATCGTATGGCAAGGGCAATTTTGTGTATACAGGCCTTGCATTCTTCAGAGAACTGCCCGCAGGCGTTAGTGGGGCTTATCGATTATTTGTAAATCTATTGAGTTTACCGCAACATTAAAAAATTAGCGTAATAAATACAATGTTATCTTTGCAAAGATGTACTACTTGATCTACGGTTTTTTCTACCTTATTTCTCTCTTACCCTTTCGCATTCTTTATTTTTTGTCAGATGGTATTTGCTTTTTTGTATACCGAGTATTTAGGTACAGAAAAAAAATAGTAATGAGCAATTTACAATTGGCTTTCCCAGAAAAAACAGTAGAAGAAAGAAAAATAATTGCTAAAAAATTCTACCGTAATTTATGTGATACCTTTCTAGAGGCAATTAAATTATTAAGCATGTCTTCAAAGCAGCTTAGTAAAAGGTTTTCAGCTGATTATAGTTTATTACACCATATCTATAATCAAGGTAAAAGCTGCCAAATACACTTAGGGCATAACTTTAATTGGGAATGGGGTAATGCGCATATTAGCTTGAGTACAAAATTTAATTTTCTTGGTGTTTATATGCCCATAGAAACCAAAAGCATAGATAGATTTTTCAAAAAACTCCGCAGCAAATTTGGAACTCATTTATTAGCCGCTAACAATATGCGTAATGCCATGTTGCCTTATAGAGATAAGCAGTATACATTAGCCTTGATAGCTGATCAAAACCCAAGTAATTTAAACAAAGCTCATTGGGTAACTTTTTTTGGAAAACAAACCCCTTTTTTGATAGTTCCAGAAAAAAACGCTCGGCGCATTAACTTGCCTGTGGTATTTGCTACCATCAAAAAAATAAAAAGAGGATACTATCAATGTATATTTAAAATGCTTGCAGAAAATCCAATAGATACAAAAGAAACAGAAATAACCACTTTATTTGTTAGAAATATTGAAAATTACATTAAAGATCAACCTGAGAACTGGCTGTGGAGCCATCGAAGATGGAAGCATGCGAGATAATTTTTTGTACTGAATGTTATATTTAAATGTTGAATTAAAAATATTTATTCATTAAAAAAACTAATTCAATGCAGCTGTTTCCTTTACCACACTAATTTCTTTTTGCTCTTTTATGGCACCCCACCCTCCTAATATATTACGTATATTGTGTATATCTTGCCGTTTGAGCAATGATGCTGCAACAACGCTACGATAGCCGCCGCCACAGTAAATATATACATTCATATCATCTTCAATAGCTGATAATTTCAAGGGATCCATCATTGTTTGTAATGGCATATTAACAGCTCCCTTAATATGGCCATCTGCATATTCTACTTCTTTACGAACATCTAACAAAACAATGTTATCATCATAATTTAAATCCATAGCCAATTCCGCTGCTTCAACATCAATAATCATATCTATATTTTCTTCTGCAGCTTTCCAAGCATCAAACCCGCCGTTTAAGTATCCCAAAAAATTAGAAAAACCTACTCGAGTTAAACGAGTAATACTCTCTTGAACTTTATCACCTTCTGCAACTAATAGCAAATGAGCATCAAAAGGCAACAAACTACCAGCCCACTCCGCAAAACGACCTTCCAATCCAATATTAATAGAAGAAGGTATAAACCCTTGTGTAAATTGTATCGCAGTTCTTGTATCCAATACAAGGGTATTTTCTTTATCCATATACTTTTTAAAATCTTTTATAGATAATGAATGAAGCGCTTTCTTAAACACTGTATCAATGCTCTCATATCCTTCTTGAGTGATGCGAGCATTGATGGGGAAATATGCTGGAGGGTCGGTTAAACCCGTAGTTACTGCATGAATAAATTCTTCCTTCGTTTTTGCTTTCAACGCATAATTAAATTGCTTCTGCTCACCCAGCGTACTATATGTTTCTTTACCTAAATTTTTACCACAACTACTACCAGGCCCATGAGCAGGATATACAATCGTATGATCAGGTAATGAAATAATTTTCTTATATAATGATTCATACAACATACCCGCTAATGTGGTTTGATCTAAATTACCACTACTTAAATCTGGGCGACCTACATCTCCTACAAATAAAGTATCTCCCGTAAATAGAGCATGTGGTTGATTTGTTTCATCGTATAACAAATAACAACAAGATTCTAGTGTATGACCCGGGGTATGTATAACTTTTATATTGATGTTTCCTAATTGAAACATTTGACCATCTGTAGCTTGCGTAATAGAAAAACCTGTTTTAGCATCTGGGCCATAAACAATACAAGCCCCCGTAGCCTTTTGAAGTTCCAAATGACCACTCACAAAATCGGCATGAAAATGTGTTTCAAAAATATATTTGATGCTAGCATTTCGCTCTTTAGCTAACAAAAGATAGGCATCAATATCTCGTAAAGGATCAATAACAGCAGCTTCTCCATTGCTTTCAATGTAATAGGCTGCTTCACTGAGGCAATTAGTATATAATTGTTGAATGAACATACGAATATCTTTCTACAAAGATACAAGCTTCATTACATACATTTTATTAAAAAGGGCATAGGAATTCCTACCTGAATTATACTTATTATTTAGAGGTATAAACATTTTTTAAGTAGTCCGGCTCGGCATAAGCTATATTAGCAAAATCTTTTTTTTGATATTTTTTGTATGCCAATTGTACTTGAGCATCTACCATCGATAGTACATGATCATAATGGATCATGTTAACATTTGTACAAATGGCTTTCCATTTTGCACTTCCGCTTCCAAAAAAAACAACAGTATGATCTTGAAAAAAGGATTCAAAACTATTTTCATTCAATATTAAAGCTGAAGGCTCCATTAATATTTGCAATTGTTGATTATACACTGCAGTAAAAACTTCATCACGACGAGCATCTATCATAGGACAGAATAAAGTTGATGAGCTGATAGGTTGATGAGTTGATGAGTTGATTGCAGCCATTGTCATTACTTCAAGGGTGTTTAATGTAATGAGTGGTATATTTAATGCGTAACACAGTCCTTTAGCAGAGGCTAACCCAATTCTTAAACCAGTATAACTTCCTGGGCCTGCAATAACAGAAACTGCATTCAACTGTTGAATATTAAATGTTGAATGTTGAATGATTGTTTGAATAGCAGGTTGCAAAAAGGAAGCATGATTTTTTTGATCTTGATTTCGTAAAACTTCCATTACTTTATCATTTTCTGATAAAGCAACAGTTGCCTCTTCTTGTGCTGTATCTATATGTAGGATATAATTGATAATTAATAGTTGATAATTAATAATGTATGCTTACTTCTTTATTTGCTATTTTGGGTTTGTTATTTCTTCTTCTAATATTTTTGCTACAATATATCTATTATCTTTAATAGATAAGGTTTTCAATAACGCATAGACATTTAACAATCCAATTTTTTCAGCCCATTCAAAAGGTCCATAAGGATAATTCGTTCCCAATTTCATCGCTATGTCTATATCACTTTTTGTGCTTACATTTTCCTCTAAAGCATAGTACGCTTCGTTAATAATCATGGAAACTACTTTTGGTGTAACCATTCCGAGCACATCGGGCACTAGCGTATAATTCCAGTTTAAAAGTTTAGTAATATCTGTAATATGATTTTTAAATTGCTCAGGTGCTGCTATTTCCATATTCTTTGGATTGAATAAAGTATTCCATCCATTAAAACGAACACAAGAAAAAGGGATATCAGCCAATGTTTTTGAAATAGAAGAAACCCAAATAGATTTATGTTGAATACTTCGTAAAAAATAACTATGAGCCTCCCCATCATGTATAGCTTGATTATACAAACCATCTATATAAACATCTGCATCCAATGCACAAAGTGCAGTAATATCTTCTACCCAAGTAATATGAATTGTAGATGGAATACCCTTTTCTTCTATAGATTTTCGTATCCAATCCGTTGCTAGAATAGCAATATGCATAACGTATTTTTTAACAAAAATAGTTTTGTACGTTTACATATCAGCATATACTTTTGAACTATGGAAAAAAAAATTATAAAAACAAATGAAGCACCTGCTCCTATTGGTCCTTATAGCCAAGCAGTTTGGGCTGGAGGTTTACTATTCATTTCAGGACAAATTGCATTAAATCCATCAACAAACGAATTATTAATCACCAATACAGTAGAGGAAACACATCAGGTAATGAAAAATATAGGAGCTATTTTAGAAGAAGCGAGATTAGATTTTAATCACATCATCAAAACAACTATTTTTTTAAGCGATATGTCATTATTTAATGATGTAAACACTGTTTACGGCAGTTATTTTACAGAAAACTTCCCTGCTCGTGAAACCGTTGCTGCAAAAGGGTTACCTAAAAATGTGAACGTAGAAATTAGTATCATTGCATCCAAATAAATTAAATTAAATCATTCATTCCTCAAAAATAAAAGTATACAATGAAAAAAATCAGCTTTCTTCTTTTGCTAATAACCTGTACTGCATATGTTTTTGCACAAGACATGTATACATGGAAATTTGGAAATACAAATGGATATAAGTACAAATATGTACTTAATGATCCTACACAAGCGCATTATTATACTTTATCTAATGGACTAACGGTTATACTCAGTGTAAACAAAAAAACACCTCGTATACAAACCTTAATAGGTACAAGAGCTGGTTCTAATAACGACCCTAAAGACCATACTGGATTAGCGCATTATTTAGAACACATGCTTTTTAAAGGGACCGATAAATACGGATCATTAGATTGGAGTAAAGAAAAATCACTACTTGATCAAATTGAAAATTTATATGATCAATATGGTAAAATTGCATTAAATGATACCGCAGCTCGCCGCAAAAAATATCATGAAATTGATAGTGTTTCTGGGTTAGCTGCTAAGTATGCTATTGCCAATGAGTATGATAAGATGATGTTATCTATAGGTGCACAAGCCACTAATGCACATACTTCTGTAGAAGAAACAGTCTATCAAGAAAATATTCCTAGCAATGCAGTAGATAAATTTTTAGCTGTACAGGCAGAGCGTTTTCGCAACCCAGTTTTACGCTTGTTCCACACAGAGTTAGAAGCTGTATATGAAGAAAAAAATAGAACCTTAGACAATGATGGAAGAAAAATTTTTTACGCTATGATGGCAAATTTATTCCCTACCCATAACTATGGTCAACA
>CAYVXB010000092.1:0-1312 GCA_964454275.1 uncultured Chitinophagaceae bacterium | reverse complement strand
AAAAAGTTTTATGATGCTTATTATGTACCCAATAATATGGCTTTAGTAATGGTAGGTGATTTTAATGAAACTGATATCATTAAAAAAATAGATGAAGCCTTTGCATGGTGGAAACCAAAGCCAATAAAGGAATACGTTGGGCCTGTGGAACAGCCTATTACGCAGCCAATAACTAAACAGGTATACGGACCAACTGCAGAAAATATATGGTTGGGCTGGCGTATGCCTGGAGTATTGCAGTTTAAAGAAAATGTGCTATTAGAAATTGTAGGTAATATTTTATACAATGATAAAGCGGGCCTAATTGACTTAAATATTAACCAACAGCAAAAGCTACTTAATACTTTTGTTAATAATTTTAGTTTAAAAGATTATGGACTTTTATTTATAGGAGGCACTCCAAAAAAAGGACAAACTCTTGATGAAGTAAAACAATTATTGCTCGATCAAATCAATATGTTGCAAAAAGGCAATTTTGATGAAAGTCTTATTGCATCCACTGTGGCAAATTATAAGTTAGATAGATTAGAATCATCCCAAAAAATAAATGTTGTAGCTAATGCCCTTATGAGTGATTTTATTAAAAGCAAAGGAGAAGCATGGGATAGGAAAGTAGCTATGATAGATGCTATGCAACATATCACCAAAAAAGATATAATGGATTTTGCTAACATGTATTTAACTAATAATAGTTATGTTGCAATTTATAAAAGAAAAGGTGCAGATGTTAGTATTACCAAAGTGCCTAAGCCCGCTATAACACCTATTGAAGTAAATAGAAACGACCAAAGCGCATTTTTAAAGACTATAGATAAAATGCCTACAAGTCAAATGGAGCCAGTATTTGTAAATTATCAAAAAGAAATTCAACAAACCAATATTGGGCCTGCAAAGCTTTACTATACACAAAATAAAGACAATGGTATTTTTCGTTTATACTATCGATTTAATGTAGGTAAATGGAATAATAAAGCGTTAGCGCTTGCAATAAACTATTTATCATTTTTATCTACTGATAAGTATACTGCCAGTCAAATAAATGAGTTATTCTATAAGCTAGCCTGCTCTTATACGATAAATGTCGAAGATGAATATACAACAGTACGTATTACAGGATTAGAAGAAAATTTTGATAAAGCAGCAAGCTTATTTGAACATATACTCAACAATTGTAAACCAGATGCGCAAATTTTAAACCAATTAATAGAGCGTACAAAAAAACAGAGAGCAGATGCTAAACTCAATAAGGATATAATCAAGCAAGGACTTAGTAGTTATGCCATGTATGGCTCAAACAATCCTTTTAATTATG
>CAYVXB010000091.1:0-9128 GCA_964454275.1 uncultured Chitinophagaceae bacterium | reverse complement strand
TTGATGTGCCACTTAACCAACCAGGAATACAAACATTTTCTAATGCTGTAAATTCAGGTAATAAGTGATGAAACTGAAATACAAACCCCATATGTTTATTTCTAAAGGCAGCTAATTTGTTACTCTTTAGTATATGTAGGGGTGTGTTTTGTAGCATGATTTCTCCGGAATCAGGTGTATCAAGAGTTCCTAAAATATGAAGCAATGTACTTTTTCCAGCGCCAGAGGATCCAACAATAGTTATAATCTCCCCCTGTTGAATAGTTAAATTTACCCCTTTAAGAACGTTTAAAGAACCGTATGTTTTTACAATATTTTTAGCTACAAGCATAATAAAAATTCAAATATACTGATGATTTTAAGTACAGTTGACACACTATTTAATATACGTTTAATATGGGGTATATTGTATGTGCGATTTGTAAATATGATTTTTACTGTTACATTTGCGCAAAATTAAAACCTATACCATGTTTTGGACACTAGAGTTAGCGAGTTATTTAGAAGATGCCCCATGGCCTGCGACTAAGGATGAATTGATTGATTATTCCATACGATCTGGCGCTCCTATAGAAGTAGTGGAAAATCTACAAGAATTGGAAGATGAAGGAGAAGTATATGAAAGCATAGAAGATATTTGGCCAGATTATCCTCGACAAGAAGATTTTTTGTTTAATGAGGATGAGTACTGATTTAAGGGGAAAAAGCTAAAAGTAAAAAGGTCGTCTCCGTAGGATGACCTTTTTATATCCTAAAAATCTCCCAAATTTCCCTAAAAGAAGAATGATTTAGTTTTTATTCAGCACCTAAAATCTGAACAATCTCATTGGTTCCTCCAAATTCTTGTGTTTAAATTAAGGTCCTCAACCAAGTTTATTATAAGACATAAATTATTATAATATTTAATGGAGTATTGACAAATAATGAATGTATAAAATGTAACTTCATTTTTATGGAAAATCGTACCCATTATAACGAAGATGTTTTTACACCAATAGGATCAGAAAAAGAAAACGCTTTTTTACAAGGCCCTCGTTCTCGTATTAAAGAATTTTTTTCTGCTATTAAAATATTTAAACAATTTGTATATGGCTTTAGAAAATTACATTTTCTTGGTCCTTGTATTACGGTTTTTGGATCGGCAAGGTTCAAAGAAGATCATACCTATTATAAAATGGCACGCCAAGTAGGAGGTGCATTAGCTAAACTTGGCTTTACCGTAATGACAGGCGGTGGACCTGGAATTATGGAAGCTGCCAATCGTGGGGCAAAGGAAGTTGGAGGACGATCTGTAGGATGTAACATTATTTTACCTATTGAGCAAAGTCCTAATCCTTATTTAGATACTTGGGTTAATATTGATTTCTTCTTTGTGCGTAAAGTATTACTACGAAAATATTCTTATGCATTTATAGTCTTACCTGGTGGATTTGGTACACTCGATGAATTTTTTGAGGCAGCTACGCTTATTCAAACAAATAAGGTTAGACCATTTCCTATTGTAGTAATGGGTTTGGCATATCATCGTTCCATCATAGAACATATCAACTATATGGTAAAAGCCAATACCATTAGCTTAGAAGATTTTAAACGTATACTTTTTACAGATTCTGTTGAAGAAGCTATTGAGCATATACGTAAACATATTACAGAAGAATTTAGATTGAAAATACAATCACTTTACAGACCTAAAAAATGGCTTAGAGAAAAATTGTAAAGAGGGTATTCTTATTCATATCAATTGTACCAAATTATATGTTCATGTATCATCGAAAAAATTGCTTCATAAAATGAATACCTCTACTCCTCTAGCTGAAAGACTACGTCCTTCTACATTAGATGATTTAATAGGACAAGAACACCTTACAGGTAAGGGAAGTATATTAAGAACTGCTATTGAGCAGAATCGTATTCCATCTATGATTTTATGGGGCCCTCCCGGTGTAGGTAAAACAACCATTGCAAATATTATAGCACATACGTTAGATGTTCCTTATTTTCAATTGAGCGCCATTAGTAGTGGAGTGAAAGAAGTTAGGGAAGTAATCGATCAGGCTAAAAAAACAATTCAATCCATTTTATTTATTGATGAAATTCACCGCTTTAATAAAGGTCAACAAGATGCCTTATTAGGTGCTGTAGAAAAAGGGACTATTACATTAATAGGTGCAACTACCGAAAACCCTTCATTCGAAGTAAATGCAGCGTTATTAAGCCGTTGTCAAGTATATGTACTAAAGTCTTTACAAGAAGAACAGCTTATACAGTTATTGCATCAAGCTTTAAAAAAAGACATCCTATTAAAAGAAAAAAATATTGAATTAAAAGAAACAACAGCTTTATTAAATATTAGTGGTGGGGATGCTAGAAAATTATTGAATTTACTAGAATTAGTTGTTCAATCTATACCTACATCAGAAAAAATAATACTAACAGATGACTGTGTTATGCAGGTGGCACAAAAAAGAATCGCAGTATATGATAAAAAAGGAGAGCAACATTATGATATTATTTCTGCTTTTATTAAAAGCATGCGAGGAAGTGATCCCAATGCGGCAATATATTGGTTGGCTCGTATGATAGAAGCTGGAGAAGATATAAAATTTATTGCTCGTCGCATGGTAATATTTGCCAGCGAAGACATTGGTAATGCTAACCCAAATGCTTTATTACTTGCTAATACTACGTTTGATGCTGTAAATAAAATTGGTTATCCTGAAAGTAGAATTATTTTATCGCAATGTGCTATTTATTTAGCGTCTTCTGTTAAAAGTAATACAGCATACATGGCTATCGAAAATGCACTAGATGCAGTAAAAAAATATGGAGACCTATCTATTCCTCTTCATTTACGCAATGCCCCAACGCAACTCATGAAAGATATGAATTATGGTAAAAATTATAAATACAGCCATAATTTTGAAAAAAATTTTATTAATCAAGAATATTTACCCGAAAAACTTGCTGGGAACCTATTTTATGATCCTGGCAATAATACAAAGGAAAATGAGTTGAGAAAATTTTTGAAAGACAGATGGAAGGATAAATATAATTATTGATATATTCGAGCAACAAGCATTTACTTTTACATTAATAAAAAAATATGAAACGATCATCAACAGCTATTTGGAATGGCTCCGGAAAAGAGGGTAGTGGAAGCCTTACCTCAAAAAGTGGTATCTTAAATAAAACACCTTATTCTTGGAATACGCGTTTTGCAGAAGGCAAAGGAACGAACCCTGAAGAATTAATAGCTGCTGCTCATGCAGGATGTTTTGCCATGAAATTAAGCTTTGTGCTAGGAGAAGTGGGCTTCATTCCAGAAATCATTGAAACTACTGCTACCATTACATTGGAGAATGGAACTATTACTAATTCTCATCTTATAGTTAAAGCAAAAGTACCTAAAATAGAGAAGGAAGTTTTTCAGCAATGTGTGGAGAATGCTAAAATAAATTGTCCTGTTTCTAAAGTATTACATACAACGATAACGTTAGATTTTGAACTAATATAAGCATCATGATGTGCAATCTATGTAATACAACTTTTTTATTATCGGTTCTAAAAAAATTAGTAAGAATATATTCTAATATATTTCAAGTCAGTTCCATGAAAAATAAATTAATACCGTTAAGTACATTTTTTTTTACTATAGCGATATATAGTACCAGCGCTCAAATTTCTTTAATATCTACACATAACAACTATAATACTACATTAAGCATGTTGCATAACCCAGCTTTGGTAAGCAATAGTAGTGATGCTCTAAAATTTCAATTAAATTTTTTTACGGCGCATGCGAGTGTGGGGAATACTATGTTTGAAATAAAAAAAAATGCATTGTTCAAAAAAGAACTTATTCAAGATGTTGATTTTTATCGAATAACCAATAAACCCCTACACAATGCATGGGGAAGTATCGATATTTTGGGCCCTGCAGTTGCATTTAATATCAATGAGTATAATTCTGTAGGCGTTTATACCCGTTTAAGAAATGTATTTAACATAACCCATGTTAATGATGATGTTCTTGATATAACGACCAAGGATATTCAAACAACTGTAGATTATAATATTAGTAGGGCTCGTACGCAGGGTAATATATTTGGTGAGGTAGGAATGACATATGCACATGCATTTTTAGATAACCCTGAACATGTAATAAAAGTTGGAATTACGACTAAATGTATACTTGGAATGAGCGCTTTTGCTAGTCGTACAGCAAGTGTAATTATTGGTTATAAACCTACTAGAAATCATTATAGAATATTATCCGGCGATGTTCGTCTTTTATACTCAAAAGATATAGGATCCATAGTCCCCAACGACCTACAAACAGATGATATTCTTACTATGCTTAAAAAAAACCTTGGACGCAATATCGGCTTTGGTATGGATGCAGGTTTTATATATGAATGGAGACCAGAAGGCAAAGTAAATACACCTTCACAAACTGCACATTGGTTGGCTATACATGATTTTCCATATAGATTACGATTAGGCGTATCTATTACAGATATAGGAGGTGTACGATATAAAGCAGGCGCAGCCAGTGGAAATTACACTTTTGCAGGAACAAATAAACCTGAAAATGTTTTTCAACCTATAGCCAATGAAACCATAGATCAATACATTAGTCGATTGAAAATGGCAGGAGTAATGGTGCTTACAGAAGGAGTAAATTCGTTTAATATGCAACTTCCAATGGCTGTACATACAAATGCCGATTGGCATATATATAAACCTTTTTATATAAATGCTGATATTTTGATAAATACTATTCAAATGGCTGGAAATAAAGAAGCGGTGTACTATCCTACAACTCTTTCCATAGCCCCTCGTTTTGAAACTCGCTGGTATAGTGGATTTCTGCCCATTTCTTATAACGAATTTGATATTTTTAATGCTGGTTTTGGTATACAAGCAGGACCATTATTAATAGGTTCTAGTTCTATATTTACCAATTTATTGAGAAATAGAATTAGGGCTGCAGATTTTTTTCTTGGATTAAATCTTCCTATATATAAAAAACAGTCTGTAATAGATTGCTATGTGCCGCATTAATATAGGTTTGATGGTTCATTTTCCCACTCTGCAGTATATGAGTTGTAGTTACCTTTAGCCGGCTTTCCATATAGGGTGTTATTTTGTGTAAAGGCACGACAACCTGTACAGATGTACCTAAACTCACAATCTTTACAAACCTCTATTTGATTTTTATGAATATTCCCATTTTTTGTAAGCGTTTCTAACCGAATAACATTTTTCAATGCGGTATTAGAAGCATTGCCAAAAGACTCGCTTAAAGAGGGGCAATTTTTAATGAAGCCATCTACATCTATAGATAATTTTTTGTTTAAACAAGTATTGAATTGTTGTGCTTCTGTAAATGTATCTAGGTTAAGAGAAAAATTAGAAACTTGAATGATGCCACAATGCCTATTGTTATTATATTAAATCGAATAAAAAAACGACGTTGTACAAAATGGAGTTGGTTGAGAGTTTGCCTATTGCCAATACGATGTTGTGCGTTTGCTTTTATTTCTCCAACTGTTTTTGCACCTCAATGATCCAATTATTCTCATTGGTTGGGTCAAGTCTAATATGTGGTTTTATCCCAATACTTTCAATGTCCTGCTTATTAAAAAAAGTCATTTTTTTTGTTGTGCAGGTAACCCAAATTGGAAGACCAGGAATTTCAATTTTTCGCCAATCTCCATATGAAACCATTCCACCTGTATGCTCACCAAATTGAATAATTTTATTGCTTTCTTTTGCAATAATAATAAATCCTTCTGTTGTACTCCCACACCATCTGTTAGTTAGTAAAGCAATTTTTTTAGGGTAATAATACACTAAATCTAATGTGTCTTTTGAAAATTTAATTGGTTCAAATTTACCAATGTATGGCCTTAATCTTTCAACGTACTTAATTTCGTCTAAACTATCTTGCTTTGTTTCTGTTCCATTAAATTTGGTAGTGTCATAATATTTAAAGTTGTCTTTGCTTACCCAAACTGAAGCTGTAATTGGGTCAGGAATAATTGTAGTGTCAAAAACTAATGGCAATAATGCTTTGTAACTTCTGTCACCACCACCACCGTTATCTCGTAAATCAATAATAAGATTTGGGCTTTTTTCAATTGTCTTCAAATTACTTTCAACTAAAGAGTCAATTAGCTTATACTTCTCAATATTAAAACTTGGGATTCTTAAATAAGTTGTTTTGTCGGAAAGCTTCATAAACTGAAAGTCGTTTGCTAATGTACTTTTTTGTGTTAATGCTTGTTCTTTGGTTCTATAAAATTTAAACTCTTTACCAATAAATAAAGCAGAATCTGTAAGTATAGCTTTCATATACTTTGGTATTCTTATACTTCGCCAATAGATGCAGTTTAGTGTTCCGTCAATATTTTTAGAGAACTCCATTTTTATTTGTCCTTTAAACCACAGAGGGCTATTGTCTTCCGTAAGTATAGCCGCCCATTCTCTATTAAAACGCTTATTCGGAATAATGTTGACCGAAAAAGAACCATCTTGAAAGTACCACTTTCCTTCAAGTTTTTTATTTATGCTTTTTGATTTGCTATCAGTTAGTTTAGTATCGTTAATAAATGTTTGTGTTACAAGTTCCGTGTCCTTGAGAGATTTGAACTTGTAAAAATCTTCTTTATACTCAATAAATAAATGCTGGTCTCTAAAAAATGATTGATATTTTGCAACAAGTCCTATACAGTCTTTGGTTGTAGTAATTATTTTAGCTGTTTGATTAATTAAATTTTTATGTTGTTGGTACTGAGCTTGTCGCTTGTATTGAATTACTTGATGTTGATAAGATGCTAAATTTTGTTCGTACTCCATTTCAAGAAACTGAATAGATTTTAAACAATCGCAAGTTTGTCCAAATGAATGAGAAGTTAAGATTACTAACAACAGTGTCAAAAATTTGCTCATAATTTTAAGTGGTTCGGTAAAGTGATGCAAAACGATTGTTAGCGCAAGCCTTTATTGTTTTCTATATTATTTTTTAATACTTCTACAATTTTTTTACAAATATCAGACGATATATCTCTTTCATTTTTTTCTAATATAAAAATAGCTATTGCAGTTTTTAATTCAGGAAAATATATTGCATCTGTTCCCCAAAATCCACCGTGATAATATCCTGTTAATCCTAACATTGAAATTTTTCTGATTCCTAAACAGTAATTTGTTTTTGAAGAAATGTCTTTATAGATTTCGTCAATAACATTTTGGTTGTGAATTATTTTTCCTTCGAAAAGACGTTGAAAAAAAACAGACAAATCTTTTGAATTTGATACCAATCCTCCGCCACCGTACAAATCCCAAGATGGGTTTAAATCATAAGAATCCCAAGTGTATTTATTCCAATATTGATGTACTAAAGGTTTTGAATTTTTAGGCTGTTTCTGTTTTTGTATAAACCAAGTGTTGGTTAAATTGTTTTTATCAAATTCTACTAATTCTTTTATGGCTGAATAGTATGGCTTTTTTGTAATGTTTTCAATTATTTCTGAAAGCAATAAATAATTAATATCGGCATACATAAAAGTATCATTTGGTAGTGTTGATGGATTTGCACTTTTCATTGCTAATTTAATTTGCTCATCTCTAGTCCATTTATAATTTTTATGCAAGTTTACAAAATCAAAATAGTCGTCATTTACATAATCTGTGATTCCTGAAGTGTGCGATAATAAATTTTTAATGGTTATTTTGGTTTTTAAATATCCATTTTTTAGAAGTGTTTTCTTTGTTCTTTTATTTATCAGACTTTCGATTGATTGATTTAATTCCAATTTTTTGTTTTCAACTAATTTTAAAATTGTAGCCGAAACAAATGTTTTAGTATTACTAGCAATTAACAGAGGTTGTTCAGCATCAATTTTTGTTTTATTTTTATCACTATAACCTATAGCATAATTCCAAAAAAAATTCTTTTCTTCAGATTGAATATTAACCATTATTCCAACAGAATTCTGATGTTCTTGATAAATAGAATCGACATAAAATTTAATTTTTTCTTCTGGCTTTTGTGCAAAAGCACAATTTGATAAAATAAAAAAAAGAAATATAAAATTTTTATACATAATACTATTTTAATGGGTTTAAAAGATTTTGTCTTTGTGTTGGATTTCTTATTCGGCGAATAGGTTTCCGCTAACGCCAATGCACTGTTGGTGGAAGTTTATTTGGCTTCATTTACATAATACCACCAACATGGTTTTATTATTTTACTACCTTCCGTCTCTCTCTTTCTAAAGTTTTCATCAACGTTGTTTGGTAAAAAAGTCAACATCTCCCCATCATCAAGTATAAACCTGATTCTTTCTTTGAAAGGATTAATTTCTTTTATACCTATTCTATCCAACTGATTGCCCATATTTTCTAAACTGTCAAAAATATTGCTTACTGCAAAAAAAGAAGTATCCTCTTTTTTTATTACTCCGACCTTGTCATATATACCTGTATTTCAATTTAATTTTGTAAAAAAAATACTATCTTGAGAAGGATATGCTTTGGCGGTTAAAGCCTCCAAATCAAATCGGATTTTTTGTTCATTTGCAAATACTGTTGGATGGGTAATTAATATCTCTATATTGCTATTAGTAGCTCTAAAAGTACAACTATACCCACTGCCATCATCATAGTCTTTATACCAGGGTTTTAAAAAATTCGCCCCGTGGGTTGAATAACCCCATTGATGAAAAAAAGATATTCCCACTGATTCTAATGAATCAATTACTGTCGTTCTATATTTTACTTGTTGGTTTGCAGATGAACAAGAACTAAGCATAATTGCTATGTATAAAAAAAATGTTTTTATAAAGTCTATTATCATTAATAACTCTTTATTTATTCCTATTCCCAATAAACTATTTTTTCACTTTAATATTAACAAGGAAATTGCCACTAACGTTCTGGCGCTTGGCGAGGTTTGGGATTAAGGAAGCCTTAATCTTCGGTTAAGGATAGAGCTTTCCAAGTACAAAACCAACTTTAAATTAAGCCTAAAACCCAAATCTTGCCAAACGCCTGTTAGTAGCAGTAATTTAACTACTATACAAAAATGCAGCAAACTCATTCACAACAAGGCACTAGAGCGC
>CAYVXB010000090.1:0-9492 GCA_964454275.1 uncultured Chitinophagaceae bacterium | reverse complement strand
AAGAGGGAAGACGCTTAGACTCATACGGGCTTGGATTACAATCCCGTGTTTTTCTTTCTATATATAAGGAGCTATTCGATACATCACCTTCTCTATCTCTAAGTATCAATACAATTTTAACACTATCTCCAGGATTGAGGTTGGGTGTATTTATAGACTTAATTTCCAGTTGCGGACGAGTGGTATATTTTTTTGAACAACTTACAAGTACACTCAAACTCAATAATACTATTATATAATAATTTATTTTCATATCAACCAACATATTAATATGCGTAAAAATAGCATTAATTATGTTTCTTTAGTGAGTCGTTACAATATTTTTCTCTCAAGTCCTTCCATTTTGTCTTTTGATTTTTTACTTTTGAACGAATATGGAACTATCTAAACATTTTGATCCGCAAGTTGTAGAGCATAAATGGTATAATCACTGGAAAAATAAAAAATACTTTAACAGTAACCCAGATAATAGAAAGCCCTTTACCATTGTAGTTCCGCCACCAAACGTAACTGGAGTGCTGCACATGGGTCATACCTTAAACGCAACGGTGCAAGATATTTTAATACGCTGGGCTCGTATGCACGGCTATAATGCTTGCTGGGTACCCGGTAGCGACCATGCTTCTATTGCAACAGAAGCTAAGGTAGTAGCCATGTTAAAAGAAAAAGGTATTGAAAAAAATAATTTAAGTAGAGCCGAATTTTTAAAATATGCTTTTGAATGGAAAGAAAAATATGGCAACATTATTTACAGTCAAATGGAACGCTTAGGCTGTAGCGTAGACTGGGAGCGGACTACATTTACTATGGATGATCATTATTACAAAGCCGTTATCAAAGTATTTATAGATTTATATAATAAAGGATTGATTTATCGTGGTGCTCGCATGATCAATTGGGATCCACAAGCACAAACTGCTTTAAGCGATGAAGAAGTAGACTATAAGGAACAACAAGGCATATTATATCATATCAAATATGCGATTGCTGATGATGAAGGGCATGTTACTGATGAGCACATCACCATTGCCACACAACGCCCTGAAACCATTATGGGCGATACCGCTGTTTGTGTAAATCCTAAAGATGAGCGATATACACATTTAAAAAACAAACAGGTTATTATCCCGATTGTTAACCGGTTAGTACCAATTATTTTTGATGAATATGTAGATCCAACTTTTGGCACAGGGGCGCTAAAAGTAACCCCAGCACATGATATAAACGATTACAATTTAAGTTTAAAACATCAACTACAAATTATTGATACCCTCAATGCAGATGGTACGATGAGTATTGCTGCAGCAGTTTTTGTAGGAGAAGATCGGTTTATTGCTCGTAAAAAAATTGTTCAACTATTAAAAGAGCAAAATGTATTCGTTAAAGAAGAAACCTATACTACTCGTTTAGGATACAGTCAACGTACAGGTGTTGTAGTAGAACCTCGAATATCTACCCAATGGTTTGTACAAATGAAAAAACTTACCGAACCTGCACTGCAAGCAGTTTTGAAAGAAAATATTCATATTCATCCTAAAGATAAATTTTTAGCTACCTATACATACTGGCTAGAAAATGTAAAAGATTGGTGCATTAGTCGTCAGTTGTGGTGGGGACAACGCATACCGGCTTGGTATGATAACGATGGAAACTTTGTAGTTGCAGAAACGAAAGAAGATGCATTTAAAAAATTATCAACTATCAATGATCAATTATCAATTGATGACATTAAGCAAGATGAAGACGTACTCGACACTTGGTTCTCGAGCTGGATATGGCCTATAGAAGTATTTAAAGGTATTACAGAACCCAATAATAAAGAGATTAATTATTATTATCCTACTTCAGTATTAGTTACAGGGCAAGATATTATTTTCTTTTGGGTAGCTCGTATGATTATGGCAGGAATGGAATATCAAAAAGAAATTCCTTTTAAAGATGTGTATTTCACGGGAATGGTACGAGATAAGTTAGGAAGAAAAATGAGCAAGCAATTAGGCAACTCTCCTGATTTATTACAATTGATTGATCAATATGGTGCTGATGCAGTGCGCTTTGGTATTATGATTTCCTCTCCCGCTGGTAATGATTTATTATTTGATGAAGCCGCTTTAGAACAAGGCAGAAATTTCAATAATAAATTATGGAATGCGTTTAAATTGGTGAAAATATGGGAGTCTAGGCAAACACTAAATGAAAATACTGTCATTCAACATTCAACATTCAGCATTCAACATTTTCCTGCTTTATGGTTTGAACAAAGATTACATCAAGCTCAAATACAAGTACAACAATTGTTTGATGAATATAAATTAAGTGAAGCTTTAAAAATTATATATAGTTTGATATGGGATGATTTTTGTAGTTGGTATTTGGAATGGATAAAACCAAGTATGGATCAGCCTATTTCTACCACAACATATAATAAAACAATTGATTTCTTTAGTCGTTTAATGCAATTACTACATCCGTTTACGCCTTTTATAACAGAAGAAATTTATCACTTATTAGATAACCGAATAGATGATTTATGTATAAAACAATTTGCAGCTATACCAACTATTGATAACTCTATTTTACAACAGGGAGAATTGTTGAAACAAGTTATCACTGCTATTAGAGACACTCGAAATAAAAATCAAATTAAACCAAAAGACCCTATCAGCATACATATTCAAACACAACATATCGATACATATCAAAAAATACAACCTATTATAAGCAAACAAGTAAACGCTGATACTATTGAATTTACACAAAATGCGTTGTCAGATAGCATTGCATTAGTAATAGGGAAAGACAAATTATATATACAAACGCAAAACCCTATTAATACAGGCATTCAAAAAGAAGCTTTATTAAAAGAATTGGAATACACAAAAGGATTTCTATTATCTGTAGAAAAAAAATTAAGTAACGAACGTTTTGTACAAAATGCAAAACCTGAAGTAATTGAATTGGAACAAAAGAAAAAAGCAGATGCAGTAACAAAAATTAAAACGTTGGAAAATACATTGCAAACGTTGTAAATATTTATTATGTAGAACTTAGTGAAACATTTCTAGACGATAATTGATGTATCATTTATAATACAATATAGCAACAGTTTAATTCTGGCCATCATCACCCCTTGTTAAAATTAAAGCCTGTGCAATGTAATTTTTCCTTAGCCACATAACAACTTTCATAGTAGTTTTATAGCGTTATACAACATATATGAAAAGATACATTCTTATTTTAAGTGCATTTATATGGACTACTATTGAGGGACAACAACTTAAAACACGTTTTGAAAAAACAAACGGAACAGAATCAGCTACTTATTTTGAAACAATTGATTTTTATAACCGTTTAGACAAAGTATCCAATAAAATTAAAGTTAACACTACAACAAATTTAACAGACGCTGGTTATCCGCTTCACTGGATAAGTATTTCAGCAGATGGGAAACTGAGTCCCCAACAATGGCACAACAACAATAAAATTGTTATACTCATCAATAATGGCATTCATGCTGGGGAGCCTGATGGTATTGATGCCAGCATGATGCTTGTGAGAGATGTTGCAATCGAAAAAGTTATTCTTCCTAAAAATGTTTGTTTAGTTATTATACCTGTGTATAATATTGGCGGTTGTTTAAATAGAAATAGCAATACTCGTGTAAATCAAGCAGGTCCTATAGAATATGGCTTTAGGGGCAATAGCCAATACTTAGATTTAAATCGAGATTTTACTAAAAGTGATAGTAGAGAGTCTAAATTATTTGCACAACTTTTTCATTTCATCGATCCAGATATTTTTATTGATAATCATGTGAGTGATGGAGCAGACTATCAGCATATTATAACTATGCTTACCACCCAATATGATAAATTAGGAAAACCTTTAGGTGAATATGTAAAAGAAAAATTCGAACCTGCTGTTTATGCATCTATGCATCAAAAAGGATGGGATATGTGTCCGTATGTAAATTTTGATACTACTGATATTACTTTGGGGATGGAACAATTTTATGATCCACCTAGATTTGCTAGCGGCTATGCTGCACTATGGCAATGCATGAGTTTTGTAATAGAAACGCATATGCTAAAACCTTTTAAAGAAAGAGTTACAGGCACTTATGAAGTAATGAAAAGTATAATAGAAGAAGCTTCCAAGCAATCTGAAAAAATTATTGATGTAAAAAGAAAAAGCATTGAACAAACAATAGCACAAAAAAGTTTTCCATTAAACTGGATTGTGGATAGAAACCAATTTTCCTATATCAACTTTAAAGGTTACGAACAAGCTTTCAAAACCAGCGAAGTAACCGGTTTTAAACGATTATATTATGATCATAACAAACCCTTTACAAAACAAATCAATTTTTTTAATGTTTTTACACCACAAGATTTTTTCGAAAGCCCCGATTATTATATTATTCCACAAGGATGGCATAGCGTAATTGATTTACTAAAATTGAATAATGTACAAATGAATAGATTATCAAAAGATACGATGATATATGTGGAAGGATATAAAATTGTAGATTATAAAACCTCTACTAAAGCTTATGAAAAACATTATAGACACTATGATGTAAAAGCAAATACTATTTATGGTTCGTTAAAATTTCTAAAGGGTGATTATATTATTCCTACACAACAAAGAGCTAAACGATTTTTAGCCGAAATGCTTGAACCCACAGGAAATGATAGCTATTTTAGTTGGAATTTTTTTGATGCTATTTTACAACAAAAAGAAGGTTATAGTGATTACAGATGGGAAGATATAGCTGCAGAAATACTAAAAAATAATCCATTCTTAAAACACCTGCTCAACGAAAAAAAGCAAATGGATAGTTCTTTTAGTGTTAATGCTTCCGCTCAACTATATTGGATTTATACCCATTCGCTATATTATGAACCAGGACATTTGCAATATCCAGTGTATAAAATAAAATATCTTAAAACAAATTCGTCGGTAAAATAATTTCCCATTGATTAGAAGCGTTTCCTCTAAAATCACGATCCAGTAATCGACTATATCGCACACCAATAGTAACAGGAAACTGATTCCACCATTTTGTGTCTAAAAATAATTCTGCTCCGGTTGACTTAAATGAAAACGATTGTGTCAAACGAGAATCTACAATACGACTATAATCATAAAATATATTTGCCCTAACCCTCATCAAATATAGTATTCCAGCAACGCCAACATCAGGATATGATAATGGCACATGATAATTTACACTAAGCTTTTGCATATTTTGAAAATTAAATACTGAATACCCTCTCGAAAAAGGAAAACTATTTGAAAAAGAAAGGTTCTCCTCCCTATCATGTTCTTGATAAGCACCTTCTAATGCAAGGCTGTGGTTTTTAAATAACCCAGGGAAATATAGATTCCCAGTAACCGCCCACTGATAAGCATTTCTATTGATAACAGCATTACGCATATTAAATGTACATGATTGAGCAAAACGTGGATATATATGCTGTACTGCCAGTTGTGTTTGCCTTGAAAAAGAAAGCATTGTATTTAAATATGTGAATACTTTATCATCATATACACCCTTAGCTACACCTTTAAAACTTGGCTTAGTTATAGTATAATTGCTCCCTAACATTAAATTGGTATAATGACGACCATCTGTTAAATTGAATGGAAATAATAGCCCTGCAGTAACTTCCAATTCATTCCATTGTAGTAATTGAGAGCCATACATAACGCTTCTGTTAAATGTATAGTTTATTCCAGTACGGATATAAGGAAACAACCCTCCGTAAATGAGGTTATAAGATGCTGTATGACTTACCTCATTTTCATTATATGCATATGCTAATTCCGATTGAAATGTATTTAATATATTTTCACCATAGATAGTAAATGAGTATACTGGATTTTTATAAAAAGGCCTCCAACTATGAAAATTAAATAAGCCTGTACTTTTGATGTATGGCTGAATAGTATAGTTATTTTTTTTCTCATTAATAGCATTCAATACATTTTTTTGATTTATAGTAATGGAAGGATAAAACAAGTTAGAGTTTATATTCGCCCACTGAACACTATCCATTATTTGATATACGGATGAATCTAACACATTGGTTAATAAATGATACCCCGTTGCTGTAAAAACTGTACGAATCATTACATTATTTTTAACCGTAGGTTGATACGATGAAATATTGTCTTTTGTAATCTGAAAAATATTTCCATTTTTTCTATCTACTGCAAACTGTTCATCTGATAATGTGGTGGATGCCGAGAAATAAATATAGTTATCCGTTACACAAGGAAATCCCATAACTCTAAATGTGGCTGGAGTTAAATATTGTATAGCCCCATCTTTCAAACGAATTTGCACCAATGTCATTTTGCCTTCCTGAGTACGAGCAGTAGAAACTACCGTTGAACTATCTACAAATTTGGGGTATGTAAAAAACAGTCTATTAAGGTTAGGAATAGATTTTATTTCACTTGTATGTAGGTTGATACAATGCAACTCGCTTTCTCCTTTATTATTTACTGCCACGGCAATAATATATTTTCCGGATTCATCCATATCAGGCGAAAAATATTTTCCATTATGAATGATATATTTTTGTTTATTAGATGCAATATCTAAAACGGTTATACGTGTTTGATCTCTCCAACCCCAACGCACATCAGGCTTGTAAGATGTATATATAATTTTTCCATTTCGATAACTATAGTAATCGTCTACATGTATATTCATTGTTCGCAGTCGATGTTCTCCCATGCTGTCCATAATATAAAACGTGGGAATGGAATGATAATTTTTTTTTAGAACCAACACAGAATCTTTTCCAATAATATATGGATATTCATAATCGGCTTGAAAATGGTTATGCTGTGTACTTTGTTGTAATAGTTGACTTGCCCTGTTGCTTACTTCTCTTAGCTGTACGTTCACCGAATCAAAATAATGAAAAGCATTTTCTTGATACTGACCATAATTGATTCCAGTATATTTTTTTATAGCCCTCTGTAATGGATAAAAAAGTCCTTTAAATCGTACGGCATCTTGTGTAACATTTTTCCAAAAATCAGTCCCATATTGCTGCCTACCATAAGCTACTAATAAGTAGCCCATTTTGTAGTGGTCTGGTACATAATCTTGTAAAGAGCCATTGCGTAATTTCATCCGGGAGTACTGTCGTTTCTCTTTTAATAAAGAAGTGTATCCATTAAAAAAGAATGGCAATCTTCCTCGTCCCTGGTCGCTTACTTGTGTTTCATTGGCTACAGCATCGCCTTCCCAAAACCAATTGGGAACGGCCACATTATTAGCTACTGCTTGACCTTGTTCTCCAAACAATATAGAAAACACCTTAGACCATCCTTTATTAAAATTGCTGAATTGTTGCACATGCCTAAACTCATGTATGGCTAAGGTTTGATGCCAAGGCAAACTACCTAGCTCAAAACTATTGGGCGATGGCGCTAAAAAAAACTCACTTCGATAAGGTCCTAAACCTACATAACCATTGGTTTTTAAAGTTTGATTTTGTAGTACAATATTTACTTTCCTTAATTTATTACCTATTGAAGATGGTTGTTGTGCATACAGTTTCTCCGTTATAGAGGCTATTTCCATTGCAGGAGTATCTAACCCCATTGGAAAAATAATTTTTACTTGCGGTGTATTTATTTGTTGCCATTTTAATGATGGGGGGGTGCCACCAAACTGCTGTGCAAAAAGGGTATTTAAAGGCAACAATGATAAAAATAAATAAATAAATGTTTTCATATTGGAGAAATAATTTAATTTCCGACCTCAGATATGTTTGAATAATTAATATCAAACATATATTATTTCTGTATCCATTAAAAAAAACTTTATGTCATACACACTTCTAGCACTAGCACTGGCCCCTGGAATTGCCATTTCATTGTTTATGTATTGGAGAGATAGCCACAATAGAGAGCCTTTAAAATGGCTGCTATTATGTTTTTTGTTGGGCGCTTTAAGTATTGTACCTGCTATATTCATAGAGCAAGGCATAGATATTGGATTAAAACAAAACTTTCCAACAAATGGTGTTCTATACAACATTTTAAATGCTTTTGTGAGTGCTGCTTTGGTAGAAGAATTGCTAAAATATTGTATGTTGCGCTGGGCTGTGTATAACAAGAAAGCTTTTGATGAGCCTTTAGATGGAATAGTATATGCTGTAATGGTGAGTATGGGCTTTGCAACCGTGGAGAATATTATGTATGTGTACAATTATGGTTTCAATACGGCTATAATGCGTATGGTTTTAGCTGTTCCCGGGCATGCATTTTGGACTTTGCTAATGGGCTACTATGTTGGCTTAGCTAAATTTAACAAAGGATCGAAAGGTAATTTATACATATTGAAAGGAATATTTTTAGCTATTTTGTTTCATGGCACGTATGATGCTTGTATATTTTTGTCTGAAAGCGGGGCATTATCCGAGTATGTAACATCAGGTTTATTAGTGATAGGAGCGATTGCTTCGCATATTATAGCATTGATTTTATGCATCAGGGCAGTACGTATACACAGAAAAAAATCTAAACTTCAAAAACAAAAAAACGTAGATCACCCATCGTTATAATTTTTTGAATGACGCCTGAACGTACACAAAAACTTTTAACCGTATTAGCCAAACGCCAACCTGCGCTAACGGTGGTTTTGGAGAATGTGTTTGATCCACACAACATTTCTGCTGTAATGCGCACTTGCGACGCCGTTGGCATTCAAGATGTGTATGTTTTAAATACAAAAATGGCACCTCATAAAAAATGGGGTGCTAAAAGTAGTAGCAGTGCGCATAAATGGTTAACCATTCATCAATTTACTGATGTGCAATTATGCTTTGCCACATTGCGAAAAAAATATAGTCTTATTTTAACTACACATTTAAGTAGCGATGCTATTTCACTATATGAAATAAATTTTACAAACAGTATTGCTTTAGTTTTTGGGAATGAACATGATGGTGTAAGTGAAGATATACGAGCTTACGCTGATGGAAATTTTGTTATTCCACAAGTGGGCATCATCCAATCACTCAATATATCAGTTGCTTGTGCCGTAAGTTTGTATGAAGCGTTTAGACAAAAAAATAGCGCAGGGCATTATAATGAGCAACAACTTACCCCAGAACAATTTCAACATTTAAAAAATGATTGGGGAATGCTTAATGAATAAGAAATAGGTGAATATCTCTTTACCTAAGCAGCTTTTATAATTTCTTTTTCAGAAGAGCCTATAACAAGTATTTTTTCGTTTATAGCTAGTTGCAAAAATTCTTTAATAGCAGCATAGTTTATTGATAGTTCATCCAATATATTTTGTGTGCTTTTTTTATTATCAATATGCAATAAGAAATTTTTCCAATCTATATATTGATTCTCCATTTCAAATGCTAATTCATTATTTTTTGAAAGAAAATATTTATTCACTATTGTCCGACTAAAAATTTACAATAATGGGTGAGATAATCTCACCCATTT
>CAYVXB010000089.1:6432-9535 GCA_964454275.1 uncultured Chitinophagaceae bacterium | reverse complement strand
ACGACCACCATCTGCTTTTACAGCGTTACTTTTACGACTATTATCAAACAAAGAATCTACCGCTTCTTGTAACATACGTTTTTCATTTCGTAAAATTACTTCTGGTGCTTTAATTTCTAATAATCGTTTTAAACGGTTATTACGAATAATTACACGACGATATAAATCGTTTAAATCGGCTGATGCAAAACGTCCACCATCTAGAGGTACTAACGGTCTTAGTTCTGGCGGAACAACTGGAATGTATTGCATGGTCATCCATTCTGGACGATTGGTGATACGTGTACTAGCATCACGCAAAGCTTCAACTACACTTAAGCGTTTTAAAGCATCGGCTTTACGTTGTTGAGAGGTTTCTGTAGCTGCTGCATTGCGTAAATCAAACGAAAGTTGGTCTAAATCTAATTGAGCTAATAAATCATGCACGGCCTCAGCCCCCATTTTAGCGACAAATTTTTCTGGGTCCTCATCAGGTAAATGTTGATTATCCTTAGGAAGTGTTGCTAGTATATCTAAATATTCTTCTTCTGTTAATAGGTCTCCGTAATTTTGGCCTTTATCTGCACGAACGCCTGGTTGAATAACTACGTATCTTTCATAATATACAATGGTTTCTAATTTTTTAGAACTCATTCCTAATAAGTAACCAATTTTGTTTGGTAAACTTTTGAAATACCAAATATGTACAATAGGGACTACTAACTTAATATGTCCCATACGTTCCCGACGAACCTTTTTTTCTGTTACTTCTACGCCACATCTGTCACATACAATGCCTTTATAACGAATGCGTTTATATTTACCACAAGCACATTCATAATCCTTTACTGGACCAAAAATTCTTTCGCAAAACAAACCATCTCTTTCTGGTTTGTATGTACGATAGTTAATGGTTTCTGGCTTTAACACCTCACCATAGCTGCGTTCTAAAATACTATCTGGAGAAGCCAGGCTAATAGTAATTTTAGAGAAGTTTGATCTGGGACGATTTTCTTTTTTGAAGGCCATAGTTTGTTAATTGATAATGTATAGTTGACAATTGATAATTAATGGGGTTCTTATTTTTTATTGATTTTACTTTTTTGATCTAATAAAAATTTATTACCAGTCCATTTAAATAAAAATTCTTTTTTGGTTAATAATTTTGCTAGGGCGTCAGCATCATGGCCATAGTCATCTAAATAAAAAACGTCTCCCCCTTCTGTAATTACTTTTATAGCTGTTTTGTTATATTGAAAAAACTCAAAGGTTTCTAATAAATTTGTTGGCCCTACTTTATCAAGAGCCTTTTTAAATTTTAGTTGTTGTTCTTTAGTTAAAATTTCTTTATAAGTTAGTTCAGGTCTAAATTCTTTTGTAACATCTTCAAAATTAATTTTATTATTGGTTGCCGTATATTGTAAAAAATAAAAAATCTTGTTTGTCCCTGTCGTTGCGCCATCGTTACTGCCAGCCCATATAGCTACATATTTTTGCTTGGTATTTTTACTATCAAATAGTTTCATTACAAATTCCCAAGTACATCCTCCATCGCAAAATTTAAGATATCCATTTTTATTGTCTATTATTTTTGTTTGTATGCTACTACCTAAATCTGGACTTTTTTTATTATTTAAATCTTTTAAATTTAAAGTTATTAGTTGGTTTAATTTTGCTCTATTAATCCCATTATCCCCTTTCGAAAATAATACAGCTATAGGGCAATGTTCAAGATATTGACTTGGTAATTGACAATAAATTTCTTTTATATTTTGAGTAAAACCACTTTTTGATATAAGAAATATTGAAAAAAATAATACTGTTTTCTTTATCGCATCAAATTTATTAATCATAAAATTTAAACTTATTTAATTAATCAACCTGATATTCCACTTTTAATGTAATAGATGCTGTTTTTTGTTTGCTGGTTGTATTAAAAGCACCGCCATAGCTATAATTCTCATTGTCATTTTTGCCGGTTATTTGAAACACGCCCATTGTTGCTTTTCTTATACACCCTAAATGACTACCCGCATTTTTTGCTATTGTTTCTGCACGTATTTTGCCATCCTTACTAGCATCGGCTAAGAGATTAATTTTTAATTCATTTAATTTAGTATAATAATAGCTAGGTTGTGCAGAGCTAAATTCAATATCTTGCTGTAGTAGTTCTGTAATTTCTCTGGATAATTTTTCTATCTTATCTATTTCTTTTGATTCTACTTTAATTTTTTCTACTAAAGTATATCCGTTGAATTCACTACCAACTGCTCTCCCGTTGGTATCATACTTTTCACTAAAGTTTTTTTGTATATCGGTAGAAGAAAATACCATAGCATTTTCTGGAACTCCTTTCTGTTGTAAATATTGGGTTACCCTCAATTCATCATCTTTCAAATTAGCATAGGCTGTTCTTAAATCGAAACTTGTACGAGAAAAACTTCCTGTCCAAACAATAAGATCACTGGTAAAATCTTGTTCTGCCAATCCTGTAACAACAATAGTCTCAGCTGATTTAAATCTATATTTATAAGCGGCACCCAATATAAATACAGAAGCTATAATAGTTATAGTAATTAATAAATAATTAAAGCTGAATTTATTGGTACTCATAAAGTATTATTTGTATTCCTACCATTCTCTATCTTCTCCGATAATATCCTCTGCTTGAGAATCTGCAATATTAAATTCTGTTGCTAGATTTATTAATTTTTCACAAATATCCTCTCTTTCAATAGTATCAATGAAATGAGTACTATCATCCAAAGCATTGAAAGCTAAAACAGCTTTTTTTAGTGTCTCTTCTTTTTGCAAGCTGTTGTCTGTATCTTTAAGTTCAACAATTAAATTTCTAACTATTTGTTCTGATGCTGTTATAATTTCAGCATCTATATGTCCCTCCCAATTAGAAAAATATTTGTTATTCATTTCATCGAACAGATTTTTAAGAATATTTACTCAAACTTTAAATCCAATCCTAAACCTCTTAATTCATGTACTATTACATTAAATGCTTCTGGTACGCCAGGCCTTGGAACGTTGTCGCCTTTAACAATAGCTTCGTATGTTTTGGCTCTACCAATAATATCATCCGATTTAATCGTTAATAGTTCTTGTAATATAT
>CAYVXB010000089.1:0-6422 GCA_964454275.1 uncultured Chitinophagaceae bacterium | reverse complement strand
ATAGCCTTCTAAAGCCCAAACTTCCATTTCACCAAAACGTTGTCCACCAAACTGTGCTTTGCCACCCAACGGTTGTTGTGTAATTAAGCTGTATGGTCCAATAGAACGAGCATGCATTTTATCATCTACCATATGGTGTAATTTAACCATGTAAATTATACCTACGGTTGCTTTTTGATGGAAGCGCTCACCTGTTTCACCATCATACAGGTAAGTATGACCATAACTGGGAAGGTTTGCTTTTTCAATATATTCAGCTATTTCATCTGTACTAGCACCATCAAAAATGGGAGTTGCAAATTTTATTCCCAATTGCTCACCTGCCCAACCTAAAACGGTTTCATAAATCTGTCCTAAGTTCATACGACTTGGTACGCCCAGTGGATTCAACACAATATCAACAGGAGTTCCATCTGATAAGAACGGCATATCTTCTGCACGTACAATTTTGGCTACAATACCTTTATTTCCATGCCTTCCAGCCATTTTATCACCTACTTTTAATTTGCGTTTTACAGCCAAATAAACTTTGGCTAATTTTAAAACACCCGCTGGTAGTTCGTCTCCAATCGAGATATTAAATTTTTCTCTCTTATACCTTCCTAATTCTTCGTTGTATTTGATATTATAGTTATGTAATAAGGTGTTTATCAAATCATTTGTTTTGTCATTATCTGTCCATCCTAACGGATTTACGTTTTGATAATCAATTGATGAAAGGTTTTTAGCTGTAAACTTCCCGCCTTTATTGATAAGAACTTCTCCAAAATTATTGGAAACGCCTGCAGAGGTTTTATCTTTAAGAACAGTTTGCAATGTATCTAGGAGTGTGTTTAGTAGTTCTTGTTCATTTTTTTCATGTACTTTTTCTACTTTTTCTAAAGCAGCTTTTTCTTTAACCTTTGTATTTTTATCTTTTTTGGCTCGTTGAAATAATTTTTTATCAATAACAACACCTTCTGTTCCACTTGGAGCTTTTAAAGAAGCATCTTTTGCATCTCCCGCTTTGTCTCCGAATATAGCACGTAATAGTTTTTCTTCGGGAGTAGGATCGCTTTCACCTTTAGGGGTTATTTTACCAATTAAAATATCTCCTTCTTTTACCAATGCACCAGTGCGAATAATGCCATTTTCATCTAAATCTTTGGTAGCTTCTTCACTTACGTTAGGGATGTCTGAGGTTAATTCTTCTTCTCCTAACTTAGTATCACGTACTTCTAGTTCAAATTCTTCTATGTGAATGGAGGTGAATAAATCTTCTTTTACCACTTTTTCACTAATCACGATAGCATCTTCAAAGTTATATCCTTTCCAAGGCATGAAAGCAACCTTCAAATTTCGTCCAAGGGCCATCTCTCCACCTTTAGTTGCATATCCTTCTGTAAGAAAGTCTCCTTCCTTTACTTTCTGTCCTTTTTTAACAGCAGGTCTTAAATTTATGCAGGTAGATTGATTTGTTTTAATGAATTTGGTAAGTCTATATACTTTCAAGTCTTCTTCAAAGCTTACTAATTTTTGCGTTTCGTTACGTTGATAGCGAACATGTATTTCATTGGCATCAACAAATTCTACCACACCATCTCCTTCTGCATGTATTTGAATACGAGCATCTCTTGCTGCTTTAGCTTCAAGGCCTGTACCAACAATAGGAACTTCAGGACAAATAAGTGGAACGGCCTGACGTTGCATGTTTGATCCCATCAGTGCACGGTTAGCATCATCATGTTGTAAAAATGGAATTAAAGAAGCACTCAATCCTACAATTTGATTAGGTGCAACATCCATGTATTCTACCTCTGTTTTATCTAATATTGGAAAGTCTCCTGTTTCACGACTACTAATTTTATCTTCAATAAAATTTCCCTTATCGTCCATTGGGGCGCTTGCTTGAGCAATTTTTGCTAGATCTTCTTCCTCTGCACTTAAGTACGTGAGTGCTTTCATATTTACCTTCCCATTCTCTACTTTTCTGTATGGAGTTTCAATGAAACCCATTTCATTTATTTTAGCATGCACACAAAGAGTGGAAATCAATCCAATATTTGGTCCTTCTGGTGTTTCAATAGTACATAAACGACCATAGTGACTATAGTGCACATCTCGTACTTCGAAGCCAGCTCTTTCACGACTTAATCCACCGGGTCCTAATGCTGAAATACGACGTTTGTGTGTAATTTCTGATAGAGGGTTTGTTTGATCTAAAAATTGAGATAATTGTGATGTTCCAAAAAAAGAATTGATAACAGAACTTAATGTACGAGCGTTGATCAAATCAACAGGTGTAAACACTTCGTTGTCTCTTACATTCATACGTTCTCTAATAGTACGGGCCATACGAGCTAACCCTACACCAAATTGAGCATACAATTGTTCTCCTACAGTACGTACACGACGATTACTTAGGTGATCAATATCATCAATCTCAGCTTTCCCGTTAGTGAGTTGTACTAAATATTTTATGATAGATATGATATCTTCTCTTGTTAATACTTTATGGTCTATTGGAAAATCAAGGCCAAGCTTTCTATTGACTTTATATCGTCCTACTTCTCCTAAATCATATCGTTTTTCACTAAAAAATAGTTTGTCAATAATTCCTCTAGCCGTTTCGTTGTCTGGGGCATCTGCACCACGAAGTTGACGGTAAATGTGTTGTACCGCTTCTAATTCAGAGTTAGAGGTGTCTTTATTTAAAGTATTATAGATGATGGAAAAATCACCACCTACTTCTTCTTTTTGTATGAATACACTTTTAGCACCTAATTCCACAATCATTTCTACTGCATCTGCATCCAAGGTTGTATCACGCTCTAATATTACTTCATTGCGCTCAAGTGAAACTACTTCTCCGCTATCTTCGTCTACGAAGTCTTCAACCCAAGTACGTAGTACACGGGCAGCAAGTCTTTTTCCAATATATTTTTGTAGTATTTTTTTATCTGCTTTTACCTCATCGGCCATGCCAAAAAGTTCAAGGATATCTTTATCTGTTTCATAGCCAATAGAGCGTAATAAAGTAGTTACAGGAAATTTTTTCTTACGATCAATGTATGCAAACATTACGTTATTGATGTCCGTAGCGAACTCCATCCAAGCTCCTTTAAATGGAATAACTCGAGCAGAATATATTTTGGTTCCATTAGGATGAACAGACTGACCAAAGAATACACCTGGTGAGCGGTGCAATTGTGAAACCACTACTCGCTCAGCTCCATTAATTACAAATGTTCCACGAGGTGTCATATAGGGAATGTTACCTAAAAATACATCCTGTACTATGGTTTGAAAGTCTATATGTTCTTCATCATTACAGCTTAATCTTAATTTGGCTTTTAAGGGAACAGCATACGTTAATCCACGTTCCATACATTCTTCAATAGTATAGCGTGGGGGGTCGATGAAATAATCTAAAAATTCTAAAACAAATATGTTTCGGGTATCACTAATAGGGAAATTTTCTTTAAAAACTTTGAATAACCCTTCGTTGTTACGTTTATCTGGTGTAGTTTCTAATTGGAAAAAATCTTTAAAAGATTGTAATTGTATATCTAGTAAATCTGGAGTATCAGCTAAATGTTTGATTTTGCCGAAATGTACTCTGTTTTGCACTTTTGTTGAAGACATAGGGATAAAAAACGTTTTTAAGTTTAATAACCTTAACAAAACAATACCACATACGCAGTACACCCCTCAGAAGTGCTTTGCACAATAAGGATTACCGTATATGATTGATTTGCATTGTCAAGATAAAAATAGGCCTATACCAAAGGAGTGCGAAGGTAATTTAAAAAAGATACATATACAAATCAATTTTTGTACCAAAAGTTAAAAACCTGCCTAAAAAGCAATATTATATTTTCAAGTGCTATTTTAGCATACGCTAATTACCAAATTTTTGCTCTGTCAGTTGGCTGCCGAAATAGTTTATTTTTTTCTGTAACATTAAATACTTTATAAAAGGGTTCAAAGTTGCTTAGTACCCCATTAACTCTATATATTGAAGGGGAATGAGGGTCCGTATTTATGAGCAATCTTGAGAGTTCTGGGCGCTCGATAGAACGCCAGATTTGTGCAAGGCCGAAGAAAAATCTTTGGTCTGGGGTGAATCCGTCTATTTTTTCTTGGCTTTGCCCCTGTTGGGTCATTTTGAAAGCATCGTAAGCGATTGCCAAACCGCCAATATCTGCAAGATTTTCGCCAAGCGTTAATTCGCCATTTACTTTTAAACTGTCTAATACCTTGTATTGATTATACTGATCAATGACTATTTTTGATTTGGTTGTAAACTTTTCTGCGTCTGCTGCTTGCCACCAGTCTTTTAAGTTTCCGTCTTTGTCGTATTGTCGACCTTGATCGTCAAATCCATGAGTCATTTCATGACCGATAACCATGCCTATGGCACCGTAATTTATAGCGTCATCTGCATCCAAATCAAAAAAGGGAAATTGAAGAATGGCTGCAGGGAAAACGATTTCCTTAAAACTAGGGTTATAATAAGCATTTACAGTAGATGGGGTTATGAGCCATTGTGTTTTGTCAGTTGATTTGCTGAGTTTTTCAATCATCTTTTTGTATTTGTGGAGCGCTAAACGTTCTCTATTCGCAAAAAAATGAGTTGGATCAATTGTTACACCATCAATGTTTTTCCATTTGGTTGGGTATCCAATTTTTTTCAAAAAGGTATTTAACTTTTCTTGGGCATGTTGCTTTGTGGTAGCACTCATCCAGTCTAGTTTTTCGATTCTTAGTTGAAAGGCATGTTGTAAATTATTGACCAACTCGTCCATTCTTTTTTTTGCTGCAGGTGGAAAATATTTTTGTACATATAATTGACTTAATAAATCGCCCAACCTTCCATCTGTTGAGTTAATCATTGTTTTCCATCTTTCTTGTTGTACTGTCTGCCCAGAAAATATTTTATCAAATTCAAATCGAGTATTACGAAATACTTTGCTTAAAACCCCGGCATTGCCAGCTATATAATCGAATTTGAGTTTGTTTTTCCAAACGGAGATAGGTTGTGTAATGAGTAATGTGTCTAAGCATGCAATATATTTTGGTTGGGCTATATCGAGACTATCTACTTTAACACCCATTATCTTAAATAATTTACTCCAATCAATATGAGGAGATTGTTTTTGTAGATCATTTAATGATATTTTGTTATAATTTTTAATAGGGTCTCTCAATTCTACTTGACTTAAATGAGATTTAGCGATAGCCGTTTCAATATTTAAAATATCGGTAGCATTTTTTTGAGCTGTGTTTAAATCTATTCCTACCAATGTAAACAGTTGAGTAGCAAACGCTACCATTTTTTTTCGTTGCTCATTTGTTTTGGCATCGGTTCTAAAATAATAATCTTTTTCAGGTAATGTTAATGCTGTTTGTGAAAGGCTAGCAATATTTTTCGTGCTATTTTTTTCGTCAGTTCCAACACCAAATCCCAGTAAGTCTATACCAGACTTATAATAATTTTCTGCTATAAAAAGTAATAATTCTTTATAATTCCTTAAAGCATCAATTTTTTGTAGTACTGGTTTTAAAGGATCATATCCCATTTTTTCTAGTGTGATAGTATCCATGCCACTTTTATAGTAATCTCCTACTTTTTGTTGTATGCTTCCTTTGGGGTATTTTTTTGAAGAGGTTTCTTCTACAATAGCTCTTAATTTTTTTAAATTTTCTTCATACAAGGTGGTAAAACTTCCCCAGCTGGATTGATCATCTGGTATTTTAGCATTTTTTATCCAGTTGCCATTACCGTACATAAAAAAATCATCTGCTGGGTTAATGGAGCTATCCATGTTAGTCTTATCGAAGTAAGATTTTTTTTGTGCATGCACTGTAGTGCCAATAGACAGTATTGTTGTTCCTATTAATATAGAGTAAAATAGTTTTCGCATGTTTATCTATTATTGTATTGGTATTAAATAAATTTATTTTAAGGGGGCAAATGTATGCATTTTTAGTTCGTCTGCACTGCAACTTGTAAATCGGGGTGGGCGTTTAAAAAGTTTGCCATGGCATCATTCATTTCAAAACCTTTGTCTAGCGTATATAAGCGTATTTGAATATTTTCTTTAGGTTCAACGGTGGTTAAGCGTAAGGATGATACACCAAGAACAAGCACACTATACACAAAGCCAGGCTGCATGCTTGCGCTAGGGGGAGTAATGTAATTAGCATTCCAGCCTAAAACTGTAAATGCCTGTAGCTTTAATTCCTGACCAATTATGACTCTTGATAAGGTGCCATTTGCCTAAAACTCTAAACCATAATTATTTTCAGATAACAATTTTAATCCTAAAATATTTTTATAAAATGTTTTTGCTCAATATCGGCACAGATACGCTAATACACAAAGCTCTGCTGCATATCCTTTAGATTTGCATTAACACATTACTATAAAAAACTATTAT
>CAYVXB010000088.1:7465-9597 GCA_964454275.1 uncultured Chitinophagaceae bacterium | reverse complement strand
AAAAAAATCACGCAAAGCCGCTATGGAGCAAAGGCGCAAAGAATACAATTGGACTGTTTTATATATGCAAATGGTATAATATGGTTCAGTGCAGTCAACTTTACTAGTTCTCGTTTGTAACGAGGACTTACAAGTAATGAATTTTGCTTCTGCAGCATTAAAGCAACAATAGGATTAAAAAATCGAATAAAATTATTACTTTTGATAGTATCAAATGATAGTATCAATGAAGCCACCTTATGACATAACCACAACTATTTTAAAATTAATAACCTCTATTTCAGAAAAGTTGGGAGAAGTAAACGCTAATCATTTAAATAAACCATCTCCTCAATTAAGAAAACAAAACACAATCAAAACCATACACTCCTCCTTACAAATGGAGGGTAATACGTTAACTGAAGAACAAATAACCGCTTTGGTTGAAAACAAAAAAGTTATCGGATCCAAAAAAGATGTATTGGAAGTTGTAAATGCCATTAAGGTGTATGAAGATTTAGAAAATTACACCCCCTTATCAGAAAAAAGTTTTTTACAAGCACATAAAATCTTAATGCATAACCTAATTGATACTGCTGGAAAATATAGGAACCAAAGTGTGGGTATTGCTAAAGGATCAAAACTTAAACACCTTGCTCCTCCATATAAAAACGTTCCGCATTTAATGAAAAACTTGTTTGGGTATCTAAAAAATAAAAACGAATTAACCCTAATCAAAAGCTGTGTTTTTCATTATGAAATGGAATTTATTCATCCATTTTTAGACGGAAATGGAAGAATGGGAAGATTATGGCAAACGGTAATTTTAATGAGAGAATATCCTGTTTTTGAATACTTACCTTTTGAAACTTTAATTAGACATTCTCAAAAAGAATATTATAAATCATTAGCATTAAGTGATCATGCTGGGAAATCAACGCACTTTATAGAGTATATGCTTGATATAATTAATAAATCGTTAGAGGAATTACTGCATTTCAATAACAGGATTTTAAAAGATGTCGATAGATTGGAGTACTTTATAAAAATTGGAATGAAAGCATTTACGAGAAAAGATTACATGGATGTATTTAAAGATATTTCATCAGCTACAGCAAGCAGAGATTTAAAAAAAGGGGTTGAATTAAAAATGCTAAAAAAAACGGGAAATAAAAATAAAACAATGTATAAAATACGCAACTATGGTGATTAATATCAGCTTGCTAATTCGTTTACTAGTCCTCGTTTGTAACGAGGACTTACAATGATGGCTTAACGTTATATGTTTTCATAGCATTTTCAATTTGAGTAGCCTCTGTAATTTCAGGATATAGAACGTAACTTGGTGCTTTTATGTTGTAAATATCAGAAATTTGTATTTCAATAATGGCTGATATCGGAAATTGATCACCAAACAGATCAATGATAGGCACTTTATATACCTCAAATAACGCAGTACCTTTATAATGAATTTTAGCTTTCCCGTTTAATTTATAGCCTTTTTGAACGAAAACGTCTATAAATGCAACACATACATTTTGATTAATCAATATATTATTTATGCTATTAGGGGAGGCAATATTTGCAATTAATAAAGTAGTATCATCGTAATAAGTAAACATTTCTTTTGGCGAAACATTGGGAATGTTATGCTCATTGCTTGTCGCTAGCCAACATAAAACACTTTTAGTAATATATTTTTTAATTTCGTTATTGAGCATTGTAAATAAAAGTTATGACGTTTTAATAAGACTGAATGAATATATAAAAAGTTAATCAAATGTTTTAGCATCAAAGAGGAAAAATATTAAGAATCACTTTGATATAAATAGAGTTAGAACTAAATAGTAAAAAGACAATGCTTTAAAAAATCGACAAAAATAAATCTAACATTCAATGGCACAATGGCATTTAAATGAACTTGAAAATGCAATTCAATATATTGGATGGAAAATTATTTCAAGAGAAGAAGGAGTAGATCATCTATTTTGGATTATTAAAAGAAAATCAGAAAAGCATATTCGGTTTGATATTTTTGATCACATGGGTAATTACATGCCAGTTCAAAAAGCCTATGGATGCAATATTGAGGGAAGTGATATTCATTTATATTTTTATAAAAAAGGAGAGAAGTGGGAAAAGGAGTTAACAGG
>CAYVXB010000088.1:6656-7455 GCA_964454275.1 uncultured Chitinophagaceae bacterium | reverse complement strand
AAAATTGAATGACTTAGATTAGAAAGTCCTCGCCATTAACTATTTTTGAGAAAAGATCATACAACCTAACTAAAGCAATCAAATTGAAATAGTAGCAAAGTATCGTTAATGGAATTGATATGTAGCGCATTAGCAATAATATGAAACAAGGAATCATTATTTCAGCATTGGGAAAAGAAACATTTAGCGAGCACCAGATAAAAAAAATGGAAGCTAATTTAAATGTTGATTTCTATACACAAAAAGAACCCTTTAAAGATAATGAATTGGTAAAACGAATAAAGCCCTATAATATCGTTGCTATTACTAGAAGATCTACCAAAGATATTGGTATTAATATCATTGAACAGTTAAATAATCTTACTGGATTAGCTATATTTTCAACAGGATACGAATGGGTAGATGTAAAATATTTAACCCAAAAGGGGGTAAAAGTGTCTTACATTCCAGAATATTCAACGACCTCTGTTGCGGAACATACTATAGCGTTGTTACTAACGGCTTTTCGAAGAATACACCTTAGCTATGATTATTCAAGAGATTTAATTGATAAATCTGTATCCCTTAGAGGATATGAATTACAAGGAAAAAAAATTGGGATAATTGGTTTTGGAAGAATAGGTCAGAAAGTTTTTTCAATGCTGCAGGCCTTTGACGTGAATATAAAATATTATGATATTGATGAACAGAAAAAACAAATTGATTGTAGTAAATATGAAGATAGAGATACACTAATAGAAACCAGCGATGTTATTCTTATTTGTGCATACTCTGATAAAGATTCTGGACGTTTAGCAAC
>CAYVXB010000088.1:2595-6646 GCA_964454275.1 uncultured Chitinophagaceae bacterium | reverse complement strand
TATTTGTGCATCTAAAGAACGAAACGCTGCATATATTATACAGCAACAAGAAGTACATAAAATGAAAATGGGCGTTTTTATTATTAATGCAGCAAGGGCCGATTTGGTAGATAATAATGCCATTATCAATGGGGTGCAATCCAAAAAAATATTTACGTATGCAGTAGATGATAAGGTGTTGTTATTTAGGAATACAGCAATTGAAAAAGGAAGAATTATTGAAACAGCTCATACGGCTTGGTATTCTACTGAAGCAATGGCAAGAGGAGTGGATCAATGGGTAGAAAATATCATAGGGTTAGCAACGGGTAATTATAAAAATATCATATAAAACAAAAAGGATATGCAAAATAGTAAAAAAGAAAAATCGTTTCTTATATTATCAACGGCTCTAACTATTGCCTCAATCGCCTTATGCACCATTATAGGAGTCATTAAGCATGATTATTGGAGTTATATGATTTATGAAAAAAGTCCTATAGCCTGGCTTGATACGTTTTTATTGTTTTCTTGTTGTGTTATAACTGCTATAAATTTATTTTTTTCATTTAAAAAAAATAGAAAAATAAATATTGCATGGTTGATACTAAGCATAGGCTTTTTATACCTTACTCTTGATGAAAGATTTGCAATTCATGAAAGTATAAGAGAAAATATATTAAAACCACAAAATGTTAAAATAGATATCTTGTTTTGGGTTGAGAAAGGAGACTATGTGCTTATTTTTTTAGCTATTATTGGATTAATGCTTACACCGATCATTATTAAAGAAATTAGGAATAATAAAAAAGCATTGATATATTTCGTAATAGCTATCATTTTTAGTTTACTTGCTATTGGAGATGATTCTATAGATCTCAAAGGGTTGGATATAGGGTTGCAAAAATTATTACAATATATTGAGGAAGTATGTGAAGCGTTTGGCATGTTATTTTATCTTAATGCTTTTGCTGTAATTTTTTTTGAACATTTAGAGAATAGGTCAATTACAAGTTGAATATTAGTATTGATTAATTTTTAATATTTTCATATAAACTAAAATTATTTACGATGAGTGATATCAGCGAAACCATTCAAGAATCTGTTGAACAAGCGGGTAAAAATAAACTTAATGCTAAAGTGGCCCTGTTAGTGGCTATTACAGCAACATTTATGGCTATATGTAATGTTAAAGACGGAAATCTTGTGCAAACTATGGCACAAGCCCAAGCAAATAGTATTGATGCTTGGTCCTATTTTCAGGCAAAGAGTACCAAACAGTCTTTAGCTGAAAATACGCTTGAAGTATTAAAATTGCAAAATGCGGTAGGGGGTGAGGAGCTCATTAAAAAGTATGAGATAAAAATTGCTAAATATGAAAAAGAAAAAGCTGATATAAAGACTCAGGCCGAAGGGTATCAAAAAGAATATGATGCTATTAATGTTTTTGATGATCAATTTGATATGACAGAAGCCCTACTATCTATATCCATTGCCATGTTTGGTATTACAGCATTGACTCAAAAGAAATGGCTTTTTTATTTTGCAACTACGGTAAGTTTAATGGGATTTATTTTTGGAATAACCGCGTTTATGAAAATTAGTCTGCATTCTGATTTTGTTTCAAAAATTTTGAGCTAGTGAGTATTTTTTTGCAACACTGTGGCAAAAAAAAGAAGCGTCGGTTTTTGCCGACGCTTATAGAAATTCTAAAACGGCTTATATTTTTATCAACCGTGCGTTGAAATAAAGTTTTGCATTGTCGTTTATTTGTGTCCTTGTCTCAAGTATCCTTACATTGGAAACGACTTTACCTGATACGAGGTCGTCTTTTTGTGTGGGGGTTAAACATTGTTCCCATATAGTTTTTGCTGTTACATTTCTGTAGTCTGCAGTGATGTGATCAACTGACTCTGTAAGATCTCTCTCAACTTTCATTGTAATTAAATTGAATCTAAAAGCTTTGTTATATGGAGACATTTCTAAAGTGCCTACAAGATTATTAAGGGAAAAAACAGATCGATAAAGGCCGCTTGTCTCAGTTGGAAGATTGCTTGTGCAAGAGTATGTACCTTGGAATAGAAGATTCCCACCATCAACACCATTCTCTCTTAATAAATAAAAATACATTCTAAGAGCACCTGGTTGTGGTATTGTTGAAACATCTGTTACCCAGGGGTATTCGGGTGTTCCGTTTTGGTCTGTAGATGTGAGCTCTATCCCTCCATTAAACACATTAATAGTGCCAATTGATTTTTTTACTGTGGGTGCAGCTTTAGTCCCATTCATGGCTATTAAACTAACGATATAATTTCCGCTTTTTTTATATTTATGCGTTACGGTATTTGCTTGAGTTGTTGCTGTGGTAGCATCTCCAAAATCCCATTTGTATGATGTTGCATTTTCTGCTTTAGCATCTATTTTTACTGAAGTGGTGAGGTCATTTGGATCAAACTCGAAGTTGTACCCTACACCATCAACTGTAAAGTCAATATTTGATGGAGGATTTTGAACAACTGGTGGCGGCGGTGTTGGTGGTGGCGTTGCTGGTGATGCAGGTGTTGTACTGACTGTTTTTGTACAAGCACAAAAAAAAGTTAATAGCATTAGTGTGAATGAGAAGAGAGACAATACGCTGTTCTTAACTGAACAGACTGAGATCTGTTGGTGTTTCATAGTGGTATTTTAGATTAGGTTAAAAATAATTCTTGTGCAAGGTAGTCATTTTTTTTTATTTACATGCATTTTTTTGGAGCAGTAGTATGCTTTTAAAAGATGCTTGTTGGTACTAGATTTCAGCATCTTAAATTTGAAAAAATAGAAAGAAGATACCTATTATGCTAACTTCTACTGTTTTTCCAGTATTGTTCTGCAATTTTTTGCAACTTCTCAACAGATAGTTGTTTTTTATCTTCTGTAAATATTAAAATGTTTGATGCGCTAAAAGTAAATATGCCTCCCACTAAATCACTGCTGCCGTCTACTTGAGACATAATTTCGATAGTATTTAAATCTGTTTCTTTGTTAAGAATAGCTAATTCATTCGTAATGATTTCTAAATCTTTCGTAGAGGAGATTGTTTCATTCTTATTTTTTTTCCAAGGTAAGAAATGTACATTGGAGCAGTTGCTGAGTAGTATATAAAATAGTTGAAAACCAGGCTGAATCAATTTTGTTGTGTATTCCATTTTTATAGTTAGTTCAAGATCATTACCATTAACAGCGCATTTTACAATGCTTCCGTCATGTAGTATATTAAAAACTTGAGCTATGGTATCTTTTATATTGTTCATACAATCAATTTTAGCAATTCGGTAAATGTATGTATAAAGCTATTAATCGAGGGTATGCCAAATGGAGGGAAGTTAAAGTCTATGTAGAAGTGTAGCTTAGAATAAAAAAATAATCAAACAAAAATAAAGGTGGTAGCTAACGTATGAGCAACTACCACCAAAATATATTGCGGGCATTTAATTATTATCTGCCATAATCATCGTAGTATTCTTTAGCATATTTCTCATACCGGTTAATGAGTGCGATGTTTTTATTTTCTATATCGGTAAGGTCTTTCCGTACATCTACACTAACAGGCATATACCAACTTACATAATCAAACTCACGGCGAATATCTTTCATTTTAAAAGCATACCCATGTCGGGCATAAATTTCGCTCCGCATATATCTTAACTCTTCCTTCGTTAAGTTGTTAACATTTGACTCTTTTAATATTTTTACAGAAGTGTACGAATCGCCTGCTTTAGGATTATATTTAAATATGCGAGGCACGAGTGTAAATGTTTTGGGAGTTGTTGAAGAGGCATCGAAGGGTTTCCAATTGCCCTTAAGCATTTTATTGCTAATGGTAAATGAAAATGCTCCATCATATTTATCATCGCCAGGTTCTTTTACACTAAAAGAAAAGATTTTATTGTTTGTATTGGTATAAGTGCCTTTAAATGGTCGAATGTTTCCTGCAGCTACACTAAAGCCTGTAACTGTTTTATCTTCTTTCATTTCTTGAATTTTTACACTAATTTTATTTACATCTCCAAACATCCCTACCCAATAATAA
>CAYVXB010000088.1:0-2585 GCA_964454275.1 uncultured Chitinophagaceae bacterium | reverse complement strand
GGAGAAGCTCGAATTAAATACACGATCATGATTTGTAGGAGGTATAAATTCTTCTTCGTTAAAAGAAGTTGATACATTTGTACTGTCGTTGTTGGATGCTTGATGGCTACAAGCCGCGGCAGCTAATACTAAACTGCATAAAAAGAGCTTTTTAATAAACATATAGAATGAATTTTTTTACTAAGCTAAACATAATTTTGAAGAATAATACATATACAAGAATAAAAAACATTTTCTTGTATGGTGGTTTATTATTCTTTAGTTTTTTAATGTTGGGCATAACGTTGCAATATCTGCCCATTAAACTAGATGCTGCTTTTTTGGCTATAAAGCAATCTTATATCGATATCATTCCATGGCGTGTCTCTTTTTTTACACATGTGTTCACCAGTATGTTTGTGCTACTAGCAGGATTTACGCAGTTTTCAAAATGGTTCTTAAAGCAATATAAAACAGCCCATCGTTGGATTGGGAGAATATACGTAATAGATGTTTTGTTTATAACCGGTCCGGCCGCTTTTATTATGTCGCTGTATGCTAATGGTGGGCTACCTTCTCGTATAGCATTTATAACCCTAAGCATTTTGTGGTTTTTTACTACTGCAAAAGCTTGGCAGTTAGCTAAACAAAAAAAGTTTACAGAACATAAGTATTACATGATGCGTAGCTACGCACTTACTTTTTCTGCTATTACGCTAAGAGCTTGGAAATGGAGCTTGGTATTTATTTTCCATCCTCGACCAATGGATGTATATCAAATAGTAGCATGGTTAGGTTGGGTACCCAATATATTATTTGTAGAATGGCTAATCTATAGGTATAAAAAGAAAAAAGTACATAATGCCAATGCTGCGTTACACTGATTAAACGGGTATGCAAAAAAAGATAGAAGATATTTTTAAAATACATGAGGAACAACCTCTATTTTATATAGAGAGTGGTAGCCGATTATGGGGCATAGCCAGTCCAGATAGCGATTATGATGTACGAGGATTTCATTTGCAGTCTAAACAACAATACTTTGATTTTAAAAAACATCGAGATATTATTGAAATAATGGATGGCGATTTTGATTTTGTATCGTATGATATTGATAAAATGTTCGTTTTATTATCTAAGAGTAATCCTACTGTATTTGAATGGATAAGGGCTCATATAGTGTATATAAATCACCTTCCTCATTGGCAACAACTACAAAAAGATATTATTGTAAATTTTGATTTCAAATCTCTTTATTATCATTATCTGTCTTTAGCAAAAGGCAATATTCATTTAATGGAAAAAGAAAAGAAATTTACGTACAAAACTGTTTTTTACACTATTCGAGGATTGCTTTCGGCTGATTTAGCTACACAACAAATTATTCCAGAATTATTAATAGATAAATTATTTAACCAATTTGATAAAGAAAATGAGGTAGTATTAATTGCTAAAGAAAGTCTAGCAAAGAAAAAGCAGCAAACAGAAAAAGAAGAAGTGCCAGAACAACAAAGAGAAAATATATTAACTGCTATTAATAAGTATGAAATGGAGTTAGAAGCAAAAATTCCTAAAAGCAGTAATAACAGAAAAAAACTTGAAAATATATTAACTGAATATAGTTTTGCTATTAAAGCAAAATATTATTATTAAATAATACAAAAATTTTATAAGTGTACTGGCCAACAATTCGAATTGAAGAAAATGATGCAACAGTAGTAGATGCTTTTTTAATAAATTTTTTTATTAATCGTAGTCATCTTGAGCTTGTTGATTCTATTAGCAATGCTATAGAAATAACACAAAAATTTATTCAGCCTAATACATTAAAATTTTATATTGATGGTGAAGGATATGACGCAGAAGGATGTGAAGAGCGAATAAAAGCATTTCAATTGTCTAGAAATGTAGAAGATGGAATTCATTTGTTAAGTGATAGTGCAGAACTTGATCCCTTTGAAATTTATTATTGGGGCCAACAATTACCAGATACTAAATTTAAAGACTTACGGAATTATTTTTATGTTTGGTTACCATCCAAATTTGTAAAAGCTTTAGAAGTTTCAAAATTAGTTCAGTATATCAAGAATATTAATCAGCTACTTATGTGTAGCTATGTTTATGCTACACCAGCGTTGCGTAATTATCATATTCCATATAAAAACTACCATATGCGTTATCCTGGATTTGATATTATGCCTCCTTCAAAGCCTTTACTTATTATTGGTGAAAAAGCTTCAGGTGTTTATTGGGTGAATATTTTAGGAAATGAACTTACTAGTACATTAGGCGGTATAAAAAATATTAGATCAAAACTTTCAAGTGAGATATTTGTAGAGTCATTAGCAAATGGAAATACTTTTATCCAAATTGGGAAGTATCCAGATGTGGGAGATACAAAACAAGGTAATAATCTTGTTCTGTATAAGGAATTTAGAGATTTTATTGCTCCATATCTTATTAATCCTAATCAATCTGGATTATTGAATAATACTGATGAATTTTAGGAAAGGATAAGATTGGACCTTCATTTGTTTAATACATAAAACAATTAAACTTTATAATGGGTGTTTGGAAACAAATAGCAGAATATTTATTTATCAAAA
>CAYVXB010000087.1:0-9711 GCA_964454275.1 uncultured Chitinophagaceae bacterium | reverse complement strand
GTGAGGGTGGTCTAGCTGTAACTGACTTGAGTACGAATTATGACCCAGAAGATGATTATCCTGATATTGCCTTTGAATTGGGCGAAAAAGTAGTATCTGAACATGCATTAGGAATATTGATTTGTCGATCTGGAGCTGGAGTGTGCGTGGCAGCAAACAAAGTAGAAGGGGTTAGGGCTGCTATGGCGATAAATATAAAACAAGCCAGAAAAAGCCGAGAAGATGATGATATCAACATATTATGTTTGTCAGCTGATTATGTAAGTGACGATGAAAATATTGAGGTTACTAAAGAATTTTTAAATGCCATATTTATGGCAGAGGAAAGATTTATTAGAAGAATTAAAAAAATTAAAAAATATGAAACAACTTAAATCAGTGGAAGAAGTTCCATCAAATATTAATGTAATTTTGAGAATGGATACTGATTTACCAGTAAGTGATGGAAAAATTTTTAAACATGGAACAGCCGAAGAATTAGCTGGAGATGAGCAAGTGCGTAACTTATACTTAGGTAGAAATTTCGAATTAAAGCGTAAAGATTATCTTTTAAAAACTTAATGATGTGTACTTAATGAATGAATTATTTATGCAATGGAATATTGCATAAAAATGAAATCATTCGTTATTTTTTTTATTGATTTTCATTCATTACTATGAAGCTTCTTAGTCCTGCTATATCCCGTATTGCACGGTTACGTTATTGGAAAATAGATGAATGGGCAGTGCATCCAATAGCTGCTCAAAGGGAGGTATTGCAAGATTTAGTATCAGTTGCACAATACACGGCGTTTGGGCGACAGTATAGGTTTAATAAACTATTTAGCATTAAAGAATTTAAAAGCACCATCCCTATTCATACATATGAAGATATTAAGCCTTATATAGAGCGTATGTTAAAAGGGGAGGAAAATGTATTATGGAATACGCCTGTGCAATGGTTTGCAAAAAGCAGTGGTACTACTAGTGATCGAAGTAAGTTTATTCCTGTTAGTAAAGAAAGTTTAAAAGATTGTCATTACAAAGCAGCTAAGGATGTGCTTACGCTATATTACAATAATTTTCCTGCATCTGATTTACTTACTGGTAAAGGCTTAGTTATTGGAGGCAGTCATCAAATTACAAACATATCAGAAGATATATATGCAGGCGATTTAAGTGCCGTGCTTTTACAAAATGAACCTTTCTACAGTCAATGGTTACGCACCCCAGAATTATCCATTGCTTTATTAGATGAATGGGAAAATAAAATTGAAAAGTTAGCATCTTCTACCATTCATGAAAATGTAACCTCCCTATCGGGCGTGCCCACTTGGATGCTCGTTTTAATAAAACATATTCTTCTACAAACAGGTAAAAAAACATTACATGAAGTATGGCCTAATTTAGAATTATATATTCATGGAGGTGTTTCGTTTGCGCCTTATAAAGAACAATTTATAAAATTGATAGGAAAGCCTATTCACTATTTAGAAATGTACAATGCGAGTGAAGGTTTTTTTGCTGCTCAAGATCACCCTTTAGATGAAGGAATGTTATTGTTTTTACAACATGGTATTTTTTATGAGTTTATGCCAATGGAAGAATATGGGAAAGATAATCCAGTAACAATTGGATTGAAAGATGTAGAGGTATATAAAAACTATGCTCCTGTAATAAGCACCAATGGAGGGCTTTGGCGTTATTTATTGGGAGATACTATTCAGTTCACTTCATTATATCCATTTAAAATAAAAGTAAGTGGTCGCTTAAAACATTTTATAAATGCTTTTGGTGAAGAAGTTATTGTGGATAATGCAGATAAAGCTATTGCTATAGCATGTGAACGTATGAGTGCTATTGTAGCAGATTATACTGCAGCACCTATTTATTTTAGTGATGCACACAATGGTGCACATGAATGGCTCATTGAATTTGAAAAAGAGCCTGCTGATTTACAGCAATTTATTATTGAATTAGATACTGCATTACAACATATTAATAGCGACTATGAAGCTAAGCGCCATAAAAATATTGCTTTAAGTATGCCTATTGTACAATTCTTACCTAGAGGAAGTTTTAACGCATGGATGAAACGAAAAGGTAAACTGGGTGGGCAACATAAAGTGCCAAGATTGAGTAACAATAGAGCATATATTGAAGATATTAAAGAATGCCTGGGATTAATTAAATAATTTTCTAAATCAATTTTTTAGTTTTCAATTGCGCTTTTTTTATAGATAATTTTAGATTAATAATTGGTTACGATTATTACTTTCATTTCCCTCTAGGGTACGTATTGCTTCATTGCTGTCATATTTTAGCTCCTTACGTATTTTGTTAGGAAGTACGTTGTTGTCAAGCATAATTTTTACGATGTCTTTTCGATGCAACCCACAAGTAAGTTTATTATAAATTATTGTTAAGGGTGTAACACATTCTTTTGTTGCATTTGCTTTATAAATGTTTATATATCCCAAAGCTAGAGAATGAATTGTATGTTCGCTTTTATATTTCTTGGCAATCGAAACCAATAGTTTATTGTCGACCTTTTTGTAATTACATACCAAGAGGTCAAGATAGTTACAGGGGTTGCTTGTTTTTTTGAGTTTTTCTATTGCAAATTTTCTTATTGCCTTCCCTGAAAAGTATTTTAAAGCACCACAAGCGTATTCCACTAGCCTACCTTTGCCATTATTTTTAGTTTTAGCAAGTTTTAAAATGGGGTGATAGTCGTAAGGAAATTTAATGTGGTTAAAGATTTGCATATATTTTTCTTTCTTAAGCCTATTTGTTTCTTTTAAAAAATCCTTTGCCAAATTCATTACATCAGATTTGGATAATTCTTTTATACGTGCAGAAGATAAATATATATTCGCTTTGCTATTTATTTTATCAGTAAAAAATGTATAGTTGTATTTTGTTTTTTTGAGGTTAGATATTGAATGTTTGTGTTTTAGGATTGTATGGAGATACGTTTTTATGTAGCGATTATTTTTAGATGATTTTTTTAATTCATTATAAACGTTGATAGTTGGGTTCTTTTGTTGAAAGTGATCAATGATAAAACTGTCTTCCAGTTCTTCTGGATTATTCTGAATAATTCTACCTTTTATTTTTGCAATATGTTTTATTCCGTCTAAGCCGTCAACTTCAATAATTGCATCTTGCCCAACCCACTCAGAACCTTGAATTACTTTGGTATAAAATCTTTTATAAAGAGCTTTTCTAGCTTCTTGATCACCTTTTTTTGCCCATAGTGCTGTAATGTCAAAAAGCTGATTCAGTGCCCAGGAGTCAGTTTTTTCTGTTGCAAGACCCTTTAATACAGCTTGCCTGATTTTTTCTTTTTGATTAGAGCGTTCAATAAGTTCAAAAATGTAAACAGCTCTGCTCCCTTCCGATTGGTTGTCGTAAGATAAATTTTTCAATGCAGCTTTTATGATATCGTTCGAAAAATTAACCTTTGAGTTTTTTTGCATTAATAAGTGTGCTTCGCCTGTTCCACGTTTTATGGCACTTTTAAATTTTTGTTTTATTGTCATTAATTTTTTTTAAAATGTGATGTATTCTAAAAAAGGTTACAAATACATGATATAAATATTTTATGGATTCATTTTTGTTGCAATCATAGTAGCGACTCTTTCACCATCCATAGTAGCACTTACAATACCTCCTGCATAACCAGCGCCTTCAGCACAAGGATATAAATTTTTTATTTGTGGATGTTCTAATGTATTACTATCTCTAGGTATACGTACAGGAGAAGATGTTCTACTTTCTGTAGCTACCACAACAGCTTCATTGGTATAATACCCTTTCATTTTTTTATCAAAAGCTTTTAATCCTTGTTGTACATTTTTATAAATAAAAGAAGGTAATATGGTTTTAAAATCTGCAGGTATAATACCAGGTATATAAGAACAATCGGGTAAGGAAGAAGATATTTTTCCGCTGCAAAAATCAATCATACGTAAAGCAGGGGCGACTAATTTTCCGCCACCTGCAATGAATGCATTTTGTTCTACCATTTGTTGAAAATACATCAATGCAAGAGGAGAAGAATTTGTATCAAAAGAATTATTTTTTCTGGTATGTAAATATTTTAATGCGTCATCTAATTCCACACTTACTACTATACCGCTGTTGGCAAAAGGATTATTCCTTTTGCTTGGGCTCCAGCCGTTTACTACAATCTCCTTAGGATTAGTAGCTGCCGGGGCAATGATGCCACCTGGACACATACAAAAACTAAATACGCCACGATTGTTTACTTGCTCTACCAAACTGTAAGATGCAGGTGGTAGTTCGTCGCCACGAGTGATACAATGGTATTGTGTAGCATCAATAATATTTTGTGGATGTTCAATGCGTACACCTAATGCAAAAGGTTTTGGTTCAATTAAAATATTTTTTTGATGAAGCAATTCAAATATATCTCTTGCGCTATGTCCTGTAGCAAGAATAACAGCATTGGCCTTAAATGTATTGTCATCCGCTGTTTGAATACCTTTTATCTCATCGTCCTCCATTATAAAATCAACTACTTTTTTTTCAAATAATACTTCTGCACCATGTTGTATTAATGTTTCTCTTATATTCGTAATGATGTTTGGTAATTTATTGGTGCCAATATGTGGATGCGCTTCATATAGAATATTTTCTGTTGCACCAAATTGCACAAAGAGATTCAGGATTCTATTAATATCGCCACGCTTGGTACTACGAGTATATAATTTTCCATCGCTGTAGGTGCCTGCGCCGCCTTCGCCAAAACAATAGTTGCTTTCAGGGTTTACGATGCCTTCTTTATTTAGAATAGCCAAATCTCTGCGCCTTGCTCGTACATCTTTTCCTCTTTCTAGAATGATGGGTTTTATGCCAAGTTCTATTAGTTTTAATGCTGCAAATAAGCCCGCAGGGCCAGCACCTACAATGATAACCTTTTTCTTTGCGGTACGTACATCTTTAAAAAGTATAGGTTGAATGGTTCTTTGTTGGTAAGGCTCATCAATAAAAACTTTTAATGTTACATTGATCCATACTTGTTGCCTACTTCTGGCATCAATGCTTTGCTTGAGTTTGTAAAAGCCTGTAATATTATGTTCAATTTTACCTAGTACTATTGCCAAGTATTGATGGATAGCGCTGTTGTTTAAAGCCTCATGGGGCTTTATTTTTATTGAAATTTCTTTTTGCATGTTGATAGGTTTTTATCCTATAAAAACAGGGGGAAGATAAGCCTCTTTAATGGACAAATTATTTAATAATTTGTCCATTAAAGAAATTACAATTATTTATGCATGATGGATACCTCATATAAAACTTCTTTACATGAGAAAAAGTAGGTAATAATAGTTTATTTAATTTTATTTCCTTGAGTATCAAATTTATAACTTGGAATATTATATTCTTTTATAATTTTAATTAACCCCTCACTATTATCCGCAAAGCTTGTATCGCAATCATCAGCAAGATAAGTTTTCCCATTTTCAAATAGAATATCTAAATAAGGATAGTTTTTATTGTTGAGATCTGTAAAAGGAACAAGCACTTTTATATTAAAAGTTCTTGACAAATTTTCTGCAATATATAAGGCTCTTTCTTCTGCATTTTCTTCTGGGGTTCTGCAGATGCACAGTTGGAAGCCAAATTCAAGTTTCTCACTATCAAATTCACTATTAAAAACTATATGCTGTGGGTTGTTACTGTCAAAGCTAAATGGAGGCTCACTTATAAAATCCCAATAAAATATAGATAAACTTGGAAATAATTGTTTGAGAAAACTAGCAAATTCAGTTTTGTCAATCTTTTGATTTGTATAAATGAATTCCATTTGAATAGTATTGTTATATCATGTATAAGGCAGATTAGATAAAACAATATTAAAACCTATGCTCAATTTAAAGAAAAATGCAGTTAGTTCCAAAATGGGTATTAACGGTTTAAAAATTGATTTTGCTAAAATATTTATCATATATAAAAAATACAATTTTCTTTACATGATAAAAAATTATATAAAATCATGTATAACTTATGCAGAAATTAAAAAGATACTGGGTACCTTATGCAAATCAGGCAAACCATCTTTCCATTGTGCTATGGTTTTTGTTATAACCCTTTCAGTAGGGCTTGTTAATGCAACAGCTATACACAATTTAGTATTGGAATGGCAAGTGCTTACAATATCATTCAACAAAGCATTATTTCTATAAGGTGTTTCAATAAATAGTTGTGTGCAATGTCGTTTAATTGAATCTTGTTCTAATTCTTTTAGTTTCTTTTTTCTTTCTATACTATCGATAGGTAAATATCCGTGAAACTGAAATTGTTGACCATTCATACCGCTTGCCATTAAAGCTAATAGTATAGAACTTGGTCCCACTAAAGGATGTATAATAGCTTGCATTTCTTGTGCAATTGCCACTAGATGTTGACCTGGATCTGCAATGCCTGGACAGCCAGCTTCACTTAATATTCCAATATGTTTTCCTTCTTTTATGTATTGTTTAAAATGTTGAGCTACCTCAGCCTCAGCTTTGTGGATAACGTGCCATTTATAATGATCGATAATGATCTCTTTCCAAACTTGTTTAAGAAATCGACGTGCTGATCGTTCATTTTCTACAAACCATACCTCACACTGTTTAATACTATTTATTACATAAGTAGGCAAGGTAGATAAGGCCTCCTCATGTAAGGGCGTGGGAATAAGATATAGATGCGCTGTAGATATTTTATGCATTTTTCTTTTGTTCGTGTAAGCTTAATGTAGCTGCAATAACGGCATAAGCGGGTGCTAAAAACCAGCCTATTACAACGGCAAGGTGCATGATGTAAAAGATCATTCCATTGCCAATAGCAAGTCCTCTGTGTTTGTGAACAAAGTCAATGCTGTTAGATACGGATACATGTTTACGTTCTAAACTACAGTTTAGCATAGAAAAGCCAAAGTAGTAGCATTCAATTGTTAATGCAATAAGTGGAGCAATCCATCCAATAATAGGTATCAATGCTAATATAAACAGTGCAATAGCATATACTAGCTGCCAAAAACCGTTGCGTAAGGATAATTGCATGCTCCGAAAAGTATCATTCAACAATTGCTTTGGGGTAAATGTATATGGCTTTTGTTCAATAATAGAAGATGTTTTGTTGCTTAAGTAATTAAATATGTATGCACCAACAATAAACCATATATGTTTAAACAAAGAAAAATATATGAGTATTAACATGAGCCAAACTGTAATACCTTGAAATGCAAAAAAGAAGCCCCACCAATCTTCACCTTGCATTTGCTGTAACCAAGTTTTTAAACCGGTGACTGTATTTATATAATCAATAAAATAAAAAGCAGATTTGCCAAAAAAATACATACTCACAGTGAATAGAATAGTATATATGATCCCGGGTAACACAATCCAATTCCACAATTTATGTTGTTTAATAAATTGATGCGCTTGGCGATAGGATTGGATGGATATGATGAGTTCTTTTAACAATATTAATGTTTATTATATATGACACAAATATAAAGCGCCCATTGATACGAGTAAACTTTAAAAGTTAAGATAGTAATCTTTTAACAATTCAATGAAGTTAGGGCTATACACTCTATTTTCATTGTGAATAGTAATTTTTGAAGTGTTGAAGGTTGTTTTTTGTTTTGAAAAAAATAACATGCTTCTAAAATAGTTGTGGTTGGCTGTTTGCTTGACTACAACTTTTTGATTAAGGTAAAACATAGTATTAGCAGCTATTTGCTCTACATGATTGCAACGGTGATGAGGGACTAGTATAGCAAAAAAACCTTTATCATTTGTATGATATGAAGCGTATTGGAAAAGCTCTTCCATATTTAAATTTTTACTATGTAATGCGATGTTTCTTTTTGCATCATTGCTTTTTAAGTCGTTTTCAAAGAAAGGTGGATTAGATATGATAATATCATAATACGTATGATTGGATAAATTAAATTCCTGAATAGAAGTATTATAAATAGTTAATCTTTCTTTCCATGGTGAAGTCTCAAAATTTTCTTTTGCTTGTTGTGCTGCGTCTTTATCAATCTCTACTGCATCAATAATGGCAGTAGCATTTTTTTGTGCAACCATTAAGGAAAGCAACCCTGTTCCTGTTCCAATGTCTAATACATTCTTAATGGGTAATGCCTCATTTTTAATTTTATCTGCTACCCATGCCCCAAATATGCACGCATCTGTACATACTTTCATCGCACATTTGTCTTGGTGTATTGTAAATTTTTTAAAATGAAAAAAAGTATTTGCCATAATAAAATAATAAAAGCTGCTTTATACATAAAACAGCTTTTATATTTAAAACATTGCTATTATAAATGCTTTATTTTTCTGCTATTAAACTTGCTTTTATATATTCTTGATTTAATCTGGCAATATTACTGAGTGAAATTTCTTTAGGGCAAGTGGCTTCACAAGCGCCGGTATTGGTACATGAGCCAAAGCCTTCTTTATCCATTTGTGTAATCATATTCATTGCTCTAGTTTTCTGTTCTGGAACACCTTGTGGTAATAGGGCTAAGTGAGAAACTTTTGCAGAAACAAATAACATCGCAGAACTGTTTTTACATGCGGCTACACAAGCGCCACAACCTATACAAGCTGCTGCTGCAAAGGCGTTATCACTTTTATCTTTTTCGATAGGTAATGTATTTGCATCTACTGCATTACCTGTATTAACAGAAATATATCCGCCTGCTTGAATAATTCTATCAAATGCAGATCGATCAACCATTAAATCTTTAATAACTGGAAAAGCCTTTGCACGCCAGGGTTCTACAACAATGGTATCTCCATCTTTAAAAGCCCTCATGTGTAATTGGCAGGTAGTATTGGCTTGCCATGGTCCGTGTGGTTTGCCATTAATATACATAGAGCAGGCCCCACAAATGCCTTCTCTACAATCATGATCAAATGTAATAGGGTCTTTGCCTTCTACAATTAATTGTTCATTTAATACATCAAACATTTCTAAAAAAGACATTTCACTAGAAATATTTTTTACTGGATAGGTTTCAAATGTTCCTTTTTCAGTTTGATTTTTTTGACGCCATACTTTTAAAGTAAGGTTCATGGTATAATGTTGCATATTATATTTTAATAGTTATAAAAGTATTTTATATTCATTGCTAAAAACTTTTCTTTTAAATTGAGGTGTTTTCCCAAAGTTGATTAATAATCCTACTTCGATTTCTGCTGCTTTAAGATAATTTGTTAATTGAGCTTCATGCTCTTCTGCTAAGCCTTCAGCGGCTTTTAGTTCAATGATTACTAAATTGTTTACAATCAAATCAGCAAAATATACTCCAACATTAACGCCATCATAATAGACTTTGACTGGAATTTGGTTCGCTACATTCAAGTTCATTTTTCTTAATTCAATTAGCAATGCATTTTCGTATACTTTTTCTAAAAAGCCATAACCCAGTTTGTTATAAACGGTGTAAAACGCTTTAATAATTTTATCCGTTAAATCCGAATGTTTATAGCTAGGTTTCATTGTAATTTTTTTATAGAACGCAGATCGTCATGATTGTCAAGATTTATCATGATACATTCATGAACATCATGAAAATCCGCGTTCCATCTCCTTGTTATCTATACGATCAAGCTCATACTTTTTATAGAACGCAGATCGTTATGATTGTCAAGATTTACCATGATGTATTCATGAATATCATGAAAATCTGTGTTC